>JANMSR010000200.1:0-13400 GCA_031389565.1 Burkholderiales bacterium
CAGTCGGTGCATCTCGAGCACGACCGCTCGCGTGCCGGGGGGCAGTTGCGCGGGCAGGGCTTCGATCTTGCCGACGGCGCCGAAGAACAGTGAGCCGAACAGCTCGAACACGTGCACGCCCGGCGGCAGCTCGGCGCTGTCGTGCGGCTTGACGGTGAACAGCGTGCTCATGCGGTAGATGAAGAACACACAGGCCAGCACCAGGCCGACTTCGACCGCCACCGTGAGGTCGAACACGACGGTCAGGAAGAATGTGCCGAGCAGGATGATTCGGTAGGGCAGGCTGAAGTGCCGCAGGCGCGCGAACTCGCGCCACTCGCCCATGTTCCAGGCCACGAACAGCATGATGCCGGCCAGTGCGGCCAGCGGCACGTTTGCCGCGAGCGGCGCGGCCAGCAGCACGATGGCCAGCAAGGTGAGCGCGTGCACGATGCCTGCCACCGGCGTGGTGGCGCCGGCGCGCACATTGGTCACACTGCGCGCGATGGTGCCGGTGGCGGGCATGCCGCCGAACAGCGGGCTGACCATGTTGGCCACGCCTTGGGCCATCAGCTCCTGGTTCGGGTCGTGGCGCGGCAGGTCGGTCAGGTTGTCGGCGATGCGCGCGCACATCAGCGACTCGACGGCACCGAGCAGGGCGATCGTGATCGTCGGGATCAGCAACTGCTTGGCGCTGTCCCATGAAAACGGCGGCAGCGCCAGCGCCGGCAGCGAGCGCGGGATGCCGCCGAAGCGCGAGCCGATCGTTTCGACCGGCAGCACGAACCACCACGCAATCAGGGTCATCGACACCAGGGCCACCACCGGGCCCGGCACGCGCGAGACCATTTTCAATGAACTGATCTCGATCAAACGCTCCGGCAGGGTGCCGCCGGTAAACAGGCGCGGCCACAGGAACAGGCCGCCGAAGCAGACCGCCCCGATCGCGAAAGCGTAGGGGTTGAAGCTGTCGAGGTGGCTCGCCAATGCGACGATCTGGGAAAAGAAGTCGGCCGGCATCTTGTCGATCGACAGGCCGAGCAGGTCCTTCAACTGCGACAGCCCGATCAGTACCGCGATGCCGTTGGTGAAGCCGATGATGATCGTGACCGGGATGTAGCGCACCAGGGCGCCGAGCTTCAACGCGCCCATTGCGAAGAGCAGGGCGCCTGCCAGCGCCGTGGCGATCAGCAGGTTGGTCAGGCCGTAGCGCTGCAGGATGCCGTAGATGATGACGATGAAGGCGCCCGCCGGGCCGCCGATCTGCACGTTCGAACCACCGAGCGCGGAGATCAGGAAACCGGCGACGACCGCGGTGACGATGCCCTGCTCGGGCTTCAGGCCCGCGGCGATTGCAAAGGCCATCGCCAGCGGCAGCGCCACCACGCCCACCGTGATGCCCGCGCCGATGTCGGCCAGCGCGCGGCGGCGGTCGTAGCCGCGCATCGCGTCGACCAGGCGCGGGCGGAAGCGGTGCAAGCTCAGGACCACGAGGGCGATCTCAGGCCGCGCCGGGCCGCTCCCAAGCGGCCTGAGCTCCCCTCGGGGGGCGCGAGCGAAGCGAGCTTGGGGTCGTCATTGCGGCCAGCGCCCCACGCGGCCTGAATTCCCCGCGGCGGGCGACGCCGCAGCCGTCTTGGGGCCGCCATGTCCATCAGCGCACGCGCAGGCCGGGCACCGCGCCAGGCCAGGGTTGGAGCACATACAGCCCCGGGTGGGCCCTTTCGTCGGCATGGCTCGCGGCCAGGACCATGCCTTCGCTGACGCCGAACTTCATCTTGCGCGGCGCCAGGTTGGCCACCATCACCGTCAACTTGCCGATCAGGTCTTGCGGTAGGTAGGCGCTCTTGATGCCGGCGTAGACGTTGCGCAGGCGTCCTTCGCCGACATCGAGCGTCAGGCGCAGCAGCTTGTCGCTGCCCTCGACATGTTCGGCGTGGACGATTTTCGCGATGCGCAGGTCGAGCTTGGCGAAGTCGCCCATTCCGATCTCGGGCGCCAGCGCCTCGCCGCCGGGCAGGGGGGGTGCGGCGGCCGGCGGCTCGAGCAAGGCTTCGAGCTGCTTGGCATCGACCCGCTGCATCAGGTGCTGGTAGGCGCCGATGGTGTGGGTGCCGAGCGCACGCGCGGCGTCGGCCCAGGCCAGGGGCTCGACCTTCAGGAAGCCCTCGACCTGGGCCGCCAGCGCCGGCATCACCGGCTTGAGGTAGATCGTCAGCAGTCGGAAGGCCTCGATGCACACGCTGCACACGTCGTGCAGCAAGGCGTCGGCGCCGGCCTGCTTGGCCAGCTTCCAGGGCTTGTGGCGGTCGACGTACTCATTGACGCGGTCGGCCAGCAGCATCACCTCGCGCAGCGCCTTGCCGAACTCGCGCTCCTCGTACAGCTCGCGCAGCATGACGTTGTGGCCGCGCAGGGCGTCGAGCAGCACGCGGCCCTCGACGCCGAGGTCGGCCGACAACTGGCCGCCGAAGCGCTTGGCCAGGAAGCCCGCGGCGCGGCTGGCGATGTTGATGTACTTGCCGATCAGGTCGCTGTTGACGCGTGCAATGAAGTCCTCGGGGTTGAACTCGATGTCTTCGACCTTGGCATTCAACTTCGCCGCGATGTAGTAGCGCAGCCATTCGGCATTCAGCCCGACTTCCAGGTAGCGCAGCGGCGAGATGCCCGTCCCGCGGCTCTTGCTCATCTTGTTGCCGCCCAGTGTGATGAAGCCGTGCACGTAGACCTTGTCCGGCGTCTTGCGGCCCGAGAAATGCAGCATCGCAGGCCAGAACAGGGTGTGAAAGTAGGCGATGTCCTTGCCGATGAAGTGAATCTGTTCGACCGTCGGGTCGGCCATGAAGGCGTCGTAGTCGCCGCCGATCTTGGCGAAGTAATTTTTCAGCGACGCCAGGTAGCCCACCGGCGCGTCGAGCCAGACATAGAAATACTTGTCCTCGGTGTCGGGGATGCGGATGCCGAAGTAGGGCGCGTCGCGGCTGATGTCCCAGTCGGCCAAGGTCACATGGCCGGCGTCGTCGGCGGCGAACCATTCGCTGATCTTGTTCAGCACTTCGGGCTGCAGACGGCCGGGCGTGGCCGTCCATTGCTGCAGGAAATCGATGCAGCGTGCCGAACTGAGCTGGAAGAAGTAATGCGCGCTCGATTTGAGTACCGGTGTCGCTCCCGACAGTGCTGAACGCGGGTTCTTCAGCTCGGTGGGCGAATACACCGCGCCGCAGTTGTCGCACGAGTCGCCATACTGGTCGAGCGCGCCGCACCTGGGGCACTCGCCCGTGATGTAGCGATCGGGCAGGAACATCGACTTCAGCGGGTCGAAGAACTGCTCGATCGTGCGTTCGGCAATCAGGCCTTGCTTGCGCAGCGCCAGGTAGATGCTTTGCGCCAGGGCGTGGTTCTCGGGCCCGTCGGTCGAATGCCAGTTGTCGAAGGCGATGTGAAAGCCGTCGAGGTAGGGCTGGCGGCCGGCGGCGATCTCGGCCACGAACGCCTGCGGCGTCTTGCCCGCCTTCTCGGCGGCGATCATGATCGGCGCGCCATGGGCATCGTCGGCACAGACGAAGTGCACCTCGTGACCCTGCATGCGCTGGAATCGCACCCAGATGTCGGCCTGGATGTACTCCATCATGTGGCCGATGTGAAACGGCGCGTTGGCGTAGGGCAGGGCGGTAGTGACGAAGAGCTTGCGCGGCATGGGCAGGGGAGCGCGGCGAGGGGCCGCGCGGGCGACGATTCTAGGCTGCGCATCGGCGCGAACCTGGCCATAGACTCGTGTCCAACCCCGCCGCACCTTTGCCACCATGTCCGAGCCCTGTCCCGTGCGTGATGCCAAGTCACTGACCGACCTGGCCTGGGTGCTCGGCGCACCGCTGGCGGTGTTTGCAGTGGCCTCCCGACTCGAGTGGTTCGAGCGCTATGCGGCCTGGTCGCAGCCCTTCGAGCATCTCGACGCCGATGAACTCGTCTTCGGGCTGGCTGCACTCGCGATCGGCATGGCCTGGTATGCCGCACGGCGCTGGCGCGAGGCGCGGCGCGCGCAAGACCACCTGGCCACGGTGCTGGCCGACAACCGCGAACTGGCGCAGCAGCTGATCACCGTGCAGGAAAACGAGCGCCGCGCGCTGGCTCGCGAACTGCACGATGAACTCGGACAGACCGTCACGGCGATGCGCGCTGAGGCGGCCTTGATGGCCGCCTCCGACGGCGCTGCGCCGGCCGCGGTGTCAGCCTCTGCCGCAGCCGCGGCGCGCATCGCCACGCTGGCCGATGCGCTGTCGGGCCAGGTGCGCGGCATGTTGCACCGATTGCGCCCGGCCCAGCTTGACGCGCAGGGCCTCGTCGCCGCGATCCAGGCCCTGTGCGAAGCATGGGAGGCGCGCAGCGGCGTGGCCTGCGTGTTCCACCACGACACCAGCGCCGACGCGCTCGGCGAGGCGGTGAATGTGGCGGTCTACCGCGTAGTGCAGGAGGCGCTGTCCAATGTGATGCGCCATGCGCGGGCGAGCACGGTGCGCGTGACGCTCGGCGCGGCAGCGCAGGCGCCCGGCGTGCTCCGGCTCACGGTGCGCGACAACGGCGTGGGCATGGACGCGGCGGCGCCGCGCCGCGGCTTGGGCCTGCTCGGAGCGGCAGAACGCGCTGCGGCGCTCGGCGGCCATCTGGCGATCGACAGCGGCGCGGGCCGCGGCGTGTCGCTCGAGTTGAGTCTGCCGCTTGCGCTTGCCGCAGCATGATCCGTGTCGTGCTGGTCGATGACCACCCGGCGGTCAGCGCCGGCATCACGCGGCTGCTCGAACACGCCGGCTCGATCCGCGTCGTGGCCGAGGCGGTCAGCGCCGAAGAGGCTCTCGATGCCTGCCGACGCAAGTCGCCCGACGTCGTCGTCACCGACCTGGCGATGCCCGGCGGTGGCGGCTTCGAGTTGATCGCGCGGCTGCGCCAGCGCGATCCGCGTTGCCGCATCCTGGTCTTCAGCATGCACGACGGCGCGCTGCCGATCCGGCGTGCGCTGGACGCCGGTGCCTTGGGCTTCGTCACCAAGGCCAGCGCCCCCGAACTGCTGGTCCAGGCCGTGCAGGCGGTTCACGCCGGCCGACGCTTCGTGCACCCCGACCTCGCGGGCAACGCTGCCGCAGCGCTCGAGTCCGACCGCGCGCGGCTGACCCAACTCACCGAGCGCGAGTTCTCGTTGTTTCGCCTGTTGGCGCAGGGCCACTCGATTGCCGAATGCGCGCTCGCGCTCAACGTCAGCGCCAAGACGGTGTCGAACCACCAATCGCAAATCCGCGACAAGCTCGGCCTGACCACCTCCGCGGCCCTTGCGCATCTGGCGATCCGCTGCGGCGTGATCACGCCGGCCGGGGACCAGGGTCCGTAGTGTCAACAGGCCCTGACCGGCTCAGGGTTGATCCCGCCGCGCGACCGGGAAGTCTTCCCTTCCACCGACGCTGTGCCTTTGGCTATGGTCGCGTCATGCGCCACCGCCTTGTGCTTGAGTTCGTTGGTCTCGCGCTGGCACCGGCGGCGGTGCTGGCGCAGAACGTCGAACCCGCCATGACAGCGCAAGCGCAGCGCATCGAGATCGTCGGCACCTCACCCCTGGGGGGTCCGCAACCGGTCGACCGCATCCCGGGCAATGTGCAGACGGTGTCGGGCGAGCGCTTGCGCGAACTCGCGCCGCTGAACCTGCCCGACCTGCTGGGCCGGCATCTGGGCAGCGTCAATGTCAACGAGACCCAGGGCAACCCGTTCCAGGTCGAGGTCAACTACCGCGGCTTTGCCGCCAGTTCGCTGCTCGGCGCGCCGCAGGGCATCTCGGTCTATGTCGATGGTGTGCGGGTCAATGAAGCCTTCGGCGACATCGTCAACTGGGACTTGATCCCCAAGGGCGCGATTGCCAGCGTGACGCTGATGCCGGGCTCCAATCCGCTATTCGGCTTGAACACGCTCGGCGGGGCGCTTTCGGTGCGCATGAAGCGCGGTGACACCGACGCGGGCACTGAGGCCGAACTGGGCATCGGTTCGTTCGGCCGGCGCAGCGCCGAGGTGTCGCATGGCCGTGCGCTCGGCGCGACCGGGCACCTGTTCGTCACCGCCAGCGGATATGACGAAGACGGCTGGCGCGATCATTCCGAGTCGCGCCTGGGGCAGTTGTTCCTGCGCGGCGGGCAAGCCACGAAGGACTGGAGTTGGGACCTGTCGCTGACCCAGGCACGCACCGACCTGATCGGCAACGGCCTGCTGCCCGACACGCTGCTCGATGTGCGGCGCGAATCGATCTACACGCGGCCCGACCAGACGCGCAACCGCTTGAGCATGCTGGCCCTGAACACGACGGCGCGGCTCGATGCGGCCAATGCGCTGGCAGCCGTGGTGTATTCGCGCCACCTCGATACCGACACCTTGAACGGCGACCTCAACGACGACTTCGACCCGCCGACCGTGACTGAATCCGGCGTCGAGAATCGCACCGCCACGCGGCAGCGCGGCAGCGGCCTGGCACTGCAATGGACGCACACGCAGCCCGGCCGCCAGTTGATGATCGGCGCGTCGCTCGACCGCGCCAGCACGCGCTTCGAGCAGACCCAGGCCGAGGGCGACCTCGACGCCACGCGCGCTGTCGTGCCCGAAGAAGACCCCGAGGTCAACGCGCGCATCAGCGGCAGCTCGCGCACGCGCAGCGTGTATGCGAGCCATGTCTGGTCGCCGAGCCCGGAACTGCATGTCACGTTGTCGGGACGCTACAACGATACCCGCGTCACGACGGTCGATCTGGGCCGCATCGAGCTCGGCCTGCCGACCACGCTCGACGCCGACGCGAGCTTCAAACGCTTCAACCCGGCACTCGGCGCGACCTGGGCCGCCTCGCCCGCGATCACCGTGTTTGGCGGTGTGAGCCAGGGCAACCGGGCGCCCAGCCCGGTCGAACTCGGCTGCTCCGATCCGGCCAACCCCTGCGTCTTGCCCAACGCGCTGCAAAGCGACCCACCGCTCAAGCAGGTGGTGTCGACGACTGTCGAAGCCGGCGTGCGCGGGCGCATCGGCGAGGCCTGGCGCTGGAACGCGTCGCTGTACCGAACGATCAACCGTGACGACATCCTGTTCGTCAGCAACACGCTGGCGGCGGGCTACTTCCAGAATTTCGGCCGCACGCGGCGCCAGGGCATCGAACTCGGCCTGTCGGGCCGATCGGGGCCGTTCGACTTCGGCGTGAGCTACGCCGCGGTGGACGCGACCTACCAGTCGAGCGCTTGCGTCGTGGCCGGGGCCAACAGCAGCGCCGAGGCGAACCCGAACTGCACCGGCGACGACGAGATCGAAGTCCTGCCCGGCCACCGCATCCCCAACATCCCGCGACACACCCTCAAGCTCGACGCCGGCTGGCGGCCGAGCGACGCGCTGCGTATCGGCGTCAATGTGGTGGCGCAGTCGTCGCAGTTCTCGCGCGGCAACGAGAACAATGCGCACCAGCCCGACGGCATCGACTTCTTCGGCGCCGGGTCGGTGCCGGGGTTCGCGGTCGCCAATCTCGACGCCAGCTGGCGCATGGCGCCGGGCTGGAAGCTCGCGGCCAAGGTCAACAACCTGTTCAACCGCCGTTACGCGACCGGCAGTGCGCTGGGGGAGAACGCGTTCGACGCCAGCGGTGGGTTGCAGTTGCCGGCGGATTGGCGCAACGAACGCTACCTGGCGCCGGCCGCTCCGCGCTCGTTCTGGATCACGCTTTCGTACGCGCTCGGCGAAGGGCTTTAGGGCGCCCCGGCAGGGGGCATCGGCTAGACTGCCTGCCACCCTGCATCCCCTGGCCCGCCGTCCATGCCCGTCACCGAAGCCGCGTTGCTCGAAGCGCTGAAAACCGTCACCGATCCGAATACCGGCAAGGACTTTGTCTCGACCAAACAGCTCAGGAATTTGAAGGTCGAGGGCGGCGATGTCGCCTTCGATGTCGAACTCGGCTACCCGGCCAAGAGCCAGATTGCGGCCTTGCGCAGGGCGCTGATCGCCGCGGTGCGGACCCTGCCAGGTGTCGAGAACGTCAGCGTCAATCTGAGCACCAAGGTCGTCGCCCACGCCGTGCAGCGCGGCGTGCAACTGATGCCCAAGGTGAAGAACATCGTCGCCGTGGCTTCGGGCAAGGGCGGCGTGGGCAAGAGCACCACGGCGGTGAACCTGGCGCTGGCGCTGGCCGCCGAGGGTGCCTCGGTCGGCATTCTCGACGCCGACATCTATGGCCCCAGCCAGCCGATGATGATGGGCATCGAGGGCCGGCCCGAGAGCGCCGACGGCCAGACCATGGAGCCGATGGCCAATTACGGCGTGCAGGTGATGTCGATCGGCTTCCTGGTCGATGCCGACAACCCGATGATCTGGCGCGGCCCGATGGTCACTCAGGCCCTCGAACAACTGCTGCGGCAAACCAACTGGGGCGATCTGGACTACCTGATCGTCGACATGCCGCCGGGCACCGGCGATATCCAGCTCACGCTGTCGCAGAAGGTGCCGCTGACCGGTGTGGTCATCGTGACCACGCCGCAGGACATTGCCCTGCTCGACGCCAAGAAGGGGCTGAAGATGTTCGAGAAGGTCGGCGTGCCGATCCTTGGCATCGTCGAGAACATGGCCGTGCATGTGTGCGCGAATTGCGGCCATGTCGAGCACATCTTCGGTGCCGACGGCGGCAGGAAGATGGCCGCCGAGTACGGTGTCGACTACCTCGGCGCGCTGCCGCTCGACCTGTCGATCCGCGAACAGGCCGACGCCGGACGGCCCAGCGTGGTCAGCGACCCCGATGGCGAGATCTCGGCGATCTACAAGGCGGTGGCCCGGCAGATGGCGGTGAAGATCGCCGCCAAGGCCAAGGACTTCAGCGCGAAGTTCCCGACCATCTCGATCTCGAAGACCACTTGAGCAACGCGTGATGGATCGCCCGTCGATCCTTGTGGCCGTACTGATCGAGCGCGAGCGCGCGCCCAACCAATGGGAAGCCTGGCGCTTTCGTGTCGCCGAGGTGGTGCCTGACGAAGGCGGTTTCGGCGACGCACCGCGCATGCTGCGCGACGACGGCAAGACCGCGCAGTTCATCCATCCCGGCATGCCGGTCACCCTCTTCACCGACGAAGCCGAGGGCTACTACCTCAACCTCAGTACCGGCACGCCGGTGTGGTTTGTGATGTGGCGCGTGGCCGAAGACGATCCGGCGCTCGCCCGGCCCGAGATCGTCACGCTGTCGTACAACGAAGCCGGCCGCCTGCTCGACGCGCAGGAGCGCGTGGACAATGTGCCGCTCTTAGGCCAGGCGCGCGACTGGCTTGCCGGTTTCACCGAAGCCCACTACAAGCCGGAGCTCAAGCAGCGCCGGCGGCCGGCATCGTTCCAAAGCCCCGGGGAGCGCAAGTGAGCGATTCGCACGACGCGCCGGACGGTTTCCTGTCGCGCTGGTCACGGCGCAAGGCGTTGCTGCGCCAGGGCGAGGTGCCCCCCGAGCCGGACCCGGTCGCCGCCCCGGGCATCGCACTCGAGCCGGCCGCCGTGCCCGCGCCGCTGCACGCTGCACCGCCCCCGGTGGCCGTGGCCGACGTGCCGCCGCCGGCGCCGACGCTGGAGGATGTGGCCCAGCTCGGTCGGGGCTCCGACTTCCGCCGCTTCGTGGCCCCCGGCGTGACGCCGGAGGTCAAGAACGCGGCGATGAAGAAGCTGTTCACCGACCCGCACTTCAATGTGATGGACGGGCTGGACACCTATATCGACGACTACGGCAAACCCGATCCGATCCCGGCGGCGATGCTGCGCAAGATGGTGCAGTCGCACGCGCTCGGCCTGTTTGCCGACGAAGACGAAGAAGCCGACAAAACGTCGCAGGCCGCCGTGGTCACTCCGGATGGCATGCCGGCTGCCGAAGCGGCACAGTCGCCCCCTGAACCTCTCACCACGACGGACGATGACCAAGACGCTGCTTTGCGATTGCAACCGCTCGATGCCGCTGGACCGCCCTGCGATCCACGCCGCGCTGAGCAAGACGCCGGGCGCGAGCGCTGAGGGCATCGACGCCGCGCACACGCTGCTGTGCCGGCGCGAGGCCGGCGCGTTCCAACGCGCGGCGAAATCCGGCGAGGAGTTGCTGGTCGCGTGCACCCAGGAGTCGCGGCTGTTCCTCGAACTCAACGCGCAAACCGAAGGCGCGCCGCGCCTCGAAGAGCGGCCGATCCGATTCGTCAATATTCGCGAGACGGGCGGTTGGTCCAAGGACGCCAAGGCGGCGACAGCCAAGCTCGCTGCGCTGATCGCGGCGGCACAGTTGCCGCCACCCGACCCGGTGGCCACGGTCACCTACCGCAGCGGGGGTCGCTGCCTGGTCATCGGCGGCGCCGACGCGGCCGAGCGCGCCGCGGCCATGCTCGGCAGCGAGCTCGAAGTGAGCCTGCTGATCGATGGCAGCGGCGGCGCCTTGGGGCAGCGCCACGATCGCGCAGTGCACAGCGGCCGGCTGACGAAGCTCAGCGGCTGGCTCGGCGCGTTCGAAGCCACCTGGGCGACGGACAACCCGATCGACCTGGACCTGTGTACGCGCTGCAATGCCTGCATCGCCGTCTGCCCCGAGGGCGCCATCGACTTCAGCTACCGCATCGACATGAGTCGCTGCAAGAGCCACCGGGCCTGCGTTGTGGCCTGCGATGCGGCGGCTGCGATCGACTTCGAACGCGCGCCGCAGACCAGCACCGAGGCCTTCGACCTGGTGCTCGACCTGCGCGCCGCGCCGGCCTTTGCGATGCACCAGCCGCCGCAGGGCTACTTTCATGTCGGCAGCGACGGCGTGAAGCTGTTGGACGCCGTGTTGCAACTGCAGGGGCGCACCGGCGAGTTCGAGAAACCGAAGTTCTTCCACTACAAACCCAAGCTCTGCGCACACAGCCGCAACGAGCAGATCGGCTGCACGGCCTGCATCGACGTCTGTAGCGCGCGCGCGATCCGCAGCGACGCCAGCTTGAAGGGCAAGGGGGGCGGGCGCGTGCGCGGCGCCTCGAAGATCACCCCGGCCGCACCACTGCCGGGCGGGCAGGGCGGCGGCATCGTCGTCGACCCGTACCTGTGCGTGGGCTGCGGCGCCTGCACCACGGTCTGCCCGAGCGGCGCCTTGGCCTACGCCACGCCAAACACCGTCGATCAGGGCAAGCGGCTGCGCACGCTGCTCGGCGCCTACCGCCATGCCGGCGGCAAAGACGCCGCGCTGCTGCTGCACAGCGAGGGCGCCGGCGCTGCGCTGATCGGCGAGCTCGGCCGCGCCGCGCGCGTCGACAGCGCCATCCAGGGCGTGCCGGCTCGCGTGCTGCCGCTGGCGCTATGGCACACCGCCAGCGTCGGCATCGACCTGTGGCTGGCGGCCATTGCGCTCGGTGCGAGCCAGGTCTGGGTGCTGATGACGGCCGAAGAAGCGCCTGAGTACCGACTGGCCCTGGCCGAGCAACTGGCCATCGCGCAGGCCATCCTGACGGGCTTGGGCTACCGCGGTGAGCACCTGCGCCTGATCCAAGCCAAGGACGCGCGCGACCTGCCGGCGCTTGACCGCGCACTGCAAGCGCCCGCCGCCCAAGGGGTCGCACGCGCGGCGCCACTGGCCACACAGGCCGACAAGCGCGCCACGCTCGAGATGGTGCTCGACCACCTGCTCGCCGAGGCACCCCAGCCGGTCGACGAGATCGTGCTGCCCCGAGCCGGCGCGCCGTTCGGCAGCCTGGTGGTCGACACCGACAAGTGCACGCTGTGCCTGTCGTGCGTGGGGGCCTGCCCCGAGGCCGCGCTGGCCGACAACCCCGACAAACCGCAACTGCGCTTCATCGAAAAGAACTGCGTGCAATGCGGCCTGTGCGAAAGCACCTGCCCCGAAGGCGCGATCACGCTGGCGCCGCGCTTGTGGTTGGCCGACGGCGGCAAGGCACGCAAGGCCGCTCGCGTGCTGCATGAAGTGGAGCCGTTTTGCTGCGTGCGTTGCGGCAAGCCTTTCGGCACCTTGAAGGCGATCGAAAGCATGATCGCCAAGATCGGCAGCCACCCGGCCTTCCAGGGCGAGGGCGCGGCGCGGTTGAAGATGTGCGGCGACTGCCGTGTGATCGACCTGCACAGCAACCCCAACGAAGTGAAGATCACCGACTTATGAGCCAGGCCCTGAGCTTTGCCACCGCCGACGACAGCGAAGAGCTGGCGCGCGCCGAGCTGTACGGCGTGCTGGCGCGGCTGTGGCTCGCGCCCCCCGATGCCGAATTGCTGACGCAGTTCAGCGTCGCCGTCACCGAAGCGCCGCAGCCGGGCGGCTACCTCGAAGCGCCGTGGCAGTCGCTGGTGGCTGCGATGCGCTCGACCACGCCGGAAGTCGCGGCGGCCGAGTACGACGCGCTGTTCGGCGGCGTCGGCAAGCCCGAGGTCTTTCTCTATGGCTCGTTCTACCTGGCCGGCTTCCTGCACGAAAGGCCGCTGGCACTGCTGCGCGCCGACCTCGCAGTGCTCGGCCTCACGCGCGACGAAACCCGCGGCGAAACCGAAGACCACATCGCCTGCGTCTTCGAGGTCATGCGCTACCTGATCGCCGGCGACGACGTGGCGCTCAGCAACCTCGAGCAGCAGCGGCGCTTCTTCCGCGCCCATGTCCAGACCTGGATCGACAAGCTCGCCGACGCTATCGAGGCCCAGCCGCGGGCCGTGCTCTGGCGCGAGGTGGCGGCGCTGACGCGAGCCTTTGTGCACGTGGAAACGCAGGGCTTCGACATGCTCGAGTAGCGCTCCAGCCTGTTTCAGGCTTGGGCGGCTTCTCGCAGCACTTGCTCGGCCCATTTGTTCAGGCTCTGGCCGCTGCGCGCGCTGGCCTTGACGGCGGCAGCATGCACGGCGGGGTCAACGCGCAACATCAGCTTGCCGCTGGCGGGCTTGTCGGGTGCCTGGCCGAGCTGGTCGCAGGCTGCGATGTAGCTGTCAACGGCGCTGTGCAGCGCAGCCTCGAATTCGGCCACCGACGCACCGTGGAAGGTAATGATGTCGTCGATGTCGAGAACCCGCCCGACGATGATCTTGTCGTCGGGGTCGAATTCCATGCGGGCGGTGTAGCCCCTGTAGCTCATGCTGTTCATGCCTTCACTCCGATTTTTGCCAGGAACTCACGCGCCGCCTTGACGCGATAGCGCAGCGCTTCTTTGCCGGGATGCGGGCGGTGGAAGGTGGCCTTGTGCCCGCTGTGCTCGAACGTCACGGCCGACCCCGCGCCTTCGATTGGGTGGCACCCCAGCGCCACGAACAGCGACTCGATGCGCGCCCATTCGAGGTTGCCGTTCACCGGTTCCGCGAACAGCGCTTCGAGCGCTTTCCGTTGCTTGCTGTTCACGCGAAAACGATAGCACAAAAGTCAGAAGATGCAATCATCTGACTTCCCGACA
>JANMSR010000217.1:0-3308 GCA_031389565.1 Burkholderiales bacterium
GCGCCAGCGCACCTGGCGCACGATGCGGTCGGCAAAACTCAGCTTGCCGTGCGCACCGGCACCCAGCCCCAAGTAGTCGCCGAACTGCCAGTAGTTGAGGTTGTGCGCGCAGCGGTGGCCGGGCCGCGCGAAGGCCGATACCTCGTAGCGCGCCAGCCCCGCCGCGGCGGTGCGCGCGGTGATCAGGTCGAGCATGTCGCTCGCGGCATCGTCGTCGGGCAACAGCGGCGGGGCCTTGGCGAACGCGGTATTGGGCTCGACCGTCAGGTGGTAGATCGACAGGTGCGGCGGCGCAAAGGCCAACGCAGTGTCGAGATCGGCGCTCAATTGCGCCAGCGTCTGGCCCGGCAGGGCGTACATCAGGTCGAGGTTGAAGGTCTCGAAGGCCTCGCGCGCTTCGGCCAGCGCGGCGCGCGCCTGCGCGCCGTCGTGCACGCGGCCGATGCGTTGCAGCAGCGCGTCGTCAAAGCTCTGCACGCCGACCGACAAGCGTGTCACGCCGGCCGCGCGGTAGGCACGAAAGCGCTCGCGCTCGAAGGTGCCCGGGTTGGCTTCGAGCGTGATCTCGCAGCCGGGCTCCAGGGGCAGGCGGGCACGGATGTCGGCGAGCAGGCGGTCGATGCCGGCCGGCGAAAACAGGCTCGGCGTGCCACCACCGATGAACACGCTGACGACGCGGCGGCCCCAGACCTGCGGCAGCGCGGCGTCGAGGTCGGCGACCAATGCATCGAGGTAACGGCCTTCGGGCAGCGCACCCGGCTGGGCCTGGTGCGAATTGAAGTCGCAGTAAGGGCACTTTCGCAGGCACCACGGCAGGTGCACGTACAGCGCCAGGGGGGGCAGCGCGACGAGCGTCACGCCGGCTGCATCGGCCTTGCGATGAACGCGGATCGGGCTTTCGTTCACCTCAGGTCAACGCCCACGCCTCGCGCATCAGCGAGCGCAACTGCGCCGCGGCCACCGCGCGGTGGCTCGCGGCGTTCTTCTGTGCCGCGCTGAGTTCGGCCACGCTGGCGCCGAGCGCGTCGATCCAGACCAGCGGGTCGTAGCCGAAGCCACCGTCGCCGCGCGGCGCGGTGAGCAGCGTGGCGACCCAGCGGCCCGATGCGATCAGCGGCTCGGGGTCGACAGCGTGACGCAGGGCGACCAGCGTACTGACGAAACACGCGCCCCGGTCGGCGACGCCGCGCATGTTTTGCAGCAGCAGCGCATTGTTGGCGGCGTCCTGCGCACGCCGCTGTGCTTCGCGGTCACCGCGGCTGGTCACGACGCCGGCGTAGACCGCCGACTGCACCCCGGGCGCGCCACCCAGCGCGGCCACGCACAATCCCGAGTCGTCGGCGATCGCCGGCAGGCCGCTCAGGCGCGCGGCCTGTCGCGCCTTGGCCAGTGCGTTCTCGATGAAGCTGTGGTGCGGTTCGTCAGCCTCGGCAATGCCGAGCGTGCCCTGGGCCACGAGGTCGATCGGCAGCCCGGCAAGCAGGGTTTGCAATTCGGCCAGCTTGTTGGCGTTGTTGGACGCCAGGACCAGCTTCATGGCCTCAAGGCGGACTGCTGTGCCCTGACCAACTCGGCGATGCCGCGTTCGGCCAGCATCAGCATCGAATCCATCTGCGCCCGCGTGAACGCGGCGCCCTCGGCCGTGCCCTGCACTTCGACATAGGCGCCGGCGCCGGTCATGACCACGTTCATGTCGGTGTCGCAGCGCGAGTCTTCGTCGTAGTCGAGATCGAGCAGCGCCGCCCCGTTGCGCAATCCCACCGAGACGGCGGCGACAGACTCGCGGATCGGGCTGGCCGCAATGCGGCCCTGGGCCAGCAGCCAGGCCACGGCGTCGTGCGCCGCGACAAACGCACCGGTAATGGCCGCCGTGCGGGTGCCGCCGTCGGCCTGCAGCACGTCGCAGTCGAGCGTGATCGTCCTCTCGCCCAACGCGGCGAGGTCAAACACCGCGCGCAGCGAGCGGCCGATCAGGCGCTGGATTTCCTGCGTGCGCCCGCTTTGCTTGCCGCGCGCGGCCTCGCGGTCGCTGCGGGTGTGCGTGGCTCGCGGCAGCATGCCGTACTCCGCGGTGACCCAGCCTTGGCCGCTGCCGCGCTTGTGCGGCGGAACTTTTTCTTCGACCGACGCAGTGCACAGCACCTGGGTGGCGCCGAAGGCAATCAGCACCGAGCCCTCGGCGTGTTGGGTGTAGCCGCGCTCGATGCGCAAGGGGCGAAGGGCATCGGCGGCACGGCCGGCGTTGCGGACACAGTCGATCATCAGGACTTCTTCTCGTTGGAACGGCGGATGGCGTCGTTGATCTCTTTGATCGAACGCTCGATCTCGGCCTCGTCGAGTTCGTCACTGGCCAGGTCGCCGACAACGCCGGCCTGGATGGTCGAGGCGAATACCTCCTCGCCCAGGCTCTGGGTCGAAATGCCGCCGACACCGTCGCTGTTTTCGGCCGATTCCCACTCGACAGAGATCACGGTCACGTTGTCGCTTTTCGGTCCGGCGTTGCGCAACGCCTGCTCGACCAGTTCGGGCGCCGAGTCGGAAATCGGGCGCTGCGCCAATTGCTCGGCAATCACGCTGTCGGCCACACTGCCCCACAGGCCGTCGGAGCACAGCAGCATCCGGTCGCCGGCGTGCAGCAGCAGCGGGCCGGCGGTGTCGACCACCGGCTTGCCCGGGCTGCCCAGGCAGGTGAAGAGCACGTTGCGGTTGAACTTCTCGCCCATCGGCACCACGTGCGACAGCGTTTCCTGCAGTTCGGTGTAGGAATGGTCGCGGGTGCGGGCGATGAGCTTGTCGCCACGCACCAGGTACAGCCGCGAGTCGCCGCAATGCGCCCAAAAGGCGGCGTTGCCCTGCATCACGCAGGCCACGAGGGTCGTGCGCGGCGTGTCCATCAATGCCTTTTCGGTGGCGTAGCGCAACAGTTGGTGGTGCGCCGCGATGATGGCGTCGTGCAGGAAGCGCAGTGGCTCGGCCAGCGTGGGCTTGGCATCGCGCTGGAACAGCGCGGCCAGCGTCTGCAGTGCGAGCTGCGATGCGACCTCGCCTTCCGGGTGCCCACCCATGCCGTCGGCCAGCGCAAACAAGCCCGAATCCCGCGTGTAGCAATAGCCCATGCGGTCTTCGTTCTTCTCGCGGCCGCCCTTGCGGCTGATCTGGTAGACCGAGAAGCGCACGGCTTAGGCTTTCGCGCCAGTCTTGAGATTCTCGAGCTGCAGCTTCAGCCGCTCGCTGAAACTCAGCTTGGTGTAGCGGCGTTCGGTCTCGCGGGCGAGTTCTTTTTGCAGCGCGAATACGCTCTGCGGCCG
>JANMSR010000295.1:0-11310 GCA_031389565.1 Burkholderiales bacterium
TCAGCTACCTGATGGCGCTGCGCCTGCCGCGCGAGACCTTCGTCGGCGTCGTCAGCGTGATCTACCTGAGCGCGGCATTGCCGTTGTACGGTTCGATGGCCTGGCACGGCCGCATCGGCTGGGGCGATGTGCTGCTTTCGACGCTGGCACTGCTGCCGGTGTGGGGTGGGCTGCTGGTGGGCCGCGCGCTGCGCTCGCGGCTGGGCGAAACGGGCTTTCGCCGCCTGCTGTTGGCCTTCCTGAGCGCGCTGGCGATGGTGTTGATGTTGAAATAGCGGCCCCGCCGTCCGCATTTGCGCAAGCACCATGACCTTTGACCACAACGAGACGCTGGAGCAGGCCACCGCACGCAATGTGCGCGATGCGCTGATGGAAGACATCGGCCGCGGCGACTGGACTGCCCAGTTGGTGCCCATCGGGCGCCGCGTGCAGGCACGGGTGGTGGCCAAGGAAGCGGCGGTGATCTGCGGCCGGCCCTGGTTCGATGGCTGCGTGCGTGCGATGGATGCGGCCGCGCGTGTCGTGTGGCGGGCCGGTGAGGGCGACGCGGTGGCGGCGGGCACGGTGGTCTGCAGCATCGACAGCGATGCCCGCGCGCTGCTCAGCGCCGAGCGGCCGGCGCTCAATTTCCTGCAGATGCTGTCGGGCGTGGCCGGCGTGACGCGGCAGTATGTCCAGGCGATCGCCGGTGCCTCGCCCAACCCGCGCGGTTGCGTCGTGCTCGACACGCGCAAGACTCTGCCCGGCCTGCGCCAGGCGCAGAAGTACGCGGTGCGCATTGGCGGCGGCCGCAACCACCGCATGGCGCTGTGGGACGGCATCCTGATCAAGGAAAACCACATCGCCGCCGCCGGCGGCATCGCCGCCGCGCTGCACGCGGCGCGCGCGCTCGATGCTGGCGTCGAGATCCAGATCGAGGTCGAGAACCTCGATGAGTTGCAGCAGGCGCTGGCCGGTGGCGCCACCAGCGTGCTGATCGACGACTTCAGCCGCGACGACATGCGCCGCGCAGTGGCGCTCAACGCCGGCCGGGCACTGCTCGAAGTGTCGGGCGGCGTCGACCTGACGGGCATCCGCGAGATCGCCGCCACCGGGGTCGACCGCATCTCGATCGGCAAGCTGACCAAGGACGTGCGCGCGGTCGACCTGTCGATGCGCGTGACCTGACCGCCCCGACACGCCTGCGGCCGTCCTCCCCGGCGCGGGCCTGCGATTTGCGCCTATGCGGCTTGGGGCTCGATGTCGAGCAGCGCCGCGTCGCCGGCCAGGTTGTCGAGCATCACCAGCAGGCAGCGTCGCGTGGTCGCGATGTCCACGCTGTCCAGGCCCTGCTCCGCCAGCGCATTGACTTCCTCGGCCAGCGGCACCAGTTTCTTCTTGAGCGCCTTGCCCGCCGGCGTGAGGTGGACATAGATGTTCTTTCGGTTGCCCTCCTGGCGCGCCCGCTTCACGTAGCCGAGCGACTCCATCGCGCGCAACGCGGTCAGCGTGGTCGGCTCCATCACGCCGGCCTCCAGGCTCAGCTCGCGCTGCGTGACGCCATCGCGCTCCCAAAGGATGCGCAGGAAGCTCCAGTGGCCGAGCGACACGCCGTGGCGCGCCAGGCGCTCCTGCAGCGAGCGCAGGAAGTTGCGTGAGGCCTGCCGGACCAGGTGCGCCATGCGGTCGTTCGGCAGCGCGCCGTGCCAGGACTTGAGGATGCGGCCGGTGATCTCGGCTTCGCGGGCGGCAGTCAGTTTCGACACGAGGAGCTTGGCCTGGCTTGGGGCGTTTTATGCTTGCACAGCGGCCTGCAGCGTCAGTGCCACGTCGCGCCGCTCGCGGGCCGATTGCAGCATCGCCAGGCAGACCTCCAACGTCGCACGCGCCCAGTGGCCGTCGTGCCGCGGCGGCTGGCCATCGACGACCGCGCCCACCAATTCGTCGATGACTTCGGCGCGCGGCACCGGCGGGGGCGGCAGCGCGTGGCGCATGCGATCGGCATCGGCATAGACCCAGATCGCGTCGGGCAGCGGGCGCAGGTCGGCGCGCTCGCAACTGACAATGATCGGGCCGAAATGCTGGTGCGCGGTCGGTGCCTCGGTGGCCGCGGGCGACCAGGCAGAGCCGCCGTACGTCGACGCCGCCTTCAGGTGGGCTTCGTCTTCGGGCGAGGCCAGGCTGGCGAGGCGGCGCCGGGCGCGGCCGTAGTCATCGGCCCGCTTGGGCTGGCCCCTCTCGCCGATGCCATCGCACCACTCGTCGCTGTCGAAGTGGCCGTAACCGCTGTAGGTGAGCGAGGCGAACACACCGTCGTCGAACCACAGCAGTGCGCTGTAGGCACCCTCGGTCGGGCGCGTCGGGTCCCACATGCCCATCGTTGCCCGCACCGCGGTGGCGCGGCTGCCGGCCAGCAGGCGCACGACATCGACCTGGTGCGCGGCCTGGCTGAAGACCACGCCGCCACCGGCTTGGGTGACCAGCTCTTCCGGGCGCCGCGGCCGGACCAGGAAGTCGGTGTGATTGATCGCCTGGATCATGCGCACGCGGCCGAAGTCGCCACCGTCGATCAGCGCGCGCGTGCGCAGGTAGGGCGTGTCGAAGCTGTGGCTGTGGCCGACGATCAGGTGCACGCCGTGGGCCTGGCAGGCGTCGATCATCGCCGTGCACTCGGCCAGCGTCAGCGCCATCGGTTTTTCCACCAGCACATGCTTGCCCTGCGCGGCCGCGAGCAGTGTGTGCGCGGCGTGGAACTGGTGCGGGCTGGCGATGTAGGCCACCTCGACCGCGGCATCGGCCACCAGCGCTTCGACACTGTCGTAGCCAGGGCCGCCGAAGTCGCGTTCGAACTGCGCGCACGCCTCGGGCCGCGGGTCGCAGGCGGCGACCAGCTCGACGCGGTCATCGCCGAGAAAGGTCGGCAGCATCAGCGTGAAAGCGCGGCCCAGGCCGATCACGCCGATGCGCAGGCGCCGCGGGTCGCTCACAGGTCGAGCACCAGTTCGACCGACTTCGCGCGCGAGACGCAGATCATGATCTGGTGGGCCATTTCTTCGGGCATCAGGACCATGTCGCGGTGGTCGGCCTGGCCTTCGAGCAGGGTCGTGCGGCAGGTGCCGCAGGTGCCACTCTCGCACGACGAGGGCGCATTGCAACCATGCTCGCGCAACGCGCCGAGGATCGACTGGCCGACGGGCACTTCGAAGCGCAGCCCCGACTGTGCCAGCCGCACCGCGAAGGGCCGGTCGTGCGCCTGTACGCCGCCGCCCTCGACGAAGCTTTCGAAATGCACGTTGGCCGGCGACCAATGCCCGGTCATGTCGCGCACGGCGTCCATCAGCGGCCGCGGACCGCAGCAGTAGAGCTGCGCGATGTTGGGTTTTTCCAGCACCGTCCAGAGGTCGAAGGCCCTGGCCATGTCGCCGTGGTCGTGGTGGATGCGCACCTGCTTGGTCAGCGCGGGTGCACTCAACTCGTCGAGGTAGGCGGTGGTCTGCGGCGAGCGCGTCAGGTAGACCAGCTTCCAGGGCGCCGGCGCAAGCTTGCCGAAGCTGCGGATCATCGACAGGATCGGCGTGATGCCGATGCCGCCGGCGATGAACAGGTAGGCCTTGGCGTTGTCCAGCAATGCAAACGCGTTGTCGGGCAGCGAGGTCGGCAAGGTGTCGCCCTCGCGCGCGTCGTCGACCAGGCTCATCGAGCCGCCCTGACCCTGCGCGTCGCGCTTGACGGTGATCACGTAACGGTGCCGCTCGGCGGGCTCGTTGCACAGCGAGTACTTGCGCAGGCTGCCATTGGGCACCTGGACCTTGATGTGCGAGCCAGGCGTGAACGGCGGCAGCTCGGTGCCGTCGGGCATCACCAGCTCGAAGCTGCGGATGCCCTCGGCCACGTCGTGGGCGCGCGCGACGCGCAGTGGCATCTGCGTGTCGGCGTGGGTCTGCGCAACCACCGTGGCGCTCTCAGATGCTGTACGACTCGTAGGTCGAGGGGTGGAAGATCTCGTCGACCGACATCAGCCGCGCCGACAGGCCCTGCGCATGGTGGTGGCGCACGAAGGTCTCGAGCGTGCGCCGCGCCGGTGCGACGCCGTAGGACCAGTAGTCCTCGCCCATCGTCTCGCGCGCGGCCTTCAACTGCTCCTCGACGAAGGGCAGGGTGACCTTGGTGGCCGAGGTGTCCGACAGCAATTCGAGTGCCGCCGTCTTGGCCTGCGAAAACGCCTTGAACACCGCGCCGGGCAACCAGCGGTGCTGCTCGGCGAGTTCATTGCGGATGCCCACCGCATGCATGATCGGGAACACGCCGGTGCGTCGGTAGTAGTCCTTGGCCACTGCGGTCGGGTCGTCGAACAGCCAACCGACGTTCGGGTTGCGCGCGGCCGCGCCGCTGGGCGGGCGCGGCGCGATGAAGCCGTCGATCTCGCCGCGGTCCAGCAGTTCGGAGATGGTCACGCCGTCGGGGGCGGCCTCGAGTTTTACGGCGGGCGGCAGTTGCAGCTTGATCTTCTCCGGCCGGCCGGGGGTGTCGATGCCGCCGCGGACCCAGGTCACGTCCTCGGGGCGCACGCCGAAATCGTCTTGCAGGATCGAGCGCGCCCAGACATTGGCGGTGAGTTGGTATTCGGGCACGCCGATGCGCTTGCCCCTCAGGTCTTCGGGCCGCTTGATGCGGTCCTTGCGCACGTAGATCGAGGTGTGGCGGAAGGCGCGCGACAGGAATACCGGCACCGCGATGTACGGGCTCTCGCCCTTCGAATGTTTGACCAGGTAGCTCGAGAGCGACAGTTCGCTGATGTCGAAGTCGACGCTGCGCATCGCGCGGAAGAACATCTCCTCGGGGCTCAGCGTCATGTAGACCGGATCGACGCCGTCGATCTGTACGCGGCCGTCGAGCAGGGCGCGGGTGCGGTCGTAGTCGCCCATGGCGACCGAGAGTTGCAGCTTGGACATGGGATCCTTAGGGGGCTGTCGCGGTCAGCGGGTGTTGACAGAGTACGAGGGCTCGAGCTCGGGGTGTTGCCGAGCATCGGCCCCCACGAACTTCGCGTCGTAGGCCCGCCAGTCGGTGGTCTTGGGCATGATGGCCTGGAACGCGCACACCTTGGGCGGGATTGCTGCGTCGCCGATGCCGATGGCCGGCTGTCCCTGCTGGAAGGCCTTCACCGCATCGAGCATCTGGCGGCGGAACTCGACGATTGCCAGGTCGCTGGCACCCAGGCGATCGTGCGTGCGGTCGGCGATCGGGCCCATCGTGACCCACATCGCCATGTCCTGGTTCGGGAAGCCGGTGATGCCGGTGAAGTTGCCGGCCTTCATCGCCGGACGGTCTTGCCAGAAGCGGTTGGCCAGCGTGCGCAGCGGCCGGTACTGCTCGTCGAGGTCGATGCCCACGGTCTGGCGCAGAAACTTGCGCCAGGTCTCGGTCTCGGGGGTCTGCGCCGGGTGGCCCCAGGCGATGAAATAGAACGCGGTGTGGGTGTCGTCCTGCGGCACGTTGATGTTGGCCACGTTGTACAGGTTGTTGGGCGGGATCAGCGCGGTGGCAGGGGCGACGAACACCGTCGCGCGCACGTAGTCGTGGGTGGCTGCGTCCTTGATCGGTCGGCGCAGTGCGGCGTAGCGAAAGCCGTAGCCGGTGCGCTCGACCTGCATGCGCGGCGCCTTGTCGGTGGACGGGCGCAGCCAGGTGTTGGCAGTGGCCTGGGCACCGTCGACGCGCGCCGGCACCATGTCCGACGAGTGCAGGCTCGAGCTGTGCGCGCTGTCGATCGCGCCTTCGAGGATCTGCGCCCAGTTGCAGGGCAGGATGGCCTTGGCGATCGAGACGCGGGTGTCCGCGCTCGGCGCCCAGGCGGGCGGCGTGAACGCGGGCGTCGCGTCGGCCGGGCCCATGTAGGCCCAGACGAAGCCACCCCATTCCTGCACCGGGTAGGCCTTGTGCTTGACTTTGGTGGCCATGCAGCTGGCCGCGGGCTCGGAGGCCATTTCGAGCACGTTGCCTTCGACGTCCATCTTCCAGCCGTGGTACAGGCAGCGCAGGCCACCTTCCTCGTTGCGGCCGAACACCAACGAGGCGCGGCGGTGCGGGCAGTACTCGTCCATCACCCCGACGCGGCCGTCGCTGTCGCGGAACACGACCAGGTCTTCGCCGAAAACGCGGGCCTTGACCGGCGCGCCGTCGACCTCAGCCACCTCCTCGATCAGGCACACCGGGGTCCAGTGGCGGCGCATCAACTGGCCCATCGGAGCATCGCCCTCGACACGGCACAACAGCAGGTTCTCTTCGGGGGTCAGCACGTGGGTCTCCTCGACAATCGGGCACGGTCGTTGGGTGATGCCGGCCTGGGTTGGGCATATACTTAGGAGCCTAAGTTTATTCTAGATCAATGTCCGAGCGACGATGTGGCGGACCCCCAGGCCGCGCGCTACGGCTGGGTCAACAACCCACAGCAGAGCAACCTGGTCAATCGCGCCGGCCTGCCGGCATCGCCATTCAGAACCGATCGCTGGCCGTCGCTGAGCGACGGCGTCCGCCACACCGAATAGCGCCAGGCGATGCTGTGCGCCGCCGGCCGCGCGGCGCTACTGCGACTGGTGCAGCCCAAATTTCAGCCGCGACACCACCGGCACCGTCAGCATCGTGCTGGCCACCGCCATCAACAGCAGCGCGGTGAAGGTGGTGCTGGTGATGATGGCCTTGTCGAGCAGCACGTTGGCGAACACGATCATGATCAGGGCCTTGGTCTGCAACAGCCAGCCGATCATCTGCGATTCGCCGGGCGGCCAGCCGAGCAGGTGGCCGGCCAGGCGCGTACCGAGCAGCTTGCCCCACACCGACGCGACCAACAACGCCGCGGCAGCCAGCAGAACGGCCGAGCCGCCCATCGCCCAATTGGTGCGCAGGCCGGTGCTCAGGAAGAACACCGGCATGGCGATCAGCAGCACATGGTGGCGCAGCGCATCGAGCTGATCCTGCTTGAACCAGCGCGCGTCCATCACCGCGCCGGCCAGGAAGGCACCGACCATGAAGTGCAGGCCCGACCAGTCGGCGCCCAGCGCGCACAAAGCCAGCCAGATGATGCCGGCATGCCAGCGGTCCGCGGCGGGCAGGCGCAGCATGACCTGGCGCAAGACGACGCTGGCGAGTGCAAACGCCAACAGGAAGCCGGCCTGGCGGCCGACGCGTTGCCAGTCCAGCAGGATCAGCGCCAGCACACCCCAGATCGCCACATCGTCCAGGCTGGCATAGCGCAGCACGCGCTGCCCGATCGGCGTGCGAAAAAGTTCGAGCTTTTCCAGCAGCAGGATCAGGATCGGCAACGCCGTCACCGCGCAGGCCATGCCGATGCCGGCGATGAATTGCCAGGGCTGAGCACTTGCGCCGATCCAGCCCTGGCCCCAGGCGAGCAGGCCGACGGCCACCGCGCAGCCCATCAGCAGCGGCGTGCCCAGGGCCAGCGCGGCGGTGATGCCGCTCTCGCGGCGGTGCAGCCAGGCCTGGCCGAGGTCGAGCTCGATACCGGCGAGCCAGACGAACAGCATCACCGCCCACCAGGCGATGCCGTTCAGCGTCTGCACCACGGTCGGGTTGAAGACGAAGGCGTAGTAATCCGGGAAGGCCGCGCCGAGGATGCCCGGGCCGAGCGCGATGCCGGCGACGATCTGCACCACCACCAGCGGCGCGTAGTGATCGGTGCGGCCGATCCGCCACACCAGGTACGGCACGGTGAAGATGATCAGCATCGCGACCAGGAAAATTTCAGCAGTGCTCATGTTCAACCCAGGTGCAACGCTCACTGCCGGCCGGCGCGCCGCCGCCCCAGCGCTCGCGCAGGTAGTGCGCCGCCAGCTTGGGCCGGCGGTCGCGCGTGAAAACGCCTTTGTCGTTGATGCCGCCCGCGCGGCCGAGCGTCGATGCGGTGCGAAAGTCGGCCAGCTTCCAGATGTGCATGCCGACGATCCACGGCCGGTCGTGGGCCAGTTCGGGATAGCGCCGAATCACTTCGCGCTGGAATTCCTCGCTCCAGGGTCGGCGTCGATCGAATGGCGGCCGGGCAGGGCGTCGGCGGCGAACTCGGTGAACATCAGCGGCTTGCCGCTGGCGGCGTGCAGGCGGTCGACTTCGGCCGCCTGCTCGGCCATCGGAATGCGAAGGGACTTCCCACATTCCTGCAACGGCGTCGAAGCGCCAAGATTGGTGGTGTTTGAAGTCATCAACCTGAAGCATTGGAAAGGGGAAGTCCGCGGAACAGATTACACGAGTCGCAACACGAGGTGAAGCCCCAGTCTTGTCCAACGAGGTATGAGCGGACTCCCCCGCGCGGCGGCGCGTCAGAACGGGTCGTCGGCAGCCTCGGTCTTGGGGCGCCGGCTTTGCTCACGCGCCTTGATGCGCGTCTTGGCCGTGGCATTCGCCGAGGGTCAGGTTGGTCGTGATCATCACGCCGGCCAAGGAAGTTGTCGTCAACCAGGACCCGCATGAACGCTGGGCTACAGCCGGATCAGGGGGTAAAAGTTCGGCCTAGAATCAACGCCGCTGTGAAGGAACCCCCCCATGGAAGCCCAAAAAGAACTCGATACCCGCGGTCTGAACTGCCCGCTGCCGATCCTCAAAGCCAAGAAGGCGTTGGCCGACATGTTGAGCGGCGAGGTACTCAAAGTTGTGGCCACCGACCCCGGGTCGGTGCGTGACTTCCAGGCCTTTGCCCGCCAGACAGGCAATGAGCTGGTCGAGCAGACCAGCAGCGAGAAGGAGTTCGTGCACTACCTGCGGCGCAGGTAATGCAGCGTCAAAGGTCGAGCGACTTCAGGTAGGCCCTGAAGCCCGGCCCCAACTGCGGGTGGCCGAGTGCCAGTTCGACATTGGCCTGCAGGAAGCCTTCCTTGCTGCCGCAGTCGTAGCGCTTGCCCACGTAGCGGTAGGCAAACACCTTCTCCCGGCGCAGCAGACCGGCGATGCCGTCGGTGAGCTGAATCTCGCCGCCGACACCGCGCTGCTGGTTCGTGATCTCCTGGAACACCCCCGGGGTCAGGATGTAGCGCCCGGCCACGCCCAGGCGCGACGGCGCATCGGCCGGTTTGGGTTTCTCGACGATGCGCTCGACGTTGAGCAGCCGTTCGTTGACCGGCGTGCCGCCGACGATGCCGTAGCGCTGGGTGTGCTCGGCAGGCACTTCCTGCACCGCCAGGATCGACACCTGCCGCTCCTTGTACTGCTCGACCATCTGGGCCAGCACCGGTGGTTCGCCGACCATCAGGTCGTCGGCCAGCAGCACCGCGAAGGGCTCGTTGCCGACCAGGCGTTGGCCGCACAAGACCGCATGCCCGAGCCCCAGCGCCTGGGCCTGACGGACGTAGATGCAGTCCATGTCGTCGGGCTTGACGCTGCGCACTGCGTGAAGTAGTTCGTCCTTACCCGCTTGTTCAAGGGCTACTTCCAACTCGAACGTCATGTCAAAGTGATCTTCGATGGGCCGCTTGTGGCGCCCCGTCACGAAGATCATCTGTCTAACGCCGGCGGCGTACGCCTCCTCGACCGCATACTGAATCAGCGGTTTGTCGACCACCGGCAACATCTCTTTCGGCTGGGCCTTCGTGGCCGGCAGGAATCGCGTTCCGAGACCTGCTACGGGAAAGATCGCCTTCTTGATGTGCATTTACTTACAATTGACGCAGGGGAGACGGGCAGATTCTGGCACGCAGCATCGGTGCGTGCGGCATGAAGACTGCCCCGAGAGTTCATGGACGTCCTGATCGTTGAGCCGCTGGAGCCGGACGTCATGCAGTGGCTGGGCGAGCGCCATGCAGTGCGCTATGCCCCCGAACTGGCTCGCGACGCCCGGGCGCTGCGCCAGGCACTGTTCAACATCCGTGCCCTGATCATCCCGCCGTCCGTCGCGCTCGACGCGCAGGTGCTGCACTACGCGCCGGTGTTGCGCGCCGTGGGGCGGCTCAGCTCGGGCGCCGAGAACATCGACATCGACGCCTGCGGACGCGCCGGCGTCGAAGTGGTGCGCAGCGTCACCGCCAGTGCCGCGGCCGAGGCCGAATTCATGGTCGGCGCACTGCTGGCGCTGTTGCGGCGCGTGCCGGTGGTCAATGCCGAAGGCTTGCTGGTCGGACGCGAGCTCGGCGGCTCGACCATCGGACTGGTCGGCATGGTGCCGGCCGCGCGCTCGCTAGCACAGTTGCTTGCGGCATTCGGCTCGCGGGTGGTTGGCTACGACCCGTCGGTGCACGCGTCGGACAGTGTCTGGAGCCGCTGGCGCGTCGAGCCGCTGCCGCTGCGCGAGCTGATGGAGCAGTGCGACGGCGTGTGCGTGCAACTGGCATTTTTCACGCGCTACCAGGGCCTGATCGGCGAGCGCTTCCTGCCCTTTTGCAAACCCAACCAGGTGCTGGTCAGCATCGCGCATTCGAGCCTGTTCGACGAGGCCGCGCTGGCCGAGGTGCTGGCCACCGGCCGCATGGCCGCGGCCTGGTTCGACAGCATGGAGCCGGGCGCGATGGACCCGGGCCGCCCCTTGCACGACATCGACACCCTGCAGATCACGCCGCGCGTGGCCAGCACGACGCGCGAGTCGCGCATCCGCAGCGCCTGGGCCGTGGCGCGGCGCATCGACGAGTTGCTGACCGCCAACAGCTCACGGCAACGCGCCGAATTCAAGTCGACGTCGCATGACGTGCCGCTTGATCTTCCAGCCGACGAAGCGTCTGGCTGAACTCGGCCAGGCGCTGGCGTTCCTGTTCGACCACGGCCGCGGGCGCGCGCGCAACGAAGCCCTCGTTGCCCAGCTTGGCCTGCGCTTTCAGCACCTCGCCCTGCAGGCGAGCGATCTCCTTGGCCAGACGGGCCTGCTCGGCGGCAAGGTCGATCTGCACTTCGAGCGCCAGCCGCGCATTGCCCTGCACCGCGACCGGCGCGTTGTGCGTGGCCTGCGCAAATGCTGCTTCGTCGGGCAGGCGCCGGACCTCCGACAGTTTGGCCAACGCCTTGAGCAGGGGCGTGGCCGCGTCGATGAAGGTGGCGTCGCCACAGGCCAGCAACGGCACGCGCTCGGCCGGTGACAGCGACATCTCGCTGCGCAGGTTGCGGCAGGCGCCGACGACGGCCTTCAACTGCGCCACCCAGGCGTCGGCTTGCACGTCGATACGCTCGGGTTGTGCCACAGGGTAGGGCGCGGTGACGATGCCGTCGGCGGCGCCTGCGACTTTGGGACGTTCACGCTGGGCCATCGGCGCGACGCGCTGCCACAGCTCGGCGGTGATGAACGGCGTCAAGGGGTGCAGCAGGCGCAGCACGGTCTCCAGCACACGAATCAGGGTGCGC
>JANMSR010000486.1:0-4641 GCA_031389565.1 Burkholderiales bacterium
GCCACCGAAAAGCCCAGCTTGGCGGCTTCCTTCAGGCGCTCCTGCCCGCGCGGCGCGGGGCGCACTTCGCCGGCCAGGCCGACTTCGCCGAAGGCGATGAAGCCGCGCGGCAGCGGCTTGCCGCGCAGGCTGCTCTGGATCGCCAGCAGCACCGCCAGGTCGGCAGCCGGTTCGCTGATGCGCACGCCGCCCACCGCATTGACGAACACGTCCTGGTCCATGCAGGCCACGCCGGCATGGCGGTGCAACACCGCCAGCAGCATCGCCAGGCGGTCGCGGTCCAGGCCCACCGACAGACGCCGCGGGCTGGGCCCACCGCTGTCGACCAGGGCCTGGATCTCCACCAGCAGCGGCCGCGTGCCTTCGAGCGTGACGAGCACGCACGAGCCGGGCACCGGTTGGCCATGGGTGGACAGAAAAATCGCGCTCGGATTGGCCACGCCCTTGAGGCCGCGCTCGGTCATCGCGAAGACGCCGATTTCATTGACCGCGCCGAAGCGGTTCTTGATCGCCCGCACCAGGCGAAAGCTCGAGTGCGTATCGCCTTCGAAATACAGCACCGTGTCGACGATGTGTTCGAGCACCCGCGGCCCGGCCAGCGTGCCGTCCTTCGTCACGTGGCCCACCAGCACCATCGCGCAGCCGCGCGCCTTGGCCGTGCGCGTGAGTTGCGCCGCGCACTCGCGCACCTGGGCCACCGAGCCCGGCGCGGACGTGAGCTGCTCGGAGTACAGCGTCTGGATCGAATCGATGACGCAGAAGTCCGGCGCCTCGGCCTCGATCGCTGCCAGGATCTTCTCGAGGTGGATCTCGGCCAGCACGCGCACCCGCGAGCCGTCCAGGCCGAGCCGGCGCGAGCGCATCGCCAACTGCGCGCCGCTCTCCTCGCCGGTCACGTACAGCGCCTTGAAGAATTGACGGCCCCCAGGGTTGCCGTTCGGCAACCCGCCCCCCGAGGGGGTCCCGCCCGCTTGGGAGCGGCCCGGCGCGGGCTGCGCCGACAGCGTGTCCACCGCCTGCAACAGCAGGGTGCTCTTGCCGATGCCCGGATCGCCGCCGATCAGCACCACGCCGCCGGGCACGATGCCGCCGCCGAGCACGCGGTCGAGCTCGTCCTGGCCGGTGGGCGAGCGGGCCACGTCGGCGGTATCGATCTCGGCCAGCGTCGCCACCAGGGCCGTCCTGGCCAACGGCTGGAAGCGGTGCCGCGTGGCGGCGGCCGACTCGGCCACGCCTTCCTCCAGCGTGTTCCAGGCGGTGCAGTGCGGGCATTTGCCCAGCCACTTCGCGCTCGTGCCACCGCATTCGCTGCAGGTGTAGATCGTCTTCGCTTCCTTGGCCATCACCGCATTGTCGCGGGCTTGGAGGGGCGGCTCAGTCGTCGACCTTGGAGCGCGTGGCCTTGACCTGCCCGCGCTGCGCCTTGCCCTCCAGCCGGCGCAGCTTGGAGCCGTAGGTCGGCTGGGTCGCCTTGCGCTTGCGCGGCGGCGTGGCCACCGATTGCACCAATGCATTGAGCCGTGCCAGCGCGTCGGCGCGATTCATTTCCAGGCTGCGGTGTTCCTGTGCCTTGATCACGACGACGCCGCCCAGTGTGATGCGTGAATCGGCTAGCGCCAGCAAGCGCTCCTTCACACCAGCGGGCAGCGACGAGGCAGGGATGTCGAAACGCAGGTGCACCGCATTGGACACCTTGTTCACGTTCTGGCCGCCGGCCCCCTGGGCGCGGATCGACGTCAGCGTGACCTCGTCCGGGTCGACGAGCAGCGGCGCGGCCTTCACCGCTTGCACATCACTGCGTAGGGGTGCTGCCGCGCAGCTTCTGCACCACGAACAGCAGCACCAGCGCGCCGACCACTGAGGCGATCCAGCCTGCGGGCTCGCCGACGGCATACATGCCGAGCGCCTGCCCGACGTAGCCGGCCGCGAGCGAGCCGCCGATGCCCAGCAGGATGGTCAGGATCCAGCCCATCTTCTGGTCACCCGGCAGGATGAAGCGCGCGATGGCGCCGACGATCAGGCCGACGACGATGGTTCCGATGAGTCCCATGCTGAGTTTCCTTGTGGGGTCGAGGGTGGCGCGATCATAGGTAGTCGTGCCTGTGCGTCAACCCGGTGGTCTCAGAGACTCGGGGGGCGCGAGCGAAGCGAGCTTGGGGTCGTCATTGCGGCCGCCGTCGACGTGCACCGGCACCCTCTGCGCCAACGCGCACATCAGCTCATAGCCGATCGTGCCCGCGGCGCGGGCCACTTCGTCGATCGGCAAGAGCGCGGCGTGCGGCCCGCGGCCCCACAGCGTGACCTCGCTGCCGATCGACGCGTCGGCTGTCGGCGTCAGGTCGACCGCGACCATGTCCATGCTGACGCGGCCCAAGGTGCGCGTTCGCACGCCGTTCACAAGCACCGGCGTGCCCGTGGCGCAATGGCGCGGGTAGCCGTCGGCGTAGCCACAGGCGACGATGCCGATGCGCAGGGGGCCCTCGGCCGTGAAGCTGCTGCCGTAGCCGACCGTGTCGCCGGCCCGCAGCGACTGCGTGGCGATCAGCCGCGAGCGCAGCGTCATAGTCGGCTGCAGGCCCCAATGCGCGATGTCGTGCGCCGGGAAATCCGGTGCGCTGCCGTAGCAGAGGATGCCGGCGCGCACCCAGTCGCTGCGCAGCCGATGGCGCAGGAGGGCCGCGCTGTTGGCCAGCGAGCGTTCACCCGGCAGGTCCTGCGTGGCGGCCTCGAAGGCAGCCACCTGGCGCGCGATGCCACGCCCACTTTCGATATCGGCATCGGCATCCGACAAATGCGTCATCAGCGAAATCTCGTCCACCTGCGGCAGCGCGTTCAGGCGAGCCCAGGCCGAGCGAAATGTCGTCGGCGTGAAGCCGAGCCGGTTCATGCCGCTGTTCAGCTTCAGAAAAACACGTTGCGGCGGGTGCGTCTTGTGCGCGGCAAGCCAGTCGATCTGCTCGCTGCAATGCACCACGTGCCACAGATTCAGGCGCGAACACAGCTCGAGATCGCGCGCTTCGAACGCGCCTTCGAGCAACAGCACCGGCCCGCGCCAGCCGCAGGCGCGAATGCGCTCGGCCTCGGCCAGGTCGAGCAGGGCAAATCCGTCGGCGCCGCGCAGGCCTTCGAAGGCGCGCTCGATGCCGTGGCCGTAGGCGTTGGCCTTGACCACTGCCCAGACCTTCGCGTCGGGCGCGGCAACGCGGGCCTGCGCGAGGTTGTGTGCCAATGCATCGGTGTGGATCAAGGCTTGGATCGGGCGCGGCATGACTGCATTCTGCCCGCTCGAATGCGTCCGAAAGGCTGCGTGCTATAACGCGGCGCCCACTGGAGAGGCACCACCCGGAGACACGCCGCCGCGCCGCGCATGAAACGAGGCTTCTACACGATCATGTCGGCGCAGTTCTTCAGCTCGCTGGCCGACAACGCACTGCTCGTTTCCGCCATCGAACTGCTGCGCCTTTCCCACGCGCCTGCCTGGCATGTGCCGGCGCTGGCGCCGATGTTCGCGCTGTTCTACGTGGTCCTGGCACCCTTTGTCGGAGCGTTTGCGGACGCCATTCCGAAAGGCAAGGTCATGTTCATCTCCAACACCGTCAAGATCGGCGGCTGTTTGTTGATGCTCTTTGGCGGCCACCCCCTGCTGGCCTATGCAGTGGTCGGCCTGGGCGCCGCGGCCTACTCGCCGGCCAAGTACGGCATCCTGACCGAGTTGCTGCCGGCGTCGCAACTGGTCAAGGGCAACGGCTGGATCGAAGGCCTGACGGTGGCCTCGATCATCATGGGCATCGTGGTCGGCGGGCAACTGATCGGGGCGCGCGTTGCGCCGGCGCTGCTGGGCATTGACCTGCCCTTGTTCAACACCGGTGTCGATACGCCGCCCGAAGCGGCGATTTCGATCATCGTCTTCATCTACTTGATCGCTGCGCTGTTCAACCTGCGCATCCCGCGCACCGAGTCGCCGCTGCAGCCGATCGAGCATGGCCCCGTGGCGTTGGTGCGCGATTTTTCGCAGTGCAATGCGCGGCTGTGGTCGGACAAGCTGGGCCAGATCACGCTGGCCTCCACCACGCTGCTGTGGGGCATCTTCGGCAACCTGCGGGTGATCGTCTTTGCCTGGGCCGCCGCCGCGCTGGGTTATGGCACGACGCAGGCCTCCAACCTTGCCGGGGTGGTCGTTGTGGGCTCGATCTTCGGCGCGGTGCTGGCCGCAATGACGATGCGGCTGGATCGGGCCGTGGGCGTGATTCCGCTGGGCACCGTGGTCGGCTTCCTGATGATCGGACTGAACTTTCTGACCAATGTCTGGCTCGCGGCGCCCTTCCTGATTCTGCTCGGGGCTATGTGTGGCTACCTCATCGTGCCGATGAATGCGCTGTTGCAGCATCGCGGCCACAACCTGATGGGCGCCGGCCGCTCGATCGCAGTGCAGAATTTCAACGAGCAGGCCTGCATCCTCGGCCTCGGCGCGTTCTACACCGCGATGACCAAGTTCGGCATATCGGCCTTCGGCGCGATCACGCTGTTCGGCCTGCTCGTGGCCGGCACGATGGAGTTGATCCGGCGCTGGCACCTGGACAACACGGTCCGCCACCGCGACGAGGTCGAGCGCCTGCTGGCCATCGCGCGTTCGGACCTGCA
>JANMSR010000491.1:0-6293 GCA_031389565.1 Burkholderiales bacterium
CCGGCGACACCGTGATCAAGTTCGATGAACAGCCGTTCAAGGCCAAGCTCGACAAGATCGCGGGCCTGAAGCCTGCGTTCAAGAAAGACGGCGCGATCACCGCGGCGACGTCATCGAGCATCTCCGACGGCGCCGCTGCCCTGGTGCTGATGCGCGAGAGCACCGCGGCCAAGATGGGCTGCAAGCCGATCGCCCGCATCGCCGGCCACGCCCTCCACGCGCAGGCGCCCGAGTGGTTCACCACCGCGCCGGTCGGCGCGATTGAAAAGGTGCTCAAGCGTGCCGGGTGGGACGCCAAGAGCGTGAATCTCTGGGAAGTCAACGAAGCCTTCGCCGCGGTGACGATGGCCGCGATGGCCGAGTTCAAGCTGCCGCACGAGCTCGTCAACGTGCATGGCGGCGCCGTCGCGCTCGGCCACCCGATCGGCGCCTCGGGCGCGCGCATCGTCGTCACCCTGCTCGGCGCACTACGCAAACGCGGCGGCAAGCGCGGCGTCGCCGCGCTCTGCATCGGCGGCGGGGAAGCCACGGCGATGGCAGTCGAGTTGCTCTGAGCCCCGGCGCATGCTCGGCACCCACGACCTGGCCCTCTTCGCGCTGACGGTTCTGGTCCTCAACGCCACCCCCGGCGTCGACCTGGCGTTCACCCTGGTGTCGACGCTGAAGGGCGGCGTGCGTGCTGGCCTGGCCGCCGCCGCTGGCATTTGCATCGGCTGCGTGGTGCACACGCTGGCCGCCGCGTCTGGCCTCGCGGCGCTGCTGGCAGCGTCGAGCGCGGCATTCAACGTCGTCAAGTGGGTCGGCGCCGCGTACCTGCTGTGGCTCGCCGCCGGCATGCTGCGCCAGGGCCTGCGCGGCGGCGACACGCCAGCCGTGGCCGCAGCAACGGACACCGAAAGCAGCAGCGGCTGGGCGCTGTTCCGACGAGGCTTCCTCACCAACGTGCTCAACCCCAAAGTCGCCCTCTTCTTCCTCGCCCTGCTGCCACAGTTCATCGCGGCTGACGCCTTCAGCAAGACACTCGCATTCCTGTTCCTCGGCGCCTGGTTCATCGTCCAGGGCTTCGCCTTCCTGGCCACCTTCGTGATCCTGGTCGCGCCGCTGCGGCGCTGGCAGCCGCGGCCGGTCTGGACGCGCGGCCTGCATGTGGCCGGTGGCGGCTTGTTCGCACTGTTGGCGGCAAAGCTGGCATTGGCCGCGAGGCCGTAGCAGCTAGTTGATGCGCGATGCGATAACATCAAACATCACCGATCGGACACTCCCATGCGCACCACGCTGGATATCTCGGACGACGTACTGCTGGCTGCGAAGGAGACTGCGCGGCGCCAAAAGCGCAGTGTCGGTGCGGTGATCAGCGAGTTGGCGCGGCGCTCGTTGGTGCAGCCTGTAGAGCCAGCCACCGCTCGCAGTGCTTCACCACGCCATCGCCTGGCCCGACTGGGCATCAAGCCCCTGCCCAAACGCGGCGGCATCGTGACCAACGAGGCGATCAACCAACTGCGCGACGATGGCATCTACTGACCCGGCCGCGCCGCGCGCACTGCCCGACGTCAACGTCCTGATCGCACTGCACGACCAGCAACATGTCCACCATGACGTCGCGGCACGCTGGTTCGAGGGCAACGCGCGCCACGGCTGGGCCAGTTGCCCGCTGACGCAGAACGGCTGCGTGCGCATCATGAGTCAACCGGGCTATCCCAATCCGGTACCGCTGGCCGATACGATCGCTTTGCTGGGCCATTCCTGCGCCCACGCCAGCCACGAATTCTGGCCCGACGACATCAGCCTGCTCGACGCGACGCGCTTGCATCACGGTCGCATGCACGGCCATCGCCAACTGACCGACCTGTATCTGTTGGCGCTCGCCGTCGAACACAAGGGCCGCTTCGTCACCTTCGATGCCCAGATCCCGCTCAGCGCCGTGCGCGGCGCAACAGCCCGACACCTCGTGTCGATCTAGCCGCTCTCGACACCATGCTGCTCACCGAAGACCACATCGCCGTGCAAGACGCCGTGCGCGCCTATGTGCAAGACCGCATCGCGCCGAAAGCCGCCGAGTGGGACAAGTCGCACCACTTCCCCCTGGCCGAGTTGCGCGGCCTGGCCGCGCTGGGCTGCTACGGCGTGGCGGTGCCCACGCAGTACGACGGCGCCGGGCTCGACTACCTCGCGCTGGCGCTGATCATCGAAGAAATCGCTGCCGGCGACGGCGCCACCAGCACCATCGTCAGCGTCAACAACTGCCCCGTCTGTTCGATCCTGATGGCCTGGGGCAGCGAGGCACAAAAGCAGCAGTGGCTCAAACCACTGGCGCGCGGTGAGTTGCTCGGCGCGTTCTGCCTGACCGAGCCGCATGTCGGCTCCGAAGCCGGCGGGTTGAAGACCACGGCGACGAAAGACGGTGACGCCTACGTGCTCAACGGCGTCAAGCAATTCATCACCAGCGGCAAGCATGGCGATGTGGCAATCGTGATGGCCGTGACCGACAAGGCCGCCGGCAAGAAAGGTATCAGCGCCTTCATCGTGCCGACCGCGACACCCGGCTACAGCGTGGCCCGGCTCGAAGACAAGACCGGCCAGCACGCCAGCGACACCGCACAGATCCTGTTCGAGAACTGCCGCGTGCCGGCCGAAAACCTGATCGGCGACGAAGGCCAGGGCCTGAAGATCGCGCTGTCGGGCCTGGAGGGCGGGCGCATCGGCATCGCCAGCCAGAGCGTGGGCATGGCGCGCGCGGCGTTCGACGCGGCGCTGGCCTACAGCAAGCAGCGTGTCACCTTCGGCAAACCGATCTTCGAGCACCAAGCCTTGCAGTTCCGCCTGGCCGACATGGCCACCGAGATCGAGGCCGCACGCCAACTCATCCACCACGCTGCCAGCCTGAAAGACGCCGGCCGGCCGTGCCTGAAAGAAGCGGCAATGGCCAAGCTCTTTGCCAGCGAGATGGCCGAGCGCGTGTGCAGCGCCGCGATCCAGATCCACGGCGGCTACGGCTACGTCAGCGACTTCCCGGTCGAGCGCATCTGGCGCGATGTGCGTGTGTGCCAGATCTACGAGGGCACGAGCGATGTGCAGCGCATCCTGATCGGCCGGGCGCTGGCTTAGCCGGCTAGCCGTAGTTCTGGATCCAGTCGACGCCCTGGCTGTAGGCCGCATCCATCGCGACCTCCTCGGTCAGGTAGTCGCCGCGCGGCACGGCGATGACGCGCGGGCGCTTCGGCCAGGCCTGTTTGGACAGGACCAGTACCGGTGCGAACTTGCCGCCGTCGACGGCGGTGGCGCTGCAAATCAGTTCGTAGGCCTGGTGCCGGACGATGCGGGATGCGGACATGGAGGGGTTGCGTGCGCCAAATGCCAAGTATGCGCCCCGCACCGTCGGTTCGCCGTGCCAACAAATACAGGTCAACCCTGCTCGGCCACCGGTCCAGCGGGCCCTTGCGCCAGCCGCGCGGGCAATAGCGCCCATACCGCACGCTTGTCGTCGTCGTCGAGCACCGACCACAACGCGATCTCGTCGAGCGTGCGACCGCAGCCCACGCAGAGGCCGCTGGGATCGTGCATGCGGCAGATGTTCTTGCAGGGGCTCTCCACCATCGCATTCAGCCTTGCGCGACGTCGGCCACCGGCGCGCCGGTCAGCGCTGCGAGCTCGGCCGGGGCGAGCTTGAAGACGCCATTCGGATGCCCGGCCGCGGCCCAGATTTCGCTGAAGCGAAACAGCTCGCGGTCGATCAGCGTGACGGCGGGCTCGCTGTGCGCGAGCGGCGCCACGCCGCCGATCGAGAACCCCGTCTTGGCCTTGACGAATTCGGCGTCGGCGCGGCCCAGCGCGCCGGTGATCGCGGCGACTTTCTTTTCGTCGACACGGCGGTCCCCCGAGGTGACCACCAGCACCGCGCGCTCGTCGCTCCGGCGCCGGAAGATCACGCTCTTGGCGATCTGGCCGACGGCCACGCCCAGGGCATCGGCCGCCTCCTGCGAGGTGCGCGCCGCGACTTCGAGCCACAGCGGCGCATGGGCGTGGCCGCGCTCGGCAAGTGCCGCGGCCACGCGGCGAAAGCCTTCCGGCTTGTCGTCCACCGCCGTCACGTCGCGGCCGTTTGGCGCTTGCTGAGCAGGGCCTTGCCGGCGCGCGAGATCGGCGCCCGGCCGAGCGCGGTGGAGATGAACGCACCCGCATCAACCAGGGCATCGATGTCGATACCGGTGTCGACGCCCAGCCCGTTGAGCATGAACACCACGTCCTCGGTGGCCACGTTGCCGGTGGCGCCTTTCGCATACGGGCAGCCGCCGAGGCCGGCCACACTGGCATCAAAGCTGTGCACGCCGAGTTCGAGGCAGGCATAGATGTTGGCCAGCGCCTGGCCGTAGGTGTCGTGAAAATGGCCGCTGACTTCGGCCAGCGGGTAGTGCTTCAGCGCCCGCTCGAGTGCCGCCTGGGCGCGCCGTGCGGTGCCCACGCCGATGGTGTCGGCGATGCCGACATGCTGCACGCCAATGCCTTTCATCAGCCGCACCACACGCTCGACCTCATCGAGCGAGACCTCGCCCTGGTAGGGGCAACCGAGCGCGCACGAAATCGCGCCGCGCACCTTCAAACCCGCCGCGCGTGCGCCTTCGGCCACCGTGCGGAAGCGTTCGATGCTCTCTTCGATGCTGCAGTTGATGTTGCGCCGGGAAAAGGCCTCACTCGCGGCGCCGAACACCACCACCTCGTCGGGCCGCGTCGGCAGCGCGGCCTCCAGGCCCTTCATGTTGGGCACCAGCACCGAGTAGCGCACGCCGGCGCGGCGCTCGATCGCGGCCATCACAGCGGCGCCGTCGGCCATCTGCGGCACCCATTTGGGGGAGACGAAGCTGGTGACCTCGATCTGCGTCAAGCCCGCCGCTTGCAGGCGCTGCACCAGCTCGACCTTGTGCGCGGTGGCGACGGGAAGACTCTCGTTCTGCAGGCCGTCGCGCGGGCCGACGTCGACCAGGGTGACATGGGGGGGCAGGGCCATCGTGAAAGTGTCCTCGGTTGGCAGCGGCATTCACTGTAACGGAGGGGCAGCGTCCGAGTCCGGGGGGTGGTCAAGCGGGACCCGGCTGCCGACACTGCCAAGCATGGACCCGCGCACTGTCATCGCCAGCCGCATCGATCTGCAACTGCGCCGCCACCTCGGACTAGGCGTGGACGCCTACCGCGCCCTCAGCGACGACCCCTATGCGCGCGACATGCTGCTGGTGTGCGAAGCGATGGTGGGCACCGGCCTGCCGCTGCTGGCGCGCCAGTTTCGCAGTGCCGGCGAGCTGATGGCGCGCGAGGCGCGGCGGCCGGGCCACGAGGCCGGACCGCCGCAAGGCTGGTCGGCCAACACCTCGGGCTTTGGCGTGTCCCAGCCGCCACGGCCGGACGCGCCGCGGCAGCCGGGCCGCAAACCGTGGTACTCGCCGCGCCGCTGGCTCGGTCTGTAGCTAGGCCGCGGCCACGAGGCGCAGCAACTCGCCGCCCTCGGCCACCTGGTCGCCCACCGCATAGAGCAGCTCGGCCACGGTGCCGTCGCGCGGCGACGCGATGGTGTGCTCCATCTTCATCGCCTCCATCACCGCCAGCGGCTGGCCGGCCTTGACCTGCTCACCGGGCTGCGCCAGGAACGCCACCACCTTGCCCGGCATCGGCGCCGTCAACCGGCCCTCGGCCGCGCCTTCGCCGGCATGGGCCAGCGGGTCGATCTCGTGCAATGACAGGCTGCCCTGCGGCGCGAACACGGTGATGCGCTCGCCTTCGGCATAGACTGCCAAGGTCCAGCGCTGGTCGCCGAGCTGAACGTCATGATGGTCGTGGTGGTCGGCACCGAGCGCGCGGCTCGCGAACGGCCAGCGCTGCTCGCCGACGGCCAGCGTCAGTGCACCGTCGTGACCGCGATGCAGCGTGGCGCGCTGCCGCGTGCCGCCGATGTCCAGATCGAAGCGCCGCGTCGCGCCGCCGAACAGGCGCCAGCCATCGCGGCGCGACCAGGGGTCATTGCCCTGCAACGCCGCTTCGAGTGCCAGCTCGCGCGCAACCACGCCGGCCGCCGCGCACTCGATCGGCAGCGGCGCGCAGTCGAACAAGGCCGCGCGCTCGCGCTCGATCAGCGCGGTGTCGAGGTCGGCCGTGGCAAACGCCTGCGTGTTGACCACGCGGCGCAGGAAGGCCACGTTGGTCGACAAGCCGACGATGTGCGTTGCCGCCAGGGCCGCATCGAGCCGCGCCAGCGCCTGCGCGCGGTTGTCACCCCAGACGATCAGCTTGGCCACCATCGAGTCGTA
>JANMSR010000538.1:0-4611 GCA_031389565.1 Burkholderiales bacterium
ACGCCGCCCACCCTGATCTCGCCGGCCTGCGGTTCATGCACGCCGAGCATCAGCTTGAGCAGCGTGGTCTTGCCGCAGCCCGAAGGCCCGACGATCGCGATCGATTCGCCGGGCTCGATGTGCAGGCTCAAGCCCCGCAGCACCTCGGGCTCGCCATCGGCGTAAATTTCAGCATCGAGCCGGGCGAGTCGTTGGCCATCGTCGGACCGTCGGGCTGCGGCAAGACCACGCTGCTCAAGCTGATGCTCGGCATCCACACGCCGGCCAGCGGCGAATTGCGCATCGGCGGCGTGCCACTGGCGCAACTGGGGCTGGCGCATTGGCGGTCGATGGTCGGCACGGTGATGCAGGACGACGCGCTGCTCGCCGGCTCGGTGGCCGACAACATCTGTTTCTTCGACGATGCACCCGACATCGAGTGGATCACCGAGTGCGCGCGGATGGCCTCGGTGCACGACGAGATTGAGGCGATGCCGATGGGCTATCACACGCTCGTCGGCGACATGGGAGGCAGCCTCTCGGGCGGGCAAAAGCAGCGGCTGCTGCTCGCCCGGGCGCTGTACAAGCGGCCGCGGATCCTGCTGCTCGACGAGGCGACCAGCGCGCTGGATGTCGAGCGCGAGCGCATCGTCAACCAGCATGTCCGTCAGTTGCAGCTCACGCGGGTGATCGTTGCCCACCGTCCGGAGACGATCGCCAGCGCGTCGCGGGTGATCGTGCTGGGTGAGGGTCGCGTGGCGCAGGACTTTCGGTCGATCCCGACGGGCAGCCGCATTTGAATCGCCCGGTCCGCAGGCCTCGTTCAGCGGGCAGGCGCCGATACCGAGCACCAAGTACAGCGGGCAGAAGCTGAAGGCGGCAGAGGGCCGACGGCGCCAGCCAGGCGCACACGGCCGGGGACGTCAGTTCACGGTCCGATAGTCTGCATGGCCCAAAGGGCCCGCTTAAAATTGAGGCACTGTCCCACTGGCCGGTGCGCTTGCACTGCGGCCACCCATCCCGTGCTCCATCCCCAACAGTTCGATGTCATCGTCGTCGGTGGCGGCCATGCCGGTACCGAGGCGGCGCTCGCCGCGGCGCGCATGGGTTGCGCCACGCTGCTGCTCACGCACAACATCGAGACACTGGGGCAGATGAGTTGCAACCCTTCGATCGGCGGCATCGGCAAGGGGCACCTGGTCAAGGAAGTCGATGCGCTCGGCGGGGCGATGGCGCTGGCCACCGACCAAGCCGGTATCCAGTTCCGCATCCTCAATTCGAGCAAGGGCCCGGCCGTGCGGGCCACGCGTGCCCAAGCCGATCGGGTGCTGTACAAGGCCGCGATCCGCCGCCGGCTGGAGAACCAACCCAAGCTTTGGTTGTTCCAGCAGGCTGTGGATGATCTGATCGTGGACGGCGACCGGGTTGTTGGCGCAGTCACGCAAGTTGGCGTTCGCTTTCGCGCAAAGGCAGTGGTTCTAACGGCTGGTACCTTCCTTGATGGGCGCATTCATGTCGGGCTGCAGCACTACAGCGCCGGCCGCGCGGGCGATCCGCCGGCGCTCAGCCTGTCGGCGCGGCTGAAGGAGTTGAAGCTGCCCCAGGGCCGGCTGAAGACCGGCACGCCACCGCGCATCGACGGCCGCACGATCGATTTCAGCCAGTTGGTCGAGCAGCCCGGCGACCTCGATCCCGTGCCGGTTTTCAGCTTCATGGGCGACTCCGCGATGCACCCGCGCCAGGTGCCGTGCTGGATCACGCACACCAACGAGCGCACCCACGAGATCATCCGCACCGGGTTCGATCGCAGCCCGATGTTCACCGGCGTGATCGAAGGGGTGGGGCCGCGCTATTGCCCGAGCATCGAGGACAAGATCAACCGCTTCGCAGACAAGGGCAGCCACCAGATCTTCCTCGAACCCGAAGGCTTGACGACGCACGAGTTCTACCCCAACGGCATCTCGACCTCGCTGCCGTTCGACATCCAGCTCGCCGCGGTGCAATCGATGGCGGGCATGGAGCACGCCCACATCCTGCGACCCGGCTACGCCATCGAGTACGACTACTTCGATCCGCGGGGGCTGTCGAACAGCTTCGAAACCCGCGCAATCCGCGGCCTGTTCTTTGCCGGCCAGATCAACGGCACCACGGGCTACGAAGAGGCCGCGGCGCAGGGCTTGTTCGCCGGCATCAACGCCGCGCTGCAGGTCAAGGGCGAGCCCGCCTGGCTGCCGCGTCGCGACCAGGCTTACCTCGGCGTGTTGGTCGACGACCTGGTGACCCAGGGCGTGACCGAGCCGTACCGCATGTTCACCAGCCGCGCCGAGTACCGGCTGCAACTGCGCGAGGACAACGCCGATGCGCGGCTGACCGACACCGGCCGCCGCCTCGGCTTGGTCGACGATGCCCGCTGGGCGGCATTCAACCGCAAGCGCGATGCGGTTTCACGTGAAACAGTGCGGCTGAAGTCGACCTGGATTCACCCCGGCATCCTGCCGGCAGCCGATGCCGAGCGCCTTCTCGGCAAAGCGCTGGAGCACGAGCACAGCCTGGCCGATCTGCTGCGCCGGCCGGGCATCGGCTTCGACGCCGTCGCCGAGATTGCGTCGATCGCGCTGCCGGGCGCGGCTGCTGTTTCACGTGAAACGCTGATCGCCGAGCTCGGTACGCCCTTGGCTACGGCGGTGGTCGAGCAGCTCGAAGTCGCCACCAAGTACGCCGGCTACATCAACAAGCAGGTGGAAGAGGTAGCGCGCGCTGCGCACTTCGAAGGCCTTGTGCTGCCGGCCGAGCTGGACTATGCGCAGGTCACCGCGCTCAGCCACGAAGTGCGGCAAAAGCTCAGCCGCCATCGCCCGCAGACGCTGGGGCAAGCGTCGCGTGTCGCGGGCGTCACACCGGCCGCGATCTCTTTGCTGCTCGTGCACCTGAAGAAGGGTCGCTTCAAGGGGTTCGCCGCCAACGAGCTGCCCGGCAGCAGCGCGGCTGCGTGAGCCGCGCGCCCGACGCGCTGCCGCCGGGCGAGCCCGGTGCCGAGCTCGAAGCGCTGCGGCAAGACGCGATGGCCCTGGGCTTGGCGTTGCCGGACGCGGTGTTCGAGCGCCTGGTCATCTACCTTGCGCTGCTGCGCAAATGGAACGCCGCCTACAACCTGACCGCCGTTCGCGATCCGACACGGATGCGCGTCCAGCACCTCGCCGATTGCCTGGCCGTGATCGCGCCGCTGCGCCGCCAAGTCGGCGCAGGGCGCCGGTTGCGCCTGCTCGATGTCGGCAGCGGCGGCGGCCTGCCCGGGGTGGTGTTGGCGTTGGCCGATCCGGCGTGGGACGTCAGTTGTGTCGATGCCGTCGGCCAGAAGGCCGCCGTCGTCCGCCCGGTCGCCGGCGAGCTGGCGCTGCCCAACCTGCATGCGCTGCACGCCCGCGTGGAAACGCTGCCCGGCCCCCCGTTCGATGTGATCGCCTCCCGCGCTTTTGCGTCGCTGCCCGACTTTGTGCGCCTGACGCAGCCGCTGCTTGTGCCGGGCGGTGTCTGGATGGCCATGAAGGGCCGTCGCCCCGACGACGAGCTCCATGCCTTGCCCGTGGGGATCGATGTGTTCCACGTGGAACAGCTCGCCGTGCCCGGGCTGGCCGCCGACCGCTGTTTGGTCTGGATGCGAGCGCCATGACCTCACGATTCGGGTCCTCAACCACTGCAAGCTGGCTTGGGGGCAATGGCGACAGCGCGCTCGGCCTCGCGCGGCCACCCGCCGGCCTGGCCGCATCGAAGGCGGTCGGTTGAAGCCGGCGCGCCTGGAAGTCAGCTTCCTTCCTGCGTGGCTGCGCTGGGGTCGAGCTCGCGGCCGATGGCCGTTACGCCATCGTCAGCGAAGCGTCGCGCGAGTATCGGTGGGTGTTGGCACGGCAGCCGGCGCTCACACCGACAGATGATGCCACCGTCAAGTCCCGGCAGCCGGCGCTCGGCTTCGACCTCGCCCGCGTGCAAGCGCACCCGCACGGCCCGCACTGAGCCAGCGCCAGCCAGTCAGCGCGCTGTTGGCGAAAAACGCCCTGGCAGGGAGCGACAATAGCTGTATAAATACACAGTTGTTCGTCCTCCCAGCCGTGCCCGGCCTGCCATGCAGAGCGTTGCCCCTTCTTTCCCTGTCGCGAACCCCGGGCGCCCGCGCCGCGCCGCCGCGCAAGTGCTCGCCGGCTTGCCGCGGGCGAGCGCCGCTGCGGCCCCGGCGCTGTGGCTGGCCGACCCGTTGGCCCAGGCCGCAGCGACAGCCACCGTGCGGCCGACCGGCTTTGTCGCGCTCGACGCCGAGCTGCCCGGTGGTGGCTGGCCGGCCGCGGGGCTGACCGAGTTGCTGCTCGCAGCGCCGGGCAGCGGTGAGCTGCGCTTGCTCGCACCCTGGCTGGCGTGGGAGCTCGACCTCGCCGGCAGCGTGCTGTGCATCGCGCCGCCTTTCGCCCTCTACGCGCCCGCGCTGCACGCGCTCGGTTGGCCGCTCGAGCGGCTGTTGGTCGTCACGCCCGGCTCGCTCGCCGACGCCGCCTGGGCGGCAGAGCAGGGGCTGCGCTCGGGCGCGTGTGCGGCGGTGTTGTGGTGGCAGGGCGACGAGCGATTGCCCGCGGCCGTGCTGGC
>JANMSR010000540.1:0-4621 GCA_031389565.1 Burkholderiales bacterium
CGCTGAGCTACGCCGCGCGGCGGTGGATGACCCGATAGCTCAGAAGCGCCGCTGGGGCGGTGGGCCACTGCGGTCGAGGTGGCGGAACGTGATCCGGCCCTTGCTCAGGTCGTAGGGCGAGAGCTCGAGCGAGACGCGATCGCCGGCCAGGATCCGGATGTGGTGCTTGCGCATCTTGCCGCCGGTGTAGGCGACGAGCTTGTGGCCATTTTCCAGCTTGACGCGAAAGCGCGAGTCGGGGAGCACTTCTTCCACGACGCCGTTGACTTCGATCAGTTCTTCCTTTGCCATGCATTTGTCCTTCTCAGGTGCAATCGTTCAGGAACAAAAAAACCGCAGCCGGGGCTGCGGTTTTGTTGCAGGCACCGCGCGCCTGCGTCGTGTCATCAAGCCGTGATCGGCCGGATGTTGGCTGCTTGCGGACCCTTCTGGCCCTGCTTGACTTCAAACTCGACACGTTGGCCTTCGGCCAGGGTCTTGAAGCCGCCGCCCTGGATCTCGCTGAAGTGCGCGAACAGATCCTTGCCGCCGCCGTCTTGGGCAATAAAGCCGAAGCCCTTGCCTTCGTCGAACCATTTAACAGCGCCGGTCTGGGTGGTTTCAGTCGTCATGAGTATTCCTCTATCAAGTGAAAAAAATGCGCAGCACATGCCGTCGCAGTGCAGAGACACGCAAGAAAATCACCTGGGGAATTCAAACCGGGCGCCCGTCGCGTTGAAAACGCTTCGGGGTCAGAAGAGACCGTCAAGAATCGATGGTCTTGTGCATACCTACCCCGCCATTGTACCCGGGAACGGGAAACGCCTTCGGCGGCGGCCTGCCCCGCCGCCGTGGCAGTCACCGGTCAGCGCTGCCCGATCGGCTCGACGTTGCGCGCGGTGGCGCCGACATAGAGCTGGCGCGGGCGGCCGATCTTGTATTCGGGGTCGCCGATCATCTCGTTGAGTTGCGCGATCCAGCCCACCGTGCGCGCGAGCGCGAAGATCGCGGTGAACAGGCTGACCGGGATCCCGATTGCGCGCTGCACGATGCCCGAGTAGAAGTCGACATTCGGGTACAGCTTGCGGGCGACGAAGTACTCGTCCTCGAGCGCGATCTTTTCCAGCGCCATTGCCAGCTTGAACAGCGGGTCGTCATGCAGCCCGAGCGATGTGAGCACCTCGTGGCAGGTTTCGCGCATCAGCTTGGCGCGCGGGTCGTAGTTCTTGTAGACGCGGTGGCCGAAGCCCATCAGCTTGATGCCGCTGTTCTTGTCCTTGACCTGGCGGATGAAGTCGCCGATGCGTTCGACGCCACCGTTGCGCTGTATCTCTTCGAGCATGTTCAGCGCGGCTTCGTTGGCGCCGCCATGCGCCGGGCCCCACAGGCAGGCCACTCCGGCGGCGATGGCTGCAAACGGGTTGGTGCCCGAGCTGCCGCACAGGCGCACGGTGGACGTGCTGGCGTTCTGTTCGTGGTCGGCGTGCAGGATGAAAATGCGGTCGAGCGCGCGCACCACCACGTCGTTGGGCTCGTACTCCTCGCAGGGCGTGGCAAACATCATCCGCGTGAAGTTCGCGCTGTAGGACAGCGAGTTCTTCGGGTAGATGTAGGGCTGGCCGAGTGCGTACTTGTAGGCCATCGCCACCATCGTGGGCATCTTGGCAATCAGGCGGATGGCCGAGATCTCGCGGTGCTTCGGGTTGTTGATGTCGGTGCTGTCGTGATAGAAGGCCGACATGCCGCCGACCAGGCCGGTCATCACCGCCATCGGGTGCGCGTCGCGGCGAAAGCCCCGCAGGAAGAACTGCATCTGCTCGCTGACCATCGTGTGGTTGGTCACCAGCTTCACGAACGCGGCTTTCTGCTCGACTTGGGGCAGTTCGCCGTTGAGCAGCAGGTAGCAGACCTCGAGGAAGTCGCATTGCTCAGCCAACTGCTCGATCGGGTAGCCACGGTAGAGCAGTTCGCCCTTGTCGCCGTCGATATAGGTGATGGTCGAGTTGCAGGCCGCGGTCGACAGAAAGCCCGGGTCGTAGGTGAACTTGCCCGTCTGAGCGTAGAGCTTGCGGATGTCGATCACGTCGGGGCCCACCGAGCCCTTGTAGATCGGCAGGTCCATGCTCGGGCTGCCGTCGGAGAACGACAGGGTGGCTTTGACGTCGGAGGGGGTCATCATGGTCAGTGCCTTTCAGTCATCGGATCGGTGCGCATCATCGCCAGGACCTCGTGCACGTTGGCGCAATCGAGCTCGCCTCGCGGCTCGGCACGCCCCAGCAGCAGGTCGAGCAAATCGTTGTCGGCCAGGTCCATCAGCACCTGCAGACCGGCGGCCTGGTGCTCGGTCAGCGTGGCTTCATGGCGACGGAAAAAACGCTCGACGAACAAGTCGTTCTCGAGCAAGCCCCGGCGGCTGCGCCACTTGAGGCGATTGAGCGCTGCGGTGTCGAGCATGGCCAGCCTGGCTAGACGGCGCGGCGCACCATCAGTTCCTTGATCTTGCCGATCGCCTTGGTCGGGTTCAGGCCCTTGGGGCAGACATCGACGCAATTCATGATCGTGTGGCAACGGAACAGCCGGTACGGGTCTTCGAGGTTGTCGAGCCGGCCGGCGGTGTCCTGGTCGCGGCTGTCGGCGATGAAGCGGTAGGCCTGCAGCAGGCCGGCCGGGCCGACGAACTTGTCGGGGTTCCACCAGAAGCTCGGGCAACTGGTGGAGCAACTGGCGCAGAGGATGCACTCGTACAGGCCGTTCAACTCGTCACGCTCCTCGGGCGACTGCAGGCGCTCCTTCTCGGGCGGCAGCGTGTCGTTCACCAGGTACGGCTTGATCGAGTGGTACTGCTTGAAGAACTGCGTCATGTCGACGATCAGGTCGCGGACCACCGGCAGACCAGGCAGCGGCTTCAGCACGATCACGCCGGGCAACGTGCGCATGTTGGTCAGGCAAGCCAGGCCGTTCTTGCCATTGATGTTCATCGCATCCGACCCGCACACGCCTTCGCGGCACGAGCGGCGGAACGACAGCGACGGGTCGACCGCTTTCAGCTTGCCCAGCGCGTCGAGCAACATGCGCTCGCTGCCATCGAGCTCGACCTCGAGCGTCTGCATTCGCGGCTTGGCGTCGGTGTCGGGGTCGTAGCGGTAGATCTGGAAGCTGCGCTTGGTCATGGTGAAAGGGTCGCTCAGAAGGTCCGGACCTTGGGCGGAATCGACTCCGCCGTCAGCGGCTTCAACTGCACCGGCTTGTAGTCGAGGCGGTTGCCCTGGCTGTACCACAGCGTGTGCTTCAGCCACACCGCGTCGTTGCGGCCGTTCGGGTGCTCGGGTGTGTCGGCATGGTCGTCGACGCTGTGGGCGCCGCGGCTCTCGCGCCGTGCTGCCGCCGAGACGATGGTGGCCAGCGCCACCTCGATCAGGTTCTCGACCTCCAGCGCTTCGATGCGCGCGGTGTTGAAGACCTGGCTCTTGTCCTTCAGCGCGATGTGCTTCACCCGCTCGGCGATCGCGGCCATCTTGCCCACGCCCTGGTCGAGCGTCGCCTGGGTGCGGAACACGCCGGCATGCGCTTGCATCGCATTGCGGATGTCGTTGGCGACGTCCTGCGCGTACTCGCCCGACACGCTGTTGTCCAGCCGCGCCAGGCGCGCGAGCGATCGGTCGGCCGCATCGGCCGGCAAGCCCTTGTGGCCGCGCTGCTTCAAGCCCGCATCGGTGATGTGCATGCCCGCCGCACGGCCGAAGACCAGCAGGTCGAGCAAGGAATTGGTGCCAAGCCGGTTGGCGCCGTGCACGCTCACGCACGCGCATTCGCCGACCGCATAAAAGCCATGCACCACCGCGTTCGGGTTGCTGTTCTTCGGTGCCACCACCTGGCCGTGGATGTTGGTCGGGATGCCACCCATCTGGTAGTGGATCGTCGGCACCACCGGAATCGGCTCCTTGGTGATGTCGACATTGGCGAAGTTGTGGCCGATCTCAAACACGCTGGGCAGACGCTTCATGATCGTCTCGCCGCCCAGGTGCGTCATGTCCAGGTTGATGTAGTCCTTGTTCGGACCGCAGCCGCGGCCTTCCTTGATTTCCTGGTCCATGCAGCGCGAAACGAAGTCGCGCGGCGCCAGGTCTTTCAGAGTCGGCGCATAGCGCTCCATGAAGCGCTCGCCCGATGCATTGCGCAGGATGGCCCCCTCGCCGCGGCAGCCTTCGGTCAGCAAGACACCCGCGTTATGCACGCCCGTCGGGTGGAACTGCCAGAACTCCATGTCCTCGAGCGGGATGCCCGCGCGCGCGGCCATGCCCAGGCCGTCGCCGGTGTTGATGAAGGCATTGGTACTGGCGGCATAGATGCGGCCGGCCCCGCCGGTGGCGAACAAGGTGACCTTGGCTTCGAGGATGTGCACCTCGCCGGTTTCCATCTCGAGCGCCGTGACACCGACAACGTCACCATCGGCATCGCGGATCAAATCCAGCGCCAACCACTCGACGAAGAAGGTCGTTCGCGCCTTGACGTTCTGCTGGTACAGCGTGTGCAGCATCGCGTGGCCGGTGCGGTCGGCGGCGGCGCAGGCGCGCTGTACCGGTTTTTCGCCGTAGTTGGCGGTGTGGCCGCCGAACGGGCGCTGGTAGATCGTGCCGTCGGG
>JANMSR010000547.1:0-6030 GCA_031389565.1 Burkholderiales bacterium
CATCATCGACGAGCAGTACACCATCGCGCGCAAGCTGATCGAAGACAACCAGGACAAGGTCCACGCCCTGGCCAAGGCACTGCTCGAATGGGAAACCATCGACAGCGACCAGATCGACGACATCATGGCCGGCAAACCGCCGCGGGCGCCGAAGGACTGGCCGACGTCGACGCCACCCAAGAGCGGTGGCACACCGGCGGTCGGTGGCGAGGCCGCTGCGACAGCCTGAGGCCCGAGTGGCACCAACCAGGATCACGGGGCTTCGGCCCCGTTTTTGATCTCCATGACCTGCTGGCAAACCACCCGCTTCGCGATCGACCTGGCCCAGCCGCAGGTGATGGGCATCGTCAACGTCACGCCCGATTCGTTCTCCGACGGTGGCCGGCACGCCGACGCGGCCAGCGCGATCGCGCATTGCGACACGCTGCTGCGCGAAGGCGCGCAGATTCTCGACATCGGCGGTGAATCGACGCGGCCGGGCTCGCGCACGCCGAGCGCGGAAGAAGAGTTGCAGCGTGTGCTGCCTGTCCTGCGCCATGCCGTCACGCTGGGCGTGCCGGTGTCGGTGGACACCAGCCAGCCGAGCGTGATGCGCGCCGCGCTCGACCTCGGTGTCGACATCGTCAACGATGTGCGGGCGCTGCGCCGCGACGGTGCGCTCGACGCGCTGGCGGCGCACGACCGCGCCGGCGTGTGCCTGATGCACATGCAGGGCGAGCCCGGCACGATGCAGGCCACGCCGATCTACGACGATGTCGTCGCCGCGGTGCGTGAGTTCCTCGCCACTCGCCGCGATGCGTTGCGCGCGAGAGGCATCGCCGCCGATCGCATCGTGCTCGACCCGGGCATCGGTTTCGGCAAGACCGTGGCTCACAATCTGGACTTGCTGCGCCGCCAGCATGAGTTGCTGGGGCTCGGGGCGCCACTGCTGGTGGGCTGGTCGCGCAAGTCAACGCTCGGCACCCTGACCGGCCGCGGCGTGCAGGAGCGCCTGGGTGTCAGCGTGGCGGCGGCCCTGCTGGCAGTGCAGCGCGGAGCCCGGGTGGTGCGCGTGCACGACGTGGCGGCCACGGTCGATGCCCTGGCCTTGTGGCGGGCGATCGAAGACAACAGCGAGGCAAGACAACCATGACCAGACGCTATTTCGGCACCGACGGCATCCGTGGCACGGTCGGCCAGGATCCGATCACGCCCGACTTCATGCTGCGACTGGGCCACGCGGTCGGTCGCGTGCTCAAGCAATCCACGGCGCGGCCGGTGGTGGTGATCGGCAAGGACACGCGGATCTCGGGCTACATGATCGAGGCAGCGCTCGAAGCGGGTTTTGCCTCGGCCGGTGTCGACACGCTGCTGTCCGGGCCGCTGCCCACGCCCGGCGTGGCCTACCTGACACGCGCGCTGCGCACGGACCTCGGCGTCGTCATCAGCGCCTCGCACAACGCCTACCCCGACAACGGCATCAAGTTCTTCTCGGCCAGCGGGCAGAAGCTGCCCGATGCCTGGGAGCAGGCCGTCGAGGCGGCGCTGGAGCAGCCGCCGCAATGGTCCGATTCGGCCGGCCTGGGCAAGGCGCGCCGCATCGACGACGCCGGCGGTCGCTACGTCGAGTTCTGCAAGGGCACGGTCGGCAGCGAGCTGTCGCTGAAGGGGCTGAAACTGGTGGTCGACGCGGCCCATGGCGCTGCCTACCATGTCGCGCCCGACGTGTTCCACGAACTCGGCGCCGAGGTCGTGAAAATCGGCTGCGCACCCGACGGCATGAACATCAATGCCGGCGTCGGTGCCACCGCGCCCGCGGCACTGGTCAAGGCGGTGGCCGAGCACCGCGCCGACTACGGTATCGCGCTCGACGGCGACGCCGATCGCCTGCAACTGGTCGATGCCAGCGGGCGTCTGTTCAACGGCGACGAGTTGCTCTATGTGATGGTCGCCGACCGGCTGGCCCGCGGCGAGGCCGTGCCCGGTGTCGTCGGCACGCTGATGACCAACATGGCCGTCGAGCTGGCGCTGCGCGAGCTGGGGGTCGAACTGGTGCGGGCCAAGGTCGGCGACCGCTACGTGCTCGAAGCGCTGGCGGCGCGAGGCTGGCAACTCGGTGGCGAAGGCTCGGGCCACCTGCTCGCGCTGGACAAGCACACCACCGGCGACGGCATCGTCAGCGCATTGCAGGTGCTGCAGGCGGTGCGCACCAGCGGCCGCTCGCTGGCGCAATGGCTGGCACCGGTGACGCTGTTCCCGCAGGTACTGATCAATGTGCGTGTGGCCGCAGGCAGCGACCACCGCAGCAACACGCGCCTGGCCGGCGAGCACTCTAGCGTCGAGCGCGAGCTGGGCGCCACGGGGCGGGTGCTGATCCGCGCTTCCGGCACCGAGCCGGTGCTGCGGGTGATGGTCGAAGCGCGCGACGCGCATCAGGCCACGGCCTGCGCCGAGCGCCTGGCCGCCGCCGTCCGCAGTTGACCGCGCACGCCATGCGGCGCGCCGCTCAGGCTGCGCCGGGCCGCTCCCAAGTGGCCCGAGATCGCCTCGCGGGACGCGAGCGAAGCGAGCTGGGGCCGCTGCTTAAGGCTTGGGCGGCATCAGCACGCGGTCGATCACGTGCACGACGCCATTGGTGGCAGTCACGTCGGCCTGAGTGACGACGGCGTCTTCCACCGTGACCATCGTGCCGGCCTTGGCCAGCGCCAAGTTGGCGCCGTTGACCGTCTTGGCATTGCCGTTTCTCATGTCGACCGCGGCCACCTTGCCCGGCAGCACGTGATAGGCCAGCACCGACTTGAGCAACGCCTTGTCTGCGCCCAGCTCGGCCAGGGTCTTGGCCGGCAGCGCCTTGAAGGCCTCGTCGCTGGGCGCGAATAGGGTGTACGGCCCGGGGCCGCGCAGCGTCTCGGCCAGGCCGGCCTCGGTGATCAAACGGTTCAGTGTCGACAGTTGCGGCGTGCGCGCTGCGGTGTCGGCGATCGTCGCCGGACCCGGCATCGTGGCGCATCCGGCCACGATCAGGATGGCCGTCGCGGCAGCGCCGACGCGCCGAAGGCGATATGTCATGTTGCGTTCTCCTGTGCATCTGACCCACGGCAATCGCAGGCCACCGACAGCCTATGCAGAGCTCGTGACGAGGACGTGACGAGGACGTGACGATGACGTGACGATGACGTGACGATGATGTGACGTGGGCGTGACGGTCGGACGACAGCTCGTGCCGTCGCTGTGTTGTCATGGGCATGTCACATTGAGAACCTAGAGTGCTTTCGTTCACGCTCTTACTTACCTCCTCTTGGAAGGCTGATTCATGAACTCTACAATGCTTCGCAAGGTGGCGCTCGGTGCGGCGCTGATCTGGACCGGTGCCGTGGTGGCCCAGGACGTGACAGGTGCCGGGGCGTCGTTCCCGGCGCCGATCTACGCCAAGTGGGCCGACGCCTACAACAAGGCCGTCGGTGCGCGCATCAATTACCAGTCCGTCGGTTCCGGCGCAGGCATCCGCCAGATCAAGGCCAAGACGGTCGATTTCGGCGCCAGCGACGCACCGCTGTCCGATGCCGATCTGGCCAAGGACGGCATGGTCCAGTTCCCTACGGTGATCGGCGGCGTCGTGCCAGTGGTCAACATCAAGGGCATCAGCCCGGGCCAGCTCAAGATCACCGGCGCCGTCCTCGGCGACATATTCCTGGGCAAGGTCACCAAATGGAACGACCCTGTGCTCGTCTCGCTGAATCCAGGTGTGCCGCTGCCCGATGCAGACATCGCGGTGGTGCGCCGCGCCGACGGGTCGGGCACGAGCTTCATCTTCACCAACTACCTGTCGAAGATGAACGCCGAATGGAAGACCAAGGTCGGTGAGGGCACGGCGGTCAACTGGCCGACCGGCGCCGGCGGCAAGGGCAATGAAGGCGTGTCGGCTTTCGTGCAGCGACTGCCGAATTCGATCGGCTACGTCGAGTACGCCTACGCCAAGCAGAACAAGATGTCGTACTTGCAGATGCGCAACAAGGACGGCGTGTACGTCCAGCCGACCGACACCGCGTTCAAGGCGGCTGCGGCCGGCGCCGACTGGTCCAAGACCTTCTACCAGATCCTGACCGAGCAGCCGGGCAAGGACAGTTGGCCGCTCACCGGCGCCACCTTCATCCTGATGTACAAGCAGCAGGACAAGCCGGCCAGCGCCAGCAATACGCTGAAGTTCTTCGAGTGGGCCTACGTCAACGGCGACAAGATGGCCGACGACCTGGACTACGTGCCACTGCCCGCGGCGGTGAAGGATCTGGTGCGCAAGCTTTGGGCCGACAACCTCAAGGATGGCGGTGGCAAGGCGATCGCCTTCAAGTGACGCCCGCCGCAGCCGCTGGCGGGGCCTGATCGGAGCACGCATGGCCGCTACACTGCCTGCCAGCCCAAGGGACCACAAGGACAGCATGCAGCGTGTCACGCCGCACGGTCGACTGCCTGAACGCCGCGTCGTCGCGCCCTGGGCCGACAGTTTGTTCTCGCTGCTGACCCATGCTGCGGCCTGGCTGACGCTGGCGCTGCTGGCCGGCATCATCGTCTCGCTGGTCATCGGCGCGGCGCCGGCAATCGAGCAGTTCGGCCTCGGGTTCCTGTGGAGCAAGGACTGGGATCCGGTGAAGGAAAAGTTCGGCGGCCTGGTGATGATCTACGGCACGCTGATGACGTCGTTCATCGCGCTGCTGATCGCGGTGCCGGTAAGTTTCGGCATTGCGCTGTTCCTGACCGAGTTGTCGCCGGCCTGGCTCAAGCGCCCGCTGGGTATTGCCATCGAGCTGCTGGCGGCAGTGCCGTCGATCGTCTACGGTATGTGGGGCCTGTTGGTCTTCGGGCCGATCCTGGCGACCTACGTGCAGCAGCCGCTGCAGGCTGCGTTCCGCGGTACGCCGGTCCTCGGTGCACTGGTGGCCGGTCCGCTGGTGGGCATCGGCCTCCTCTCGGCGGGCATCATCCTGGCGATCATGGTCATTCCGTTCATCGCGGCGGTGATGCGCGATGTCTTCGATGTCACGCCAGCGATGCTCAAAGAGTCGGCCTACGCGCTGGGGTCGACCACTTGGGAGGTGGTCTGGCGCGTCGTGTTGCCGTACACCAAAACGGGCGTCGTCGGCGGCATCATGCTCGGCCTGGGGCGTGCCCTGGGTGAGACCATGGCCGTCACCTTTGTCATCGGCAACTTCAACCAGCTCGACTCGCTGTCCATGTTCGAAGCCGCCAACAGCATCACCTCGGCGCTGGCCAACGAATTTGCCGAGGCCGGTGAAGGCCTGCACCAGGCGTCGCTGATTTACCTCGGACTGGTGCTGTTCCTGATCACCTGTGTCGTGTTGGCATTGTCCAAGCTGTTGCTCTCGCAGTTGAAGAAGGGCGAGGGCAGCCGCACATGAATGCCGGCAGTACGCTGTCACTCGCCGCCACGACGAGCGCGGCGGCGGGCCGCATGGCGATGCACCGCAAGCGCAAGCGCATCAACCTGCTGGCACTGACCCTGTCCCTGCTGGCGATGTCGTTCGGCCTGGTCTGGTTGATCTGGATTCTGTTCGAGACCGTTCGCTTGGGCGTGGGCGGCCTGGCGTGGTCGGTCTTCACCGAGATGACACCACCGCCGCAGGCCGAAACCGGTGGCTTGGCCAATGCCATCTTCGGCTCGGTGGTGATGGTCTCGCTGGCGACCGCGCTGGGCACGCCCATCGGTATCCTGGCCGGGATTTACCTGGCCGAGTATGGCCAGAAGACCTGGCTCGGCAGCGTCACGCGCTTCATCAACGACATCCTGCTGTCGGCGCCGTCGATCGTCATCGGCCTGTTCATCTATGCCGTGATCGTGGCCCGGCTGAAGAGCTTCTCCGGCGTTGCCGGCATCCTGGCGCTGGCGCTGATCGTCATCCCGGTCGTGATCCGCACCACCGAGAACATGCTCAGCCTGATTCCCAACGCATTGCGCGAAGCGGCCTACGCATTGGGCACGCCGAAGTGGAGGGTGATCTACTCGGTGACGCTCAAGGCCGCCCGCGCGGGTGTCGT
>JANMSR010000561.1:0-3833 GCA_031389565.1 Burkholderiales bacterium
CCAAATGCAGGGGCCGCCGACGGGTTCAGGTAAACCCGAAGGCGGCCGCAGGAGCAGGGTTTAGAAGCGGAAGTGCGAGAACGCCTTGTTGGCTTCGGCCATGCGGTGCACTTCGTCGCGCTTCTTCATCGCGCCGCCGCGCCCTTCGCTGGCCTCCAGCAGCTCGTTGGCCAGGCGCGCGGACATCGACTTCTCGCCGCGCTTGCGGGCCGATTCCTTGAGCCAGCGCATCGCCAGCGCAACGCGGCGGACAGGGCGAACTTCCACGGGAACCTGGTAGTTCGCGCCACCGACGCGGCGGGACTTGACTTCAACCATCGGCTTGATGTTGTTCAGCGCGACCATGAAGACCTCGAGCGGGTCCTTGCCGGCCTTCTTCTCGACCTGCTCGAGCGCGCCATAAATGATGCGCTCGGCCACGGCCTTCTTGCCGGACTCCATGATCACGTTCATGAATTTCGACAGATCGATGCTGCCGAACTTCGGGTCGGGCAGGATCTCGCGTTTAGGTACTTCGCGACGACGCGGCATGGGAAACTTCCTTTTCTGTTTCAGTTGGTACGGGCTTTCAGGCCGCACCGCGAAAGATCATCAGGACCTTTCACTTACTCGGCCCGCAAACGGCGGGCTCGCGTTGGGCCGGCCCCCAGGCCGGCCAATCCATTGGGGTAGCGGTACGCCTTCTTGGGGCCAGAAGGCCCTTAGGTCTTCTTTGGACGTTTCGCGCCGTACTTAGAGCGCGATTGCTTGCGATCCTTGACGCCCTGCAGGTCGAGCGAGCCGCGCACGATGTGGTAGCGCACGCCCGGCAAGTCCTTGACACGGCCGCCGCGCACGAGCACCACACTGTGCTCCTGCAGGTTGTGGCCTTCGCCGCCGATGTAGGAAATGATCTCGAAGCCGTTGGTCAGGCGCACCTTGGCGACCTTGCGCAGCGCCGAGTTCGGCTTCTTCGGCGTCGTGGTGTACACGCGGGTGCACACGCCCCGACGCTGCGGGCCGCCTTGCAGCGCCGGCGACTTGGACTTCACGGTCTCGGTCTCGCGGCCGTGGCGCACGAGTTGGTTGATGGTTGGCATGATGAGTTGACTTGTTCCCGATTGAAGTCAGACCGACTAAAGCTTCACGATGAGCGCTTCATTCCCGGGAGAAGCCGAGCGCGCCGCGGTGTGGAGGCGGGCTCGAAACCACTCCCTGTGCAACAGGGACCCGGTGAGCCGCTCGACAAAGAGCGCAGCAGAATCTGCCGAAAAGCCTGCGATTATATTCGGCGCACCCCTTAGCTGCAAGGCGTGGCCGCTGATTTGAGCCAATCCCCCATTCCGTCCCCGCGGCGTGAGCCCCCGCTCACATCATTGCCGTTGACTCTGCGGCCGGCGATCGTGCTCGACACCAACGTGGTGCTCGACTGGCTGTTGTTCGGCGATCCGTCGTCGGTCCCGCTGGCGGCAGCCATTGAGCGCGGGCAGGTGCGCTGGGTCGCCACCGCCGCAATGCGCGGCGAGTTGGCCGAAGTGCTCCGGCGCGGCCTGGCAGCCACCCGCGGCGCAGACCTGGCCGCAGCGCTCGCCACCTGGGACGCCCATGCCGACCCCTGCGCCGAGCCGCAGCGCCTTCCCGCCAGCGCAGCATTGCAATGCACGGACCCCGACGACCAGATGTTTCTCGATCTGGCCCATGCCGCTGGTGCGCGCTGGCTGCTCAGCCGCGACCGAGCCGTGCTGCGCCTGGCACGGCGGGCCGCCAAGGCGGGGTTCACCATCACGGTTCCCGAGCGCTGGACCGCGCCGGAATGAAAAAAGGGCGGCCGAAGCCGCCCTCTTCATCACCGTTGCGGTGCCGCTCAATCGGCCGATGCGTCGCTGGCGCCGACCGCCGATGCCGCCGCCGTTTCGGCGTCGATCGCGGCCAACTGTGCAGACGCCAGTTCCTCGGCCTCCTGCATCGCGATGGCGCGGCGTTCGCTCTCGTCCATCTCTTCCTTGACCTTGCGTGCGGCATGGAAGGCCATGCCGGTGCCGGCGGGAATCAGGCGACCGACGATGACGTTCTCCTTCAGGCCACGCAGCTCGTCGCGCTTGCCCATGATGGCCGCCTCGGTCAGCACCCGCGTGGTCTCCTGAAAGGAGGCCGCGGAGATGAACGAATCGGTCGACAGGCTGGCCTTGGTGATGCCCAGCAACACGTCGGCATGCGTGGCAGGAACCTTGCCCTCGCCGCGCAAACGGTCATTCGTGTCCAACAGCTCCGAGCGCTCGACCTGCTCGCCATTGATGTACTTGCTGTCACCGGCGTTGGTGATCTGCACCCGACGCAGCATCTGGCGCACGATCACCTCGATGTGCTTGTCGTTGATCTTCACGCCCTGCAGCCGGTAGACGTCCTGCACTTCGTCGACGATGTAGCGCGCCAGTTCTTCGATGCCCAGCAGGCGCAGGATGTCCTGCGGGTCGGCCGAACCGTCGACCACCAGTTCGCCGCGATTCACCACCTGGCCCTCGTGGACCAGGATGTTCTTCTCCTTGGCCACCAGTTCCTCGTGGACCTTGCCTTCGGGGTCGGTGATCTGCAGGCGATTCTTGCCCTTGGTCTCCTTGCCGAAACTGATGGTGCCGGTGATCTCAGCCAGCGTGCCGACATCCTTCGGGCTGCGGGCCTCGAACAGCTCGGCCACCCGCGGCAAGCCGCCGGTGATGTCGCGTGTCTTCTGGCCTTCCATCGGAATGCGCGCCAAGACTTCGCCGGGGGCGAGATCCTGACCATCGCGGATCTGGATCAGCGAGCCGACCGGGAAGCCGATCGTCACCGAGTGGTCGGTGCCGGGGATCTTCACCTCGTGCCCCGCCGCGTCCATCAGCTTGACCTGCGGACGCACGACCTTGGCCGCGCCACGGCGCTTCGGGTCGATCACCACCAGGGTCGACAGGCCGGTGACCTCGTCCATCTGCTTGGCCACCGTGACGCCTTCTTCGACGTTCTCGAACTTCGCCTTGCCGGCGAACTCGGTGATGATCGGGCGCGTCAGCGGATCCCAACTGGCCAGCACGGTGCCGGCCTTGAGGTGCTGGTCGGACTTGACGTTCAAGGTCGCGCCGTACGGCACCTTGTGGCGCTCGCGCTCGCGGCCATGCGGGTCGAGCACGATGATCTCGCCGGAGCGCGAAATCACCACCAGCTCGCGCTTGCCATTGGTCACGTAGCGCATCGTCGGGTTGAAGGCGATGTGGCCATCGGACTTGGCCTCGACGTTGTTGGCCACCGCCGCGCGCGACGCCGCACCACCGATGTGAAAGGTGCGCATCGTCAACTGCGTGCCCGGCTCGCCGATCGACTGCGCGGCGATCACGCCGATCGCCTCGCCGACGTTGACCAGCCCCCCGCGGCCGAGGTCGCGGCCATAGCACTTGGCGCAAATGCCGAAGCGCGTGGCGCAGGTCAGCGGTGTACGCACCTTGACTTCGTCCACGCCCGCGGCCTCGGTGATGTCGAGCGTGTCCTCGTCGAGCATGTCGCCGGCCGGCACCAGCGGCTGCTGGCTCTCCGGGTGCAGCACATCGACGGCGGCCATGCGACCCAGGATGCGGTCGCGCAGGCTCTCGATGACTTCACCGCCCTCGACCAGGGCACGCATGTTCATGCCGTTCTGCGTGCCGCAATCTTCTTCGATCACGACCAGGTCTTGGGTCACGTCCACCAGGCGGCGCGTCAGGTAGCCCGAGTTCGCCGTCTTCAGCGCCGTGTCTGCCAGACCCTTGCGGGCGCCGTGGGTGGAGATGAAGTACTGCAGCACGTTCAGGCCTTCACGGAAGTTGGCCGTGATCGGGGTCTCGATG
>JANMSR010000006.1:0-3091 GCA_031389565.1 Burkholderiales bacterium
CCCATGAAGCTGAAGTCACTGGCCCAGGGCCTCGTCATTGCCGGCCTCGCATCGCATGTGCTGGCGCAGGAAACGCAGCGCATCGAGATTACCGGGTCGAGCATCAAGCGCATCCAGGCGGAGGGGGCGTTGCCGGTGCAGATCATTCGGCGCGCCGATATCGAGCGCCAGGGCATCACCAGTGCCGAACAGTTGGTGGCGACGATTACGGCCAACGGCACCGGCGCCGACAACCTGTCGTCCAACGTCGGCATCCAGCTTGGCACGACGGATCGCAACAACAACGGCAACTCCAGCGCCAACCTGCGCGGCCTGGGCGCCAACAGCACGCTGGTGCTGCTCAACGGCCGCCGCGTCATGGCCCACGGCGCCAAGGGCAACTCGGCCGACCTGAACTTCATTCCGATGGCCGCGATCGAACGCGTCGAGGTGCTGAAAGACGGCGCCTCGGCGATCTACGGCACCGACGCCATCGGCGGCGTCATCAACTTCATTCTGCGCAAGGATTTCTCGGGTCTGGAGATGAGCGCCTTTGCCGACGTTCCGACCGATGGCGGCGGCGAAATCTTCCGCGCCTCGGTGACGGCGGGCAAGGGCAACTTGTCGGCCGACGGCTACAACCTGATGGCCAGCCTGACCTTCGACACCCAGGCCAAGCTCGGCGGCGGCGCGCGCGCGTTCTCGAATGGCTTCCAGCCGGCGCGCGGCCTGTCGCCCGACACGGCGGGCGCGCCTTTCGCCACCCAGACTGGCGCGGCGGGCACCGCGATCGGTGCCACTTTCACGATTCCCAGCACCGGCGCGCAGACCTACAACCGCGCCAACCTGCTGAGCTTCCAGAACCAGTGCGACATCATCCCCGGCATGTCGCAGTATCAATCGGCGCTGTGGGCCAGCCCCGGCGCGCGCTGGGCCTGCGCCTTCGACTACGGCGGCTCGGCCGTGCTGATCCAGCCGGTCGACCGCACCAACCTCGTTGCGCGCGGCACGGTCGCGCTCGGCAAAGACCACGTGGGCGTCGTCGAGTTCACCGGCTCGCGTTCGATTGCCGCCAAGCAGTTCGAGCCCTACCAGATCACCACCACCGGCGGCCTGGCCGCGGCGCAATACCCGGTCGGCGGCCCGTACTACCAGGACCTGTCGGCCTTCATCCCGGCCTTCAACCCGGCACTGAAGATCGCCTACCGCTGGCGCTGCGACATCTGCGGCGGGCGCACGATCGAAACCACCACCGACGCCTACCGCCTGCTGCTCGGCATGGAAGGCGTGGTGTTCGGCAATTGGGATTACAAGCTCGGCCTGTCCAACGCGGAAAGCAAGGCGCAGTCGATCCTGGCAGCGGGGTATTACTACACCAACCCCTTGCTCGACGGCAGCGGCAACATCATCGCCAATGGCCTGAACAACGTGCTGGGCAGCGGCGTCATCAATCCCTGGTTGCTGCCCGGCCAGACGCAAACGCCGGCGGCCTTGGCGCTGTTCCAGAGCGCCAGCGCCGCGGGGTCACGCCTCTTCGACGGCAAGGCCCGGCTGATCCAGTTCGACGGCACCGTCTCCGGCGAAATCATGAAGCTGCCGGCCGGCCCCTTGGCAGTCGCGGCCGGCTTCGACTTGCGCCAGGAGTCGTACCAGTTCAGCGACGGTTCGGTGGGCGCTCGCGCCATCAATGCCGCGCCCTTCGATGCCGAGTTCCCGAAGGTCAAGCGCGATATCACCGCCGTGTTCGCCGAGCTCGCCGTGCCCATCATCAAGGGCATGGAAGCGACGCTGGCGGTGCGCAGCGATCGTTACAGCGACTTCGGCAACACCACCAACCCGAAGGTCTCGCTGAAGTGGTCGCCGATCGATCGCCTGCTGTTGCGCGGCTCGTACAACACGGGCTTTCGCGCGCCGAGTTTCTTCCAGCTCTATGGTGCTCAGGGCGAAAGCCAGGTGCCGGGCAATATCGCCGACCCAGTACTGTGCCCGGCGGGCCCCACGGCCCCCGGTGCCGACCTGACGGTGTGCGCCATTCGCCCGAACGCGCGCCAAGGCGGCAACAAGGACCTGCAGCCTGAAACCTCCAAACAGTGGACCATCGGCTTCGTCGTCTCGCCCACCGACTGGGCCAGCTTCAGTGCCGACCTGTGGGAGATCAAGCGCAACGACCTGATCGTCGAGTTGACGCCGCAGCAGGTGATCGCCAACTACACCACCTTCCCCGAGAACCTCGTGCGCGGCGTCGGCGGCCGGCTCGACGGCCTCGGCGGCTACATCCGCGCCGGTTTCGTCAACGCCGACGGCGACATCACACGCGGCCTGGACCTGAGTGCACAGTTCAACGGCAGCCTCGCGGGCGGGCGTTGGACCGCCAGCATCGACGGCACCTACATGGACAGCCACCGCTCAAGAATCTTCGCCACGCAACCGTATGTCGAGACCGTGGGCCAGTGGAACTCGCGCGACCTGTTCGTGCGCTGGAAACACCAGGCGCGCTTCACCTACACCGAAGGCCCGTGGAGCGGCACCATCACGCAGAGCTACACCCACGGCTACAAGGACGAGGTGCCGGTGGGCACGGTGCCGCCGGGCTTCGCTCCCGACGTGAAGCGCTACATCACCTACAACCTTTCAGCCACCTACACCGGCATCAAGAACCTGTCGTTGACTGCGGGCATCAAGAACATCTTCGACACCGATCCACCCTTCACGGCGCACAACCTCGACTTTGCCGCCGGCGCCGGGTGGGACCCTCGCGTCGCCGACCCGCGCGGGCGCGCAGTGACCTTACTGGCGAACTACAAGTTCTTCTGACCAGCCAACGCACACAATCACGGGGTCGGGAACGACCCCGTTCTTGTTTCGCGCCGTGTTCACCTTCCTGCTGAAGAAACTCGCCCTGCTGTTGCCGACCTTCATCGGCATCACGCTGGTGGCTTTCTTCTTGATCCGGCTGGTGCCCGGCGACCCAATCGAAGTGATGGTCGGCGAGCGGCGGCTCGACCCCGAAGCGCATGCGCGGCTGGTGCAGCAGATGGGGCTGGACCGGCCCTTGCTCGTGCAGTACGGCAGCTACCTCAAGCAGACGCTTTCGGGCGATCTCGGCACCTCG
>JANMSR010000041.1:0-21164 GCA_031389565.1 Burkholderiales bacterium
GATCGACTTGCTCTGCGCCAGGTACTGCGCGCGATGGATGTTTTCGCTCTGTACCAGGCGCACGAACTCGGGGTGCGCCCATTGGTAGTCCACCGTGTGGCCGACCAGCCGGCGCAGCGCGTCTTCGGGCGCCAGGTCGTCCAGGTGGGCTTGGGCCTCGTTGGCCCGGATGCCGCGGTATGACGCCTCCAGCACCGCCAGGTACAGCCCCTCCTTGCTGCCGAAGTAGTAATAGATCATGCGCTTGCTGGTGCGCATGGCTTCGGCGATGGCGTCGATGCGCGCGCCGGCCAGCCCCTTGTCGGCGAACTCGCGGGTGGCGACGGCCAGGATGTCGGCCATGGTGCGTGCCGGATCGTTGGTGCGCGGGGCCTTTGCCGCCGCGGCCTTGCCGCCCGGCTTCACGCCGCGCGCGCCGACGGCTGCAGAATGTACTGTTTCGTTCATTCCGCGAATGTAGCCGAATCCGGCACGCTCGAAAGGCCGACATCGGCCGCCCCACTCGGCTGCCCGACTCCCGCTCAGCCGGTATTGCGCAACCCGGCCGCGATACCGTTGATCGAGATGTGGATGCCGCGCTGCACGCGGTCGTTGGCGGCGTCGCCGGCCTTGCGGTGGCGGTAGCGACGCATCAACTCGACCTGCAGGTGATTCAGCGGGTCGAGGTACGGAAAGCGGTGTTCGATCGAGCGCGCCAGCGCCGCATTCGAGGCCAGGCGGTGCGGCTCGCCGGTGATCAGCGACAGCATTTTGCCGGCCTTGGCCCACTCGTCCTGAATGGCGCCGAAGATGCGTTTGGCCATGCGCTTGTCGTCGACCAGATCGACATAGCGCGCGGCGATGCGCAGATCGCTTTTGGCCAGCACCATGTCGAGATTCGACAGCAGGGTGCGAAAGAACGGCCACTGACGGTACATCTTCTGCAACAGCACCAGCCGCGCTCTGCGCTGGCTGGCGCTGCCGGCGGCAAGCCAGTGTTCGATCGCGCTGCCGAACCCGGCCCAGCCCGGCAGTGCCACGCGGCACTGGCCCCAGCTGAAGCTCCAGGGAATGGCACGCAAGTCTTCGATGCGGCGGTTGGCCTTTCCGTCTTTGGGTCTGATGGCCGGCCTCGAGCCGATGTTGAGCTCGGCGATCTCGCGGATCGGTGTGGCGTCGAAGAAGTAATCGGTGAAGCCTTCGGTGTCGTAGACCAGCGCCCGATAGGCCGCGAAGCTCAGCTCGCTGATCTCGGCCGCGGCGACCAGGAACGCCTTCGGTGCGCTCTTGGTGGGGTGCAGCAGGGTGGCTTCGAGCGTGGCCGCGACCAGGGTCTCGAGGTTGCGGCGGCCGATCTCCGGGTGCGCGTACTTCGAGGCGATGACCTCGCCCTGTTCGGTCAATCGGATCTGCCCGTTCACCGTGCCCGGTGGTTGGGCCAGGATCGCTTCGTAGCTCGGCCCGCCGCCGCGTCCCACCGTGCCGCCGCGGCCGTGGAACAGCCGCAGTTGCACGCCATGCTCGCGCTTCAAGGGCTCGAACAGCGAGACCAGGGCGGTCTCGGCGCGGTAGAGCTCCCAGTTGCTGGTGAAGAAGCCGCCGTCCTTGTTGCTGTCGCTGTAGCCGAGCATGATGTCCTGTTCGGCGAAGGCACCGAGCTTGCTGCGCAGGACCATGCCCAGCACGCCGGGCAGCGCGTAGTAGGCACGCATGATCGGCTCTGCGTTGCGCAGATCGGCGATGGTCTCGAACAGCGGCGAGACGATCAGCGCGGCGCGCGCGCCGTCGTCGAGCGTGCCGTCGAGTCTGCCGTTCATCAGGCCGCACTCCTTCTGCAGCAACAGCACCTCGAGCAAGTCGCTGACTTGCTCGGTGTGCGAGATGATGTAGTGGCGCAGCGCATGACGACCGAAGCGGGCCAAGGCGTCGCGCGCGGCCTCGAACACCGCCAGCTCGCCTTGCGTGCGCTCGCTGTAGGCATGGCCGATCACGCGCAGCGGCCGGGCGTCGTTGAGCATCGCCAGCAGCAGCCCGCGGCGCGCGGCTTCGTCCAGTGCGCCGTAGTCGGCCTCGATGCGCGCTGCGTGCAGCAGCTCGGCAATCACCGCTTCGTGCTGGTCGGAGCTCTGGCGCAGGTCGACGGTGGCCAGGTGGAAACCGAACACCTGGACCGCCCGCATCAGCGGCGCCAGCCGCGGCGCAATCAGCGCCTGCGCGTGGTGGTGATGCAGCGAGGCCTCGATGGTGCGCAGGTCAGCCAGCAACTCTTCGGCACTGGCATACGGGTCCTGCGGCGCAACGGCGTGGCGCAAGGCCTCGGTTCCGGTCAGCGCGTGCAGGGTCGCGGCCAGCCGCGCGTAGACGCCGATCAAGGCACGCCGGTAAGGCTCGTCTTCACGGTGCGGGTTGCGGTCGGGCGAGCGCTCGGCCAGCGCCAGCATCGCCGGCGTCACGGGTGCGAGCGTCTGCGAGATCGACAGTTCGGCGCCGAGTTCGTGCACTTCGGTCAGGTAGAAACGCAGCGCAACCTCGGCCTGGCGTGCCAGCGCCAGGCGCAGCGTCGGTGCGCCGACATTCGGGTTGCCGTCACGGTCGCCGCCGATCCAGTGGCCCATGCGCAGGAAGGGTGCCACCTCGTGACCGTGCAACGCGCGTTCGATCTCGCGGTACAGCCGGGGCAACTGGCGCAAAAAGGTGGCCTGGTAGTACGACAGGGCGTTCTCGATTTCATCGGCCACCGTCAGCCTGGCCGTGCGCAGCATGCGCGTCTGCCACAACTGCGTCACGCGTGCGCGCAACAGCGCCTCGTTGTCGGCGCGGTCACGTTCGGTATGCAGGTCGTCGCGCTGTCCCACCAGTTCGGCGACCGCGCGCTCGGCGTCGAGGATGCTTTTTCGCTGTACCTCGGTCGGGTGCGCCGTCAGCACCGGCGAGACGTAGGCCTGTGCCAGCATCTGCGCGATCTCGCTGGGGCGGATGTCGGCGCTGGCCAGGCGCTCGAAGGCCATCGCCAGCGAGCCTTCCTGCAAATGGCCCTGCGCCTCGTGGTGCTCGCGGCGGCGCACATGGTGGCGGTCTTCGGCGATGTTGGCCAGGTGGCTGAAGTAGCTGAAGGCGCGGATCACGCTCACCGTCTGGTCGCCCGACAGGCTCTTCAGCAGGCGGCCCTGCACGCGGCCGGCCGACGCATCTTTCTTCAGCCGGTAGGCCACCGAGAGCCGGCGCACGCGCTCGATCAGCTCGAAGGCCTCGCTGCCCTCCTGCTCACGGATCACGTCGCCGAGGATGCGGCCCAGCAGGCGGATGTCGTCGACCAGCGGGCGGTTCTTCGCCGCGGCGTCTTCGCCGGGCTCGACCGCAGCGCGGCGCGAGGCACTTTTCGGGCGGGCCATCACAAGCTCCTGCGGGCCATCGAGGTGTAATCCGGTTACGAAATCGGATGTTATCAACAGCGCGTGCCGGCGCTTCCGTGCCGGGCCGGTGCCCGTGCCTTGCCGAAGGGCTAGCGATAATCGTTGCATGCCTACGCTCCAACGCCGCACGTTGACCATCGCCACCCGGGAAAGCCGCCTCGCACTGTGGCAGGCCGAGCATGTGCGCGACCTGCTCGCCGCGCGCTGGGGCATCGAAGTCAGGTTGCTCGGCATGACCACCCGAGGCGACCAGATCCTCGACCGTGCGCTGTCCAAAGTCGGCGGCAAGGGCCTGTTCGTCAAGGAGCTCGAGACCGCGCTCGAAGAACGCCGCGCCGACCTCGCAGTGCACTCGCTCAAGGACGTGCCGATGGACCTGCCGCCCGGCTTCGCACTGGCCGCGGTGCTCGAGCGCGAAGACCCGCGCGATGCGCTGGTGTCGCCGCGCTACGCCAGCCTGGCCGCGCTGCCGCAAGGCGCCTGCGTCGGCACCTCGAGCCTGCGCCGCGTGGCGCAGTTGGCCGCCGCGCGCCCCGACCTGCGCATCGAGCCGCTGCGCGGCAACCTCGACACCCGCTTGCGCAAACTCGACGAAGGCCAGTACGACGCCATCGTGCTCGCTGCCGCGGGCCTGGTGCGGCTCGGCCTGGCCGCTCGCATCCGCACGCGCTTTGCGCCCGGCCAGATGCTGCCCGCCGCGGGCCAGGGTGCGCTCGGCATCGAGGTGCGGGCCGACGACGCCGAGTTGCGCGAAGCCCTGGCCGCGCTGACGGACCGCCCGACCTGGCTCGCGGTGCACGCCGAACGCGCGGTGTCGCGCGGCCTCGGCGGTAGCTGTTCGATGCCGCTGGCCGCGCACGCGCAGTGGCAGGGCAGCACGCTGCACCTGGCCGCCGCACTCGGCCACGCCGGCGAGCCGACGCGCCCGCTGCTCACGGCGCAGGCCAACGGCGCCGTGGCCGACACGGCCGCTGCCGAGGCGCTCGGCGCGCAGGCGGTGGCCGCGCTGCACGCGGCGGGTGCCGGCGACTACCTGCGCGCCTGACGGCCCCCGCGATGGCGCTGCGCCTGCTCATCACGCGGCCGCAACCGCAGGCCGATGCGTGGGTCGAGCGGCTGCGCGCCCGCGGCATCGACGCGCAGGCGCTGCCACTGCTGGCCATCGACGCCGTGGTCAACCTGAGCGCGCTGCACAGCGCCTGGCGCGACCTGCCGCGCTACGCCCTGGCGATGTTCGTGAGCCCGAACGCGGTGAGCCACTTCTTTGCCGCGCGCCCGGCCGAACTGGCCGCGCAAGGCTGGCCGGCCGGCACGCGGGCCGGCGCCACCGGCCCGGGCACCTTGCAGGCGCTGTTGATGGCGGGCGTGCCCGCCGCACTGTGCGCAGCGCCGCCGCCCGATGCGACCCAGTTCGACTCGACCGCGCTGTGGGCGCAGTTGCAGGGCGAGCCCTGGACCGGCCGCGAGGTGCTGGTGCTGCGCGGCGACGGCGGCCGTGACGAGTTCGCCGCCCACCTGCGCGCCGCCGGCGCCGCGGTGCATTTCACGCAGGCCTACCACCGCGGCGCGGCGCGACTCCGCGCTGCCGAACAGGCGCAACTGGCGCGCGCCATTGCCGAGCCGGCGTCGCACCTGTGGTGGCTGTCGAGTGCCGAGGCGGTGGGTTACCTGCCGCAACTCGCCCCGCAGGCGGACTGGCGCGCCTCGCAGGCGCTGGCCTCGCACCCGCGCATTGCCGAGCGCGCGCGTGCGCTCGGTTTCGGCAGCGTGTTCGAAGCGCCGCCGACGCTCGACGCCGTGCTGGCCAGCCTCGCGCAGATCGAGGCCTGCCTACAATCACCGCCACCTTGAACGCCCCTGCCGCCCCAGCCAACGATGACGCTGCGCCCCCTGCGGTCAACGACGTGGCGGCCCCGTCGCGTCGCGCAACCAGCGCCCGCTGGCTGCCGGCCCTGGCCATCGCGGCATTGTTGTTGACGCTGGCGGCCCTGGCGCTGGCGTGGAGCACCCAGCGCCGCGTCAAGGCGCTCGAGCAAGAGCTGGTGCGCCGACAGGCCGACAGCCAGGCGCAGGCCGCCGAAGCGCGCGTGCTCGCCCGCTCCGCGCAGGAACTGGCACGCGACACCGCGGGCAAGACCGCGCTGCTCGAAGCGCGCGTGGCCGAGGCCTCGATGCAGCGCTCGCAGATCGAAGAGCTGCTGCAATCGGTGTCGCGCTCGCGCGATGAAAACGTGGTCGCCGACGTCGAGGCTGCCGTGCGCGTGGCCTTGCAGCAAAGCGCCCTCACCGGCAGCGCCGAGCCGCTGGTGGCCACGTTGAAGCAGGCCGACGAACGCCTTGCGCGCTACAACCAGCCGCGGCTCGAGCGCGTGCGCCGCGCCGTGAACCGCGACCTCGACCGCGTCAAGGCACTCGGCGTGATCGACATCGCGAGCCTCACCGTGCGCCTGGACGAAGCGGTTCGGCTGGTCGACGACTTGCCGCTGCTGGCCGTGGCCCAGGCACGCGGCAAGGCCGCAGCGACGCCGCGGCCGGCGTCGGCCGCGGCCAGCGCGCCGGCCCCGGCCCCATCCAGCAGCGCCAATGCCGACTGGCAAGTCCGCGCGCTGCAATGGTGGCAAGACAGCAGCACGCGTGTCGGCAACGAGATCCGCTCGCTGGTGCGCGTGACCCGCATCGACCACCCGGAGGCCATGCTGGTCGCACCCGAGCAGCAGTACTTCGTGCGCGAGAACCTCAAGCTGCGCCTGCTCAACGCGCGGCTGGCCCTGCTGTCGCGACAGTTCGAGATCGCGCAGTCGGACATCCGCGACGCGCAGGCCGCGCTCGACCGCTACTTCGAGCGCGGCTCCAAACGGGCCGCGGCGATCACTGATTTGTTGCGCCAGGTCTCGACGCAGGCGCGCCAGACCAGCGTGCCGCGCCCCGACGAAACGCTGGCCGCGCTGGCCACGGCGGCGGCCGGCCGATAGAGATGAACCACCCCCGAAGCGCCTGCTGCGCCTCCCCCTCAGGGGGGCCGAGGCCCGCGGCTCCAAGCCGACCTGCGTCGGCTTGGACGGGCCGAGGAACGGCCGCGTCTCGCGGCCATGCGGCCTGCAAGGCACGCCAGCGGACCGGCGCAGCCGGATCCGCGGCGGCCGCTTGGGGACGGGCTGGCGCGGGTCTGAGGTAGGAAAGCGGCATGCGCAGCGTGATCTGGCTGGTGTTGCTGTTCATGGCCGCGGTCGTCGCGGCCACCACGCTGGGCAGCAACGACGGCCTGGTCAGCCTGTACTGGAGCGGCTGGCGGCTGGACGTGTCGCTGAACCTGTTCGTCATCGCCCTGGTACTGACCTGCCTGGCGTTGCTGTTCGCGATGCGCGCGCTGCAGTCGCTGGCCTCACTGCCCGAGCGCGCCCACGAGTGGCGCGTGCGGCGGCGCGAGCGCGCGGCGCAGGCCGCCTTGCGCGAAGCCCTGGCCGAGTATTTCGGCGCGCGCTACAGCCGCGCGCGCAAGGCCGCCGCGCGCGCGGTGGCGATCCACGACGCCACGCCCGAACTCGTCGGCGACCTGCAGACCCGCACGCTGGCGCATTTGCTGTGGGCCGCGAGCCTGCACCGGCTGCAAGACCGGCCGCAGCGCGATCGCCAACTGGCCCAGTTGCGCCGCCTGCGCCGCAAGGCCGGCCTCGCACAGCGCGGCAACGACGACGGCGTGCCGCTGATGGCTGCGGAGTGGGCACTCGACGACCGCGACGCGGCGCGTGCCCTCGCCTTGCTGGCCGAACTGCCGCCCGGCGTGGCGCGGCGCACGCAGGCGCTACGGCTCAAGCTGCAAGCCCAGCGCCTGGCCGGCCAGCCCAACGAAGCCCTGCACACCGCGCGCCTGCTGGCCAAACACCAGGCCTTTTCGCGCAGCGCGGCGCAGAGCCTGCTGCGCTCGCTGGCCGGCGAAACGCTGGCCGCCGCGCGCGATGCCGATCAGCTCGACCGTGCCTGGCAGGAGCTCGACAGCGCCGACCACGCCGACCCGTTCATCGCCGCCCGCGCCGCCGAATGCGCCGCCCGCCTGGGTGCGCCCACGCAAGGCCGCCTGTGGCTGCTGCCGGCCTGGCAACGCCTGCCCGAGTTGAGTCGCGAAGAGCGCGACGCCGTGGCGCTGGCGCTGATCGACAACCTGCCCGGCCTGCCCGCCGACTGGCTGCCGCGTGTGGAAGCGGCAGAGCGTGCGTTGCCCGGCGACGCGGCAGTCCAGGCCGCCGTCGGCAGCGCGTACGCCGAGCGTCAGTTATGGGGCAAGGCCCGCGCCCCGCTCGAACGCGCCGCCGCGTCGCCCACGCTCGGCAGCGGTGCGCGTCGTGCCGCCTGGCGCCGCTTGGCCGCGCTGGCCCGCGCCGAAGGCGACGAGGCCCGTGCCGCACGCTGCCACGAGGCCGCCGCGGAGCTGGACTGATCGCCCCCGCTGATATACTCCCCGGCTTCGCGGCTGTAGCTCAGTTGGATAGAGTACTTGGCTACGAACCAAGGGGTCGTGGGTTCGATTCCTGCCAGCCGCACCAGCACTTTCGTTCTAGATCAACAGCTTAGAGATTTCGGTCTCTAGGCTGTTTTTCTTCGCCGGGGGACTTTGGGGGCCGACGCGCATCCCTCAACGTACGAGCGCCTTGATTCGCGTCCACAGCATGGCCTTGGACACGCTCGTCATCCGCATGACTTGCATGCAGTGGTCCAGACGGTGCGCACGCTCGCGCAGGTCTTGAACGGCAGCCGCCAGATTGGTCTCGATGTTGGCGCCGCAGGCCCCCTTGGCCTTGTCGATCGCCAGCCGAAGGAACTGCTTCGATGGCGCCATCATGGCCAGGGCTTCGGCCGCTGAGGTGGCGGTCACGTTGTGCCGCTCGCGATGCGCGCGAATTCGGTCGCCCAGCGCCACAAGGAATGGCGCGGGTGACGGCAAAGGCAACTCGATTCCGCTCGGTGCAGGCGGCTGGACCCGTCGCGGAACCACGACTTGGAGGCCTCGCGGGAGGGTCGCACTTGTCTTGGTGTAGACCGAAGACGCCGGCTCTTGACTTTCATGGTCGCCGTGGCGACGTTTGCAATGCGCCGCGGCGCTATGGTCGAATACACCGTGCCCACCTCGCCCGAAATGACGCGTCCCGCTGCGGACGAAGACGACGCCACTCTGGTGGCGCGCTGTGCTCGCGGCGAGGGCCCCGCATGGGCCGCACTGGTCCAGCGCTACCAGCGCTTGGTCTATGCCATCGTGCGCCGCATCGGGTTGGACGAACATGGCGCCGCCGACGTGTTCCAGACCGTGTTCTCGCGCCTGATCGAGCACCTGCCGCGCCTGGCCGAACCGCAGCGGCTGCAGGCCTGGATCGTCACCACCGCCAAACGCGAAGCCTTGCTGCAGCGTCAGCGCGGACTGCGCAATGTGTCGATGACGCGGGTCGACGACGGCGGCGACGACGGCGCGGACTGGGACATCGCCGACGACTCGCCGGTTGCCGAGCAGGCATTGTCCGAGCTGCAGCAGCTCAATCAGTTGCGCCTGGCGATGGACCGCCTGGACGAGCGCTGCCGCAGCTTGCTGCTGTTGCTGTTTCGCGAAGACGACGACAAGCTGTCGTATGACGAGGTGGCGCGCCGGCTGGGCACTTCGGTGGGCAGCATCGGCCCGACGCGCTCGCGCTGTCTGGACAAACTGCGCCGCTTTGTCAGTTGAAGGAGCTGCGATGTCCGAGCCTTGTATTTCCGTGTCTCGACCTTGCTCTGTTGCGCATCCGACACCACCCGCCCTGATGCCATGAAGCCCGTTGACCGCCTGAGCGACGACGAATTTGCCCACCTCGTGCAACGCGCTGTGGCCTTGCCCGAGGCGCCTCCAGCCCTGGTGCGCGCGGCCATCGACCTGTGGCCGGCAGCCGCCGATCGGGCGTCGCTGAAGGACACCGCCCAAGCCGGATGGCGCCTCGTTGCCGCCGTACTCAGCTTCGACAGTTGGGCCGGCCCGCGCGTTGCGCCGGGCATGCGCAGCGTGACATCCGACACGCGGCACATGCTGTTCAGCGCCATGGGACGCGACATCGACCTTCGCATCAGCCCGGTTGCCGAGGGCTTCGCCCTCACCGGGCAGGTGCTCGGGCCGGACGAAACCGGTACCGTCGAGCTGGCCGCACAACCCGCCGCCCCGTCCGCCACGCGGGTCGCTACGCTCGACGCGTTGGGCGAGTTCCGCCTTGACCCGGTGAGCGGCGGCTCTTATCGCCTGACCCTGTTGCTGGGTGACGACAAGATCGTGCTGCCGCCGATCGAGGTCGGCGCGCGCGCGTGATGCGCCCCCGCGGGCCCTGAGCATGGTGCCCGGCAGCCCCCCGGCGGCCGAACTGGCGCGCCGGATGATCGATCTGGGTGACGCCGCGCCTGCCGCCGCGGACCCGGCGAGCCGATTGGCCCTGGCCTGGGCCTTGAAGGACCTGTGCTACGCCGCCTGGAGTAGCGAGCCTCAGCGTGCCGCCAAGGCGGCGCAGGCCCTGCGTGTCCTGCGTGAGCCCGGGCGCGCACCCAACGAGACGCCGACCGCGCAGCGCGAGATCGCAGCCCTCGCCGACTGGACGGCCGGCATCGCCCACGTCACGACCGGCCAGATGGCCGAGGCAGTGCAGTGCTTCGACCACGCCGCCACCGCCTTTGCCGATCTCGGCCAGCCCGATCACGCGGCGCAGACCCAGGTGCCCAAGATCATGGCCCTGTCGATGCTCGGCCGGTTCGAAGACGCCACGGCGTGCGCCGAGCGGGCCCAGCGCGAATTCGTCGCGCTCGGCGACGCACGCGGTGCAGGCCGGGTCAGCCTCAACCTGGGCGCCCTGCATGTGCAGCGCGGTGACTATGCGCAGGCCGCACGCCATTCGCGCGAGGCCGCGGTGCTGTTCGCTCGAGTCGGTGACCACGAGCGCTCGGTGCAGGCCGACATCAACATGGCCGACGCGTTGACATCGCTGGGCGACTTCGACGAAGCCCTGCGCATCTACGCGCGGGCCCGCATGCGCGCGGGCACGCACGGCTTTCCGGTGCTCGAAGCCCTGGTCGACGAGTCGGTGGCGCTGCTGCAACTGGCGCGCGGCAACTACCGCGAGGCCCTGGCCGGCTTTGAAGGCGCGCGGCGCCTCTACGAGCAGTTGGCGATGCCTCAGCATGTGGTGACGGCCGAAAAGCAACTCGGCGACGCCTACCTCGAATTGCGCCTCCTGCCCGAGGCGCTGGCTCAGTTCGACCAGGTCCTGGCCCGCCTCGACACCGTGCACATGCCGATCGAGCAAGCCTGGACGCTGGCCCAGCGCGGCCGCGCACAAGCCCTGCTGGCGCAACCGGCGTTGGCCGGGGACTCGTTCAAACGCTCAGCAGCGCTGTTCACGGCGCAGGGCAGCCGCGTCGGCGCTGCCACCGTCGCGCTGGCCCGCGCCGAGCTGGCCCTGGCCACCGGCGACCTGGCCCCTGCCCTGGCCCTGGCCGAACAAGCGGCCGAGGGCTTTGACGCCACCGGTCTCGCCGACGGTCGCCTGCGCACCGATATCGTGACAGCCCACGCCCTGCTGCGCGGCGGCGCCGGCGCGCCGGCACGCGCGCTGTTCGAGGCCACCCTCGACCGTGCACGCCAAGGGCATCTGTTGACGCTGCAGGTGCGTTGCCTCACCGGCGTCGGCCTGGCGGCGCTAGCCGTGGGTGACTCCGCTGCCGCGCACACGGCATTCCGTGCGGCGGTCGAACTGTTCGAAGACCAGCGGCGCGCACTGCCTGGCGACGAGCTGCGCAATGCCTTCCTCGCCGATCACCTGCGGCCCTACCAGGAGCTGCTGCGCCTGGCGCTACAGGCGCACGCGATGGCCCCGCAGCCGCCGCTGGCGGCCGAAGTGCTGTCGCAGCTCGACCGCTTCCGCGCGCGCTCGCTCGGCGAACGCCTAGAACAGGGCGGCGGCCTCGAGCACGATTCGGCCACGCAGGCCCTGCGCGATCGCCTGAACTGGCTGCACCGGCGGGTTCAGCGGCTGGACGACGAGGGTGAGCCGTCGGCAGCGCTCGGCGACGAACTCCGCCGCACCGAGTCGGCGTTGCTGGAAGGCGCCCGGCGTTCGCGACTTACCGCGCCGGCCGCCCAGCAGAACGCCGCGGCAGGCAGTCACTTCAACATCCAGGCCTTGCAGCGTGCACTGGGTGCGGGTGACGCGTTGGTCGAGTACGGCGTGCTGGACGATGAGCTGTTCGCCTGCGTCGTGACCCGTGCAGGCGTCAGCCTGCGGCGCCAGATGGCGCCGTGGAGCGAGGTGCTCGAGGCCTTGCGCGCGGCACGATTCCAGATCGACACGCTGCGCCATGGCGCAGCACCGGTCCAGCGCCACCTGGCCAGCCTGACCGCCCGCACCGCACAGCGCATGGCGCACCTTCATGCCTTGGTGTGGGCTCCCCTGAGTGGCGCCTTGGCGGGCTGCCGCCGCGTGCTGGTGGTGCCGCACGCCCAGCTTGGCTGGCTGCCCTTTGCCGCGCTGCACGACGGCACCGACTTTTTGGCCCAGCACCTCGAAATGGCCCTCGTGCCCAGCGCCCGGCTGGCCTTGCATGGCCTCGCCCGGCAGGCCGTGCGGCCGCAACGCGCGTTGGTGCTGGGCGAATCGAGCCGCTTGCCGCATGCAGCGCAAGAGGCGCAATTCGTGGCCGGCCTGTTTGACCAGTGCCGCGCCTTCGTCGGCGAGCAGGCCACGCTGGCCACGCTGCGCGCCGAGGCCGGCGACGCCGACGTGATCCACCTGGCCTGCCATGCACAGTTCCGCAGCGACAATCCGATGTTCTCGGCCTTGCACTTGCACGACGGCGCACTGACCGTCGAGTTGGCCGAGGGCTTGCGTCTGCGGCCCGGCACCGTCGTGCTGAGTGCCTGCGAGACCGGGCTGTCCGAACACGGCCATGGCAACGAAATGGTCGGTCTGGTGCGGGCCTTCCTTGTCGCCGGTGCGTCGCGGGTGCTGGCCAGCCTGTGGCCAGTCGACGACGCAGTCACTGCGATGTTCATGGCGAGTTTTTACGCCGGCCTGGGCCGCGGCGACGGTCCGGCCGGGTCGCTGCGCCAGGCTCAGGCCGACGTGATGCGAGAATACCCTCACCCGTTTTACTGGGGGGCCTTCACCTTGAACGGTGGCTGGTAGTCGCACACAGTCGGGGTGGGTCGCCGGATTCTTCCGGGGTCGCCGTGGCCGATGCGTGACCGCGCAATGCGCAGTGGATGTATCAACGGCCTGCGTCACCGCTCTGTCAATCACCACCACCCGCCACTTTGGACAGGTTGCTGCCATGTTTGCCTTCTCACAATCCGGCACCGCTCGCGCGCTTCGATGCGTATTTGCTGCCGCCGTGCTGCTGAGCAGCACGGCGATCCACGCCAAGCGCGGCGGCGACCCAGAGGTGCCCGGCGAGGTGTTGGTCCAACTGACCCGCTCGGGCGCGCTCGGTCCGCTGCTCATCAAGCACCAACTCAGCCTGGTCAGCCAGTTCGGAGCGCGGCCCATCTTCCGCCTGAAGGTCGTCGGTGCGGCCGACCTGGGCGCCAAGATTGACGCCCTGGTCGTCGAGCCCAGCGTGCTGATTGCCGAGCCGAACTTCATTCATCAAAGCCCCGAGGCGCGCAAGAACAGCGCCTGGACGATAGGCACGCAATCGGCCTATATCGGGCAGTGGGCGCCAGACGCCATGCACTTGGCTGCGGCCCAGGCGCTGACGATCGGGGTCGGCATGCGCGTGGCCGTGCTCGACACCGGTGTGGATCGCTTGCACCCGGCGCTGGCGGGCAGGCTGCTGCCCGGCTTCGATTTCGTCGACTTCGACACCGATCCGAGCGAAGTCGGCAGTCAGTTGGTCAACCTGAGCTTCGGCCACGGCACCCATGTGGCCGGGCTCGTCGCCATGGTCGCCCCGGGCGCCAAGATCGTGCCGCTGCGCGTGCTCGACGCCGACGGCCAGGGCAATGCGTGGGTGCTGGCCGAGGCCATGCTTTACGCGGTCGATCCCGATCGCAACCCGGGCACCAACGACGGCGCACAGGTCATCAACCTGAGCCTGGGCAGCCTCAGCCGCACGCACGTTCTGGACACGGTCAGCCGGCTCGCCACCTGTGCCATTCCTGCCGTGGTCGTCCTGCCAACCGACGAACTCGCCGACCCAGGCTACAACGTCGACCGTGACCGTTGCAACGGTTTCGGCGGTGCGGTGGTCGTGGCGGCCGCCGGCAACGACGGCACGAGTGCTCGGCGCCAGTATCCGGCCGCCGAAGGCGTGTACGGCCTGATTGCGGTGGGCGCCAGCAATGCTACCGCCAGGCTGGCGAGCTTCAGCAACTTCGGCTCCTGGGTCGACGTCGCAGCGCCGGGCGAGGGCATTACCAGTGCCGTGCCCGGAGGCGGCTATGGCACCTGGAGCGGCACCTCGATGGCCGCGCCGCTGGCGGCCGGCACGGCGGCGCTCGTGCGCGCGCTCAACCCGTCACTGAGCGCGAGGGAGGTCGCCCAGCGCCTGATGGACTACAGCACAAATTTGTGCGGCACCAAGCTGCGTCAGATCGACGCCGCTGCGGCGGTGCGCACCCAGAGGCCCGCGGCGACCGCCTGCCGCTGAGTCCTCGGCCCACGTCGGGCCCCGCAGGCCGGTGCACGCGCAAGCGTCACCGGCTTTCGCAGGCAGGCACGACCACCGGCAAGAAGAGGGCGCTCGGCAGCGACCAGGAGTGCGCCGGCCAGCCCGGCCATGAACCGGTCCAGACAGCGCGCAGGCCGCCGATGGACATCGCACCCGGCCGGCCGGGCCGCACCCGCACACACGCCGCGCGTTACGCGTGATTACCTCGATGCCGGCGTATTTCCACACCCGGTCGCGCCTCTGTCGCAGGTGTCAATTCGATGACACGCCGCACAAGAGTCTGCATGAAGCGCGTACTGATCTATTCGCACGACACCTTCGGCCTCGGCAACATCCGGCGCATGCTCGAGGTGGCTCGCCACCTGGTGCAGTCCTCGCCCGAGGTCTCGGTGCTGGTGGTCACCGGCAGCCCGATGCTGCATGCGTTTCGCATCCCGCCGCGCATCGACTACGTCAAGCTGCCCTGCCTGTCGCGCAACGTCGACGGCCGCTACGGCGCGCGCTTTCTCGACCTGTCGCTGGCCGCCACGGTGCGCCTGCGCGCCAACCTGATCCGCAGCGCGATCACCGACTTCGCGCCCGACCTGATCCTGGTCGACAAGAAGCCCTTCGGCGTCGAGGACGAACTCTCGGGCGCGCTGGTCGCCCTGCAGTCGAGCACGCACAAGCCCAAGCTGGTGCTGCTGCTGCGCGACATCCTCGACAGCCCGCAAGAGACCACCCGGGTGTGGCGCAAGAACGGCTGCTTCGAAGCCATCGAGGCCTACTACGACGAGGTGCTGGTGGTCGGCTCGCCGGAGGTCTTCGACCTGCGCCGCGAGTACCAGTTTCCGCCGTTTGCCGCGGCCAAGGTCAACTTCTGCGGCTACATCTCGCGTGAGCCGGGACGCGTGTCGCGTGCCGATGCGCGGCGCGCGCTCGGCGTCGGCGAACGCGAGTCGCTGGTGCTGGTGACGCCGGGCGGCGGCGAGGATGGCCACAGCCTAATCGCGGCCAGCCTGGCCGGCCTGGCCGCGCTGCCGGCCGCGCGCCGGCCGCGCATGCACATCGTCTGCGGTCCCGAGATGGCCGACGCCGAGCGCGCTGGAATCAAGCACGCCGCGGCCGCGTTGCCGCAAGTCAGCCTGCAGGACTTCAGCGACGACATGATGTCGCTGATGGGCGCCGCCGACGTGGTCGTCGCGATGGGCGGCTACAACACGGTCTGCGAACTGCTCACGCTGCGCAAGCGCGCGGTCATCGTGCCGCGCATCAAGCCGGGCCTGGAGCAATGCATCCGCGCCGAGCGCATGTCGGCACTCGGCCTGCTGCGCATGCTGCACCCGAGCCGCCTGAGCCCCGCCGCGCTGATCGATGCGGTGCAGACCGAACTGGCCGCGCAGACCACGCACTCGCGACTCAAGTCGCTCGATGGCCTGGAGCGCTGCACGGCCGCGATCCTCGAACAGATCGACCTGCGCCCAACCGCCACCACCGGCGGCCGCCCGCAGCAGCGCAACGCGCACATCAATCCGAGTCACCCGAGCCCCTCATGGAACAGACCCGCTTCGATCAGCGCCGCCCACTCGGCGTGCTAGTCAAGATCTACCCCAAGCTGTCAGAGACCTTCATCCTCGAAGAGCTGCTGGGCCTGGAGCGCCTGGGTCTGTCGCTGCGGCTGTACGCGCTGGCGCCCGCCACCGACGCCTTCGCCCACCCGGCGGTGGCCCGCGTGCGCGCGCAGCTGGTCGTGGTGCCAACGTCGCCGCGCGGCAGGGTCGGCGAGTTCGTCACGCGCCACGCCCGCCTGCTGCGCGCAGCGCCTTTGCGCTACCTGGGTTCGCTGGCCTTCGCGCTCGTCCGCGGCCGGCGCGGCGTGCACGACTTCGTGCGTGCCGGCTGGCTGGCCGGGCAATTGCGCGACGACGGCGTGCAACACCTGCATAGCCACTTCATTTCGTCACCGACCGACATCGCCGAACTGGTCGGCAGCCTGTCGGCGCTGCCGTTCTCGATCTCGGCGCATGCCAAAGACATCTACCTCTCCGCCGCGACCGACCTGCAACGCAAGTTGCACGCGGCGCGCTTCACCGTCACCTGCACCGAGGTCAATCGCCAGGTGCTGACGGCGATCGCGCCGCAGGCGGCCGTGCACCGCATGTACCACGGCGTCGACCAGGCGCAGTTCCACCCGAAGCAGCGCGCGCTGGTGCCGGCGGTGCCGCTGATCGTCAGCGTCGGCCGGCTGCGCGCGAAGAAGGGGCTGGACATCCTGATCGACGCCTGCGCGGTGCTGCGCCAGCGCGGTGAAGCCTTCGCCTGCGAGATCGTCGGTTACGGCGAAGAGCAGGCTGCCCTGCAGGCGCAGATCGAACGCCTGGGCCTGGCCGATCAGGTGCGCCTGGTCGGCAAGCTGGCACGCGAGCAGGTCATCGAACGCTATGCGCGCGCGGCGGTCTATGTGCAGCCCTCGCGCATCGCCGCTGACGGCGACCGTGACGGCATCCCCAACGTCCTGCTCGAAGCGATGGCGATGGGCCTGCCGGTGGTCGCCTCGCGCGTCTCGGGCATCCCGGAATTGGTCGGCGACGGCGTCAACGGACTGCTGGTCGAACCCGACGCGCCCGCGGCCCTGGCCGATGCGATCACGCGGCTGTTCAAGCAGCCGGCGCTGTGTGCCGACCTGGGCTGCCGCGCGCGCGAGACCGTTGCCCAGCTGTTCGACAACGACCACAACCTGCGGCTGTTGTGCGCGCTGCTGCAGCGCCCGCCTGAGCCGGTGCTGGCACGAAACGACATCGGCGCACCAGCGCCATTGGGGGCCGAATGAACACCCACCTGAACCCGGCGCTGGCGGCCGCGGTGATGTCGACGCGCACTTCATCCCCCGCCCATGGCACAGTCGCCTACGTGATGAACGGATTCCCGCGCCTGTCGGAAACCTTCATTGCCCACGAGATCCACCAGCTCGAACAGAGCGGCCTGGGGCTGCGGCTGTTCGTCGTCAAGGACGAAGCCGAAGACCAGGTCCATCCGGTGGTGGCCGCGATCCGCGCCCCGCTGACCTACCTCTCCAAGGCAACTTCGCTGTCGGGCCACTCGCTGTTGGCCTGGTTGCGCGACAACCTGCCGACGTTCTGGCGCGCCCACCTCGCCGTCGCCTCGCGCCACCCGCTGCGCTATGCGCGCACGCTGGCCTCGGCACTGGCCCTCACCTGGCGTCATCGTCCACGCAAGGTCTTCATCAAGGAATTCCTGCAAGCCGGCGAGATCGCCGACGCCCTACATCGGGCCGGCGATGTGGCTCACCTGCACGGCCACTTCTGCCACGGGGTGGCGACGATCACCTGGTTCGCCAGCCTTCTCTCGGGCATCCCGTTCAGCTTCACGGCGCACGCCAAGGACATCTACCAGGCCGAGCTCAACCCGGGCAATTTGCTCGAGCGCAAGCTCGGCGCGGCGCGCTTCGTCGCCACCTGCACCTGCGCCAATGCCGGTGTGCTGCGTGCGCGCCACGCGCGGCCGGGCGAGGTGCACACCATCTACCACGGCCTGGACACCGACTATTTCTCGCCCACGCCCCAGCCCGTCAGCGGCGAGCCGCCGTTGATCCTGGCGGTGGGCCGCTTCGTCGAGAAGAAAGGCTTCGACCAGTTGATCGCCGCCTGCGCGCAATTGAAGCGCGATGGCGTGCGCTTCGGCTGCCTGATCGTCGGCGAGCGCGGCAGCGCCTACGACAAGCTCTGTGCGCAGATCGCCACGCTCGGCCTGGCCGACGCCGTGCAGTTGCGCAGCGCGGTGACGCAGGACCAGTTGCGCGAGATCTATCGCAGTGCGCAGGTCTTCGCGCTGCCCTGCCAGATCATGGAAGACGGTGACCGCGACGGCTTTCCCAACGTGCTCGCCGAGGCCATGGCGATGGGCGTGCCGGTGGTCTCGACCGCCATCTCGGGCATCCCCGAAATGATCGACGACGGCGTGCACGGCCTGCTGGTCGAGCCGCGCAACCCGCAGGCCCTGGCCGAGGCCCTGCGCCGCGTGCTGACCGACACCGAATTGCACACCCGGCTGGCCCGCGCCGGCCGCCAGCGGATCTGCGAGCGCTTCGATTCGCGGCGCACCACGCTGGACCTGCGCGACCTGTTCATCGCCCAGTTGCGCCGCCGGCAGGAGGCCCGGGCATGACCACCGAAGCGGGCTCGATCTTCCTGCCACCCTGGGCCGGCCTGGACGATGCGCACCTGCTCGCGCACTTTCGCGCACCGCGCGCGGTGCGCTACTACCCGGTCGCCGACGCCGACGAAACCCAAGCCGAGAAGATCGACGCGCTGCTGATCGGCCGCTTCGAATTCAACGCCGAGACACACCGCCTGAGCGACCCGATCGCCTGGCTGCACAACCCGAGTGCCGATGTCGAGTGGCACATCCTGCTGCACAAGTTCTACTACGCCGTCGGTCTGGGCCTGGCCTTCGAGCGCAGCGGCGATGCGCGCTACATACAGCGCTGGGTCGAACTGATCGACGGCTGGATGCGCGCCACGCCGCCCGGTTTCATCGCCGCCGACGTGACCGGTCGCCGGGTGCAGAACTGGATCTACAGCCTGCACCTGTTCGTCGGCCACGCTGCGCACGACAGCAGCGCGCAGATCCCGCCCGCATTCCACACCCGGCTGCTGCACTCGCTGCACGAGCAAGTCGAGTACCTGTGCGCCAACCTGACCGAGAAGCGCAACCACCGCACGCTCGAGCTGTACGCCATCTTCCTGGCCGGCGTGGTGTTTCCCGAGCTGCGCCGGGCGGCCCATTGGCGGGCCTTTGCACTCGAACAGACCGTCGCCAACCTGGACTGCGACCTGCTCGCCGACGGCGTGCACTGCGAGCTGTCGACCGACTACCACCACCTGGTGCTGAAGAACGCGCTGAACTTCAGGCGCCTGGCGGCCATGAACGGCGTCGCGGTGCCGGGTTCGTTCGACGAGGCCTTGCAGCGCGGCCTCGAGTTCAGCCTGCAGGTGCACAAGCCCGACGGCATCGTGCCCAGCCTGTCGGACGGCGATGCCCGCAGCTACCTCGACCTGCTGGCCCAGGGCGCCGAGTTGTACGGCCGCGCCGACATGCTCTACGTCGCCACGCAGGGCGCGCAAGGCACGCCGCCGCGCGAGCGCGTCGCGCATTTCCCGGCCAGTGGCTACAGCGTCGTGCGCAGCGGCTGGGGCGACGGTGCAACGCCCTTCGCCGACGCGCAGTACCTGGTGTTCGACAGCGGCCCGCTCGGCGAAGGCAACCACGGCCACTTCGACTGCCTGAGCTTCGAGCTGGCCGCGTTCGGCCGTTCGCTGATCGTCGACCCGGGTCGCTACACCTACAACGAAGCCGTGAATCCGCAGGACGGCACCAACTGGCGCGTGCGCTTTCGCGGCACCGCCGTGCACAACACGGTGGGCGTCGATGGCTTGCAACAGACACGCTATGTGCCCAAGCCGATCAAGCCCGGCACACGCCACGCCACCGGCAGCGTGCGCCACAAGATCAGCGGGCCCGCGCCCGATGCACGTCTCGTCGAGCGGAATCACGGCGCGCAACTCGACCTGCTGCACGGCCAGGCGCGCAGCCACGAATACGACGCCGTGCACGAGCGCTGCATCGTCTTCGTCGACGGAGGTTACTGGATCGTCAGCGATTGGCTGCGGGCGCCGACGCCGCACGAGTACGTGCTCAACTTCCAGCTCGGCGCGCAGGCCCAAGGCCAGACCACGCTGGAAAGCGGCGCCGGGATTCGGGCCAGCAGCCCGGGGCTGTTGATCCTGCAACCGGCACGCGCGGGCATGCGCGCCGCATTGCAGCCGAGCTGGGTCTCGGCGCGCTACGGCGACAAGCAAGCCGCGCCAGCGCTGCAAAGCACCCTGCTGGCCCGCGACGCCGACTTCGACACCGTGCTCGTGCCGTGGCATCACGCCGAGCCCGCAGTCACGACCCTAGACATCGCGGTCGACGCCGACGGCCTGACCGCGGGTCCGCCGCCGCGCGCATTGCGCATCACGCTGCAAGCCGGGGGTGCGCGCGTCGTCGATCACTGGTTCCACTCGCGCGGCCTCAGTGCACAGCGCTGGCGCATCGGCGGCTTCGAGTTCAGCGGCCGCTGGGTGCACTGGCGTGAGGACGCGGCCGGCCGCGTGCTGCATGCCGTGTCGCACGCCGGCGCCACACTGCCACGCACCCACGTGCTCGCGGAGACGGCATGACCGGCGCCCTGCCGCACGACCCCGCGCTGCCGCAACTGGCGCAGGCGCTGGACGCGCGCGCGATGGCACCCGTATTCGCCGCGGCGCTCGGCGGCATGCAGGTCCTGGCCTGCGAGGTCGATCGCGTCAAGTACCGGCCGCAACGCAACTGCAGCGTGGCCTACCGCCTGCGGCTGGGCGACCCGCAGGGCGGCCGCGAATTCGAACAGCGCGTGGCGGCGCGCTTTTGCAGCGGCGGCGACTCGGCCCGCCGCTACCGCCAAGCCAGCGGCCGCGGCACGCTGGCGTCGGCCGCGGGTCCGGCGCTGACCCATCTGCCGGCGCTCGACATGCTGGCGCATTGGTGGCCCAACGATGCCAAGCTCGATGCGCTGCGCTGGCTGCACGACGACGCCGAGCTGGGCCGCCGCTGCCTGCCCGAGGTGGTGGCAGCGCTGACCGGCGGACGCGGGCAACTGATCGACCACCGGACGACGCTCGTGCAAGTGGTGCCCGAGTTGCGCGTGTGCGCCCGCGTCGAGCTGCGTTTTCAGCGCGAGCCCGGCGCTGCCGTCAGCACGCAAACGCTGTACGCCAAGGCCGATGTCGAGCGCAGCGGTGCGGCCACGCACGCCGTGATGCGCTCGCTCGCCGACAGCCCGGCGCAGATCAGCGGGCGGCTGCGCACGCCGCACTCACTGCTGTGGCAGGCCAGCAGCGGCCTGCACTGGCAACTGGCCGTGCCGGGCCGGGCCTTGCAGGACGCCCAGCCGCAGATCGGCCCGGCAACATCAGCGCGCGTCGGGGATCAGTTGGCCGCGCTGCATGCCACACCGGTGCCGGCCCCGCAGACCACGAATGTCGAGACCCTGCGCGCGCAGGTGCACCAGGCCTGCGCGTTGCTGGC
>JANMSR010000056.1:0-12436 GCA_031389565.1 Burkholderiales bacterium
GTTGTTGCTCGAACCCGAGCCGCCAAGTTGCCAGTCGCTGCCGGTAGCGGCGCCGACCCGCCTGATACCGGCGTCGACGACGCCCGACAGCGTGACCGACGATTGCGCCGACGCGGCGCTGGCAAACGTACCGAGCACGGCCAGAGCGAGTAGAGATCTTTTCATTGCAACTATCTCCTAGGTTGAAAAAGGGGTCCCGATCGTGGAACCGCCCGGGAAAATGAGTCCGTCCCGGTGAAGGGGCTGATCAGGCCAACCTCCTCAGCGGAAGTTGGACGTATTGCACCAGAGGCCTCCACCGCTGCAAAGCATTGCCCGTGATTTCAGTCACCGCTGTTGTCGGTCTACAACGAACTGTCGCGTGTCGAAGACAATGATGTCAGTGGCGACTTCGCGGCAAATCCTGACCTATCCTCATGCCCCTATGGCCTCGACTGTCGATAAAGCACTCATCGCCGCGAATGCCGCGCTCTCGACCCTGAGTGGTTCGGCGCGCGCCGAGCGTGCGCGTCCTGCTGCCGCGGCGGTTGAGTTGTCGCCCGCGGAACGGCGGTTGTCAGGAGCCCTGATGCGCGTCAACCATGTGGGCGAGGTCTGCGCCCAGGCGCTGTACCAGGCGCAGGCCTTGACTGCGCGCACACCCGAGCTGCGCGTGCAACTGGCCGCGGCGGCGCGTGAAGAAACCGACCACCTGGCCTGGGCCGCGCAGCGCCTGCAGGAACTCGGCGACCGGCCCAGCCTGCTCAACCCGCTGTGGTACGCCGGGGCCTTCGCGCTCGGCCTGGTTGCCGGGCGCGCCGGTGATGCGTGGAGCCTGGCGTTCGTCGTCGAAACGGAGCGCCAGGTCGAGGAGCATCTGGGCGGCCACTTGTCGCGCCTGCCCGAGCGCGACGCCGTGTCGCGGGCGATCGTCGCGCAGATGAAGGCTGACGAGGCCCAGCATGGTCGCGCGGCACAACAGGCCGGCGCCGCGGCGCTGCCGGCGCCGCTTCGGCTGGCGATGCGGTTGGCGGCCAAGGTGATGACCACCACGGCACACCGCGTCTGATCTCAGGCTGCCAGCAGCTCGTAACTGGTGGTGATCTCGGCGGTCTTGGCGAGCATGGCCGTGGCCGAGCAGTACTTCTCATGCGACAGCGCGACCGCGCGGGCAACCGCGTCGTCCTGCAGTGCGCGGCCGCTGACGATGAAGTGCAGGTGGATGCGCGTGAACACCTTCGGGTCGACGGGCGCACGCTCGGCGCTCACCTTGACGCGGCAGCCGGTCACGTCGTGTCGGCCTCGCTTGAGGATCAACACCACGTCGTAGGCCGCGCAGCCGCCGGTGCCTGCGAGCACGGTCTCCATCGGCCGCGGCGCCAGGTTGCGACCGCCGCCGTCGGGCGCGCCGTCCATCGTCAGCAGGTGGCCACTGCCGGTTTCGGCCACGAAAGCCATCCCGCTGGCGGCAACCCAGTCGACCGTGCATTCCATGGCTGTCACTCCCGCACCGTTTGCACACCGAAACCGATCCGCTGCGGTGCACTGTGCACCGCATCAATGCAGCCTGAGAATTGCACGCGACGCCTGTTGCGAATTTGATATTGCAGCGCAGCATTCGAGCCGCTAGACTGGCTTCGTGATGCAGCGACTGCGCGTTTGCTGCGGCGATTGTCTCCTCCACTGCACCCAGGGTGGATTCGGCCCAAGGCGCAAGCCTTGGGCCTTTTTCATGCGGCGTGCAGCGGCAGCGCTGACTTAAGATGCGCCGCAATTCGAAGCAGCGGACGGAGACACTGGCGATGGCAGGCTCACCCCGGGTGCGGCGCAAGGTGGGCGGCGAGTACCTGCAAAGAATCCTCACCGCGCGCGTCTACGACGTCGCTATCGAATCGGCACTTGAGCCCGCGCGCACGCTGTCGCGACGCCTGGGCAACCAGGTACTGCTCAAGCGCGAAGACCAGCAACCGGTCTTCAGCTTCAAGCTGCGCGGCGCCTACAACAAGATGGTCCACCTCTCGGCCGAGCAACGGGCGCGTGGCGTGATCTGCGCCTCGGCCGGCAACCACGCTCAGGGCGTGGCGTTGGCGGCCAAAAAACTCGGCTGCCAGGCCACGATCGTGATGCCGGTGACTACGCCCAAGCTCAAGGTCGATGCCGTGCGTGCGTTCGGTGGCGAGGTGGTGCTTCACGGCGACAGCTACTCCGACGCCCACGGCCATGCCAAGGCGCTCGAAGCCGAGCGCGGGCTGACCTTCGTGCACCCCTTCGACGACCCGGATGTCATCGCCGGCCAGGGCACGGTGGCGATGGAAATCCTGCGTCAGCACCAGGGCCCGCTCGACGCAGTGTTCGTGGCCATCGGCGGCGGCGGCCTCATCGCGGGCGTCGCGGCCTACATCAAGGCGGTGCGGCCCGAGGTCAAGGTCATCGGCGTGCAGACCCAGGACTCCGACGCGATGTTGCGTTCGGTGCGCGCCGGTCGCCGCGTGACGCTGCACGACGTGGGCCTGTTCTCCGATGGCACCGCCGTCAAGCTGGTTGGCGTCGAGACCTTTCGACTTACGCGCGCGCTGGTCGACGATTACGTGGTCGTCGACACCGACGCGGTCTGCGCCGCCATCAAGGACGTGTTTCAGGACACCCGCAGCATCCTCGAGCCGGCCGGGGCCTTGGGCGTGGCCGCGGTCAAGCAGTATGTGGCCGAGCACAAGCTCAAGGGCAAGACATTCGTGGCCATCACCTGCGGCGCGAACATGAACTTCGACCGCCTGCGCTTCGTCGCCGAGCGGGCCGAGTTCGGCGAGCAGCGCGAAGCCCTTTTCGCCGTCACCATCCCCGAAGAGCGCGGCTCGTTCAAGCGCTTCTGCGAACTGATCGGCCCGCGCAGCGTGACGGAATTCAACTACCGCATTTCCGACGCCGAGGTCGCGCATGTCTTCGTCGGCGTCGCGATTGCTCAGCGCGACGAGGCCGACAAGATCGAGCGCAACTTCATGCGCCACGGCTTTGCCACCGTCAACCTGACCGACGACGAACTGGCCAAGGAACATGTGCGCCACATGGTCGGCGGCCGATCCGAACTGGCGCACCACGAGCGCCTGTACCGCTTTGTCTTCCCTGAACGGCCGGGCGCGTTGATGCGCTTTCTGGCCGCCCTGCACCCGGGCTGGAACATCAGCCTGTTCCATTACCGCAACCAGGGCGCTGACTACGGCCGCATCCTGGTGGGCCTGCAGGTGCCTGCCAGCGACAAGCGCGCGCTGCGTGAGTTTCTCGACGCTCTGGGCTATCCCTATGTCGACGAAACGGACAACCCTGTCTACGGGCTGTTCCTGCGGTAGTTCACAGTCGGCGCAGCGTGCTGCCGCCTACACTCGCGGCCATGTCGACCAGCCCGCGTTCCCTGATCACGCCGACGTCCAACGCGCTGCTCGAGCGCGCGTTGCGCGACAAGCTGCAGCGCCGCGCCGAAACCGTTGGCAGCCTGGGCGAACTCGAGCCCCTGGCGGTGCGCATCGGCCTGATCCAGAACACCTTGAAGCCGCGCTTTCGCGCGCCGCAACTGGTGCTCTTTGCCGGTGACCATGGTCTGGCCGTCGAGGGCCTGCCCAAGGTGCCCGGCCAGGCTAGCGCCGAGCGTGCCCGGCAGGCGCTGAACGGGCAATTGCCGCTGGCTGTGTTCGCGCATCTCCACGGCCTCACGCTTTCGGTGGTCGATGCCGGCGTGGCCGAACGGCTGGCACCGCACGAGCACCTGTTGATGCGCAAGATTGCCCACGGCACGCGCAACGCCCGCGTCGGTGCGGCGATGTCAGTCAACCAGGCGCAGGCCGCGATCCGCGCCGGCATGGAAATCGGCGAATCGCTGCCGGGCAACCTGCTGGCTTGCGCCGGCATTGCCGTTGGCGGCCACGAGAGCGCAGCGATGGTGTTGTCGCGATTGGCCGGCGCACCCGTGCGCGACCTGCTGCAATCGCACCCGGCCATGGACCCGCACCATCTGAACCACCTGCTGGTCGTCACCCAGGCCGCGCAAGGCCGGCACCGTGATGTCATCGACCCGGTCGAAGTGCTGGCCGCGCTCGGCGGCTTCGAAATGGCGATGATGGTCGGGGTGATGCTGGTCGCCGCCAGCCGCCGGCACCTGATCATGGTCGACGGGCTGCCGGCGTGCGCCGCGCTGATGGTGGCCGCACGCATCGCGGCGCCGGTCACCGACTACTGCGTGTTCTGCCGCAGCCATGGTCACAACGGGCTGGACTACGCGCTCAACCTGTTCCACACCTCGGCGCTGCTCGAGCTGGGCCTGGAGAGCACCGATGGCACGGGGTCGACGCTGGCCTGGCCGCTGGTGCGCGCCGCCGCAGCCCTGCTCAGCGAGGTCGCCGAAGGGGAGGAACCGGAACCATCACGGCCGGGCGGCATCGACAGCCAGCCGGGTGCACTCGGCGCGCACGCCGGCTGAGCATCGGCGCGACGGGCCGTCAGCGCGTGTTGCTGCCGGGCGGCGGCACAGGCACCGATACCGGCTCACCCTGTTGCGCCTCAGTGGGTACGGCCACCACAAATGGTGCGACGACCGTGGCCGAAACGGCTGCACCGGGCGGTCCGATCGGCGCGCCTTGGGCCAGAGTCTGGGCCGGCGGCAGGCTGCCGGTGGCCGGCAGCGGCAGCGCCGGCAGCTCGAGCGTCACCTGCGGCGCGGCGCCGCGCGCACCGAGCCGGGCGCCGCGTGCATGCACCGACTGCAGCACCAGGTCACCATCGACCGCCGTGCCCACCGCGTAGCTGCGCGCCGGCTTGCCGTCCACCGCGATCAGGGCCAGCCCATTGCGGTCACCGCCTTGGCGCGGCGCCGCCACGCCGAGCAAGCGAAAGCGCGACGACAGCGGGCTCTCGACCACCACGGCCGCACCTGCCGTCGCACGCACCGGCGCTGCGCCGAACAGGCGCGTCAGGTCGCCGCGTGGCGCAGTGGCCGCGCCAACCGCCACGGTATGCGCTGGCGCCGCCGGTGACGAAGCGCCCAGGCGCAAGGCCCAGAACATCGCACTGGCGGCGACCGCGGCCCAGATCACGAATGCAACGAGGCGTACCTTCATGGGGGCCGATTATCATTGAAGCGATCTCACCCGCAGCCCCCCTCCAGCCGCCGTGGCGCGCAACCTGCACGCGACGCCGGCCACCACAACATGACCAGCCATTCCTCCCTGCCCCTGCATCGCGGCGCCGTGCGCGGCTTCACGTTGATCGAGCTACTGGTCGTGCTGGTGATCATCGGCGTGTTGGCCGCGCTGATCGTGCCCAACGTGCTCAACCGCGCCGACGAAGCGCGCGTGACCGCCGCTCGCACCGACGTCAACAACCTGATGCAAGCCTTGAAGCTGTACAAACTCGACAGCCAGCGTTTTCCGAGCGCCGAGCAGGGCCTCGAATCGCTGGTCAAGAAGCCCACCGTCGGCACGCTGCCACCGAACTGGAAGCCGTACCTCGACAAACTGCCCAACGACCCTTGGGGCCGCGCCTACCAGTACGTCAATCCCGGCGTCAAAGGCGAGATCGATGTCTTCAGCTTCGGCGCCGACGGCCAGCCTGGCGGCGAGGGCAACGATGCGGATGTCGGCTCCTGGCAGTGATCCGCGCCAGCCGCGGCGCTGGCCCGGTGTTGCGGGCGCGCCCGGCTTCACGCTGATCGAAGTCATGCTGGTGATGGCGATCATTGCCATCGCCACCGCGCTTGTCAGCCTGGCCTTGCGCGATGGCAAACAAAGCCGGCTCGACGAAGAGGGCGCCCGCCTGTCGGCGCTGCTCGAATCGGCCCGTGCCGAGGCCCGCGCCTCGGGCATCACCGTGCGCTGGGTGCCGGCGGACGCAAACACCACCGACGGCACGAACTTCCGTTTCGTCGGTCTACCGCCCGGCGCCGAGCTGCCCACACGCTGGCTCGACAAGGGCGTCAGTGTCGAGATCGTCGGCGCGCGCGCCTTGCTGCTCGGCCCCGAGCCGGTGCTGCCGCCGCAGCGCCTGGTATTGCACCTGGACGACCGCCGCCTGGTGCTGGCCAGCGATGGCCTGGCCCCGTTCGGCCCGGCCGCCAAGTCCGACGGCGTTGCACCATGAGCTTGCGGCAAGCCACCCGCGGCTTCACCTTGATCGAAGTGCTGGTCGCGCTGGCCATCGTCGCGGTGGCGCTGGGCGCGGGCATCAAGGCCGCTGGCGCGCTGACCGGCAATGCGCAACGGCTGGCCGACGTCAGCGCGGCACAGTGGTGCGCCGACAACCATCTCGCCAACCTGAAACTGGCGCGCCAGTTTCCCAGCGTCGGCGACGCTGACTTCGCTTGCGAGCAGCTCGGCCGCAGCTTCAAGGGCCAGTTGCGCGTGCGCCCGACGCCGAACCCCAACTTCCGCCGCGTCGACGCCAACATCGCCGACGAAAACGATCAGCCCCTGCTGACGCTGTCGACGGTCTTGCCGCGCTACTGAACATGCCGCGCCGCCCGCGTTCCCAACTCGGTTTCACCCTGGTCGAAGTGCTGGTCGCGTTGTCGCTGATGGCCGTGCTCGCCGGCATGGCCTGGCAGGGCCTCGATGGCATTTCGCGCGCGCGCACCGCAGGCCAGGAACGGGTCGAACAAACGCTGCGCCTGAACACCGTGTTGGCCCAGTGGGAGCAGGACCTGCAGTCGGTATTCGATACCACCGTCGTGCCGGCGCTGGCCTTCGATGGCGCCACAGTGCGCCTGGTGCGACGCCGGGCCGATGGCCTGCAGGTCGTGGCCTGGTCGCTGCGCGAGCAGCGCTGGCTGCGCTGGAGCGGCCCGGTCGTCACCCAAGCCAGCGCGCTGCAGGACAGTTGGCTGGTCAGCCAGCAGTTGCTCGGCAACGAGGCGGCGCAGTTGCGCATGCACGACGGCCTCGCCGGTTGGCAGTTGTACTTCTACCGCGGCAACGCCTGGAGCAATGCGCAGTCGAGCGCCGACGTGGCGGGGCCGGCGCCCGCGGCGTCGGCCCCGATCGTGGCGCGCACGCAATTGCCCACCGGCGTGCGCGTCGTGCTCGCCTTCGAGGGCGGCGGCCTGGCCGGCAAGCTGACGCGCGACGTGCTGCTCGGGCCGCAGATGCAATGACCGCGCACCACCCCGCGCGCCACCCCGCGCGCCACCCCCACCGCCAGCGCGGAGCCGCGCTGCTGCTGGCCATGCTGATCCTGACCCTGGTGGCGACCATGGCCTCGGGCATGGTCTGGCAGCAGTGGCGCGCGATCCAGGTCGAAAGTGCGGAGCGTGCGCGCACGCAAGCGGCCTGGATCCTGTCGGGCGCGCTCGACTGGGCGCGCCTGATCCTGCGCGAGGACGCGCGCAACGGCGGCCCCGATCACCTCGGCGAGCCCTGGGCCGTGCCCCTGGCCGAGGCTCGCCTGTCGTCGTTCCTGGCCGCCGACCGCGACAACAACAGCGCCGCCGAGGCCGACGGCGTCGAGGCCTTCCTGTCGGGCACCATCAGCGACGCGCAGGCGCGCTGGAACCTGCGCAAGCTGGTCGACGCGCATGGCAAGACGCCGGAAGCGCAGTTGCGCGTGATGACCCGGCTGTGCGAACAGGCCGGCCTGCCCAGCGACACCGCCGAGCGCATCGCGCAGGCATTGCGCACGGCCTGGGCGCCGAGCGTCGCGCGGCCAGCCGCCAGCGCGCCAGCGCCAGCCGCGATCGCCCCCCAGCGCCTGGCCGAGCTGGCCTGGCTGGGCATCGATGCCGACACCCTGCGCCGTCTCGAACCCTGGGTCACGGTGCTGCCGGGCAGCGAGACCCGCGTCAACGTCAACACCGCGCCGGCCGAGGTGATTGCGGCCGCGGTCGACGGCATGAGCCTGGGCAGTGCCCGACGCCTGTTGCAGGAGCGCCAGCGCACGCCGGTGCGCGACCCCAGTGCACAGCCTGCGCGGGCCTACTTCCCGGCCGACCCGCAGACCAATCTCGACGGTGTTGGTGGCGCCAGCCGCTACTTCATCGTCCAGGGCCGCCTGCGCCTGGGCGACCGCGTTCTCGAAGAACGCTCGCTGATCGAACGCCGCCAGCTCGACATCGTGGTGCTGGCGCGCGAACGCATCAACCTGCGCGACAGCAATTGAGCCGCGACGAAGCCTGGGACGGCCCCCGCGCCGGCGGCCACTCCACACGAAATACACTCGCTAAGTCATTGATTTCACGCCAGATGCCGTTGCCGCACCCTTGCATTGGCGCTAGCCTCCCCCCGCCATCATGTCGACCCTGTTGATCCTGCTCCCCGCGAGGGCGCGCCTGCAAGGCGGCGCTGAGGGCGTGCGCTCGTCGTCGACGGGCAGCGGCAGCGCCGAACTGGCCTTCGTGCTCACCCCCGACGGCGTGGCCACGACCCGGCAAGGCCGTGCCAGCGCGGTGCTGCTGCCCAAGGCCGACAGCGCGGTGCTGGTGCTGGCCGACACCGATGTCAGTTGGCACCGCATCCAGGTGCCCAGGGCGCCCGCAGCGCGGCAACGCGCGGCGATCGCCGGGGTGCTCGAAGATCAGTTGCTCGACGATCCCGGCGCCATGCACCTGGCGCTCGCTCCCGGCGCCTCGGGCGGCACGAGCGCCTGGGTCGCGGCGATCGACAAGGCCTGGTTCACGGCGGAGCTGAGGGCGCTGGAGAAGGCCGGCGTGCAGGTCGAACGCGCGGTACCGATCTCGTGGCCCGAAGACACGCCCCTGGGGCACTTCTCGGCGGGCTTCGGCGCTGACGCCGGTGCGCCGATGCAACTGACCTGGTCCGATGCCAACGGCGTCGCCGCCATCGGCGTGCAGGGTGCGTTGGCCCGGCAGATGCTGCCGGCCTGGGCCGCGCAGCCGGCACGCTGGAGTGCACACCCGGCCGTTGCCGCGCCGGCCGAGCGCTGGCTCGGGCGCGGCGTGTTGGTGCTGACTGACGAACAGCGCATGCTGCAGGCCGCGCGCTCGCTGTGGAACCTGCGCCAGTTCGACCTCGCACCGCGCCACCGCGGCACGCTCGCGTTGCGTGACGCCTGGCGACGCTTTCGCAGCGCCGCCTGGCGGCCGGTGCGCTATGGCCTGGTCGCGCTGGTGGCCCTGCAGGTGCTGGGCCTGAACCTGTGGGCCTGGCACCAGCAAGGCCAGGTCGGCGACAAGCGCGCAGCGATGACCCAGTTGCTGCGCACGACCCATCCGCAAATCCGCGCCGTGCTCGACGCGCCGGTGCAGATGCAGCGCGAAACCGATGCGCTGCGCACCGCCGCGGGCAAGAGTGGCGACACCGATCTCGAAACCGTGCTCGGCGTCGTCGCCGCAGCCTGGCCCGACGGCCAGCCGCCGCTGGCCACGCTGCGCTTCGACAATGGCCGGCTGAACTTTGCCGCCGGCGGCTGGGACGAAGCCCAGGTCACGCAGTTCCGCGCCCAACTCGCCGGCGCGGGCTGGGACCTGGCCACAAACAACGGCGTGCTGACCGTCAGCCGCACGAAGGTGTCATGAAGGGCTTCTCGAACTCCCGCCTGGCGCTGCCGGTCAGCGCCGGCGATGCAATCGACAACTGGACCGCGCCGTGGCGTGCCCGTTGGCGAGCCCTCGGCACGCGCGAGCGGCGGGGCATCGCGATCGCAGCCTGGGTGCTGGGCCTGTTCCTGCTCTGGGTGCTGGCCATCGCGCCCGCCTGGCGCACCGCGCGCGATGCGCCCGCCCAGCTCGACCGGCTCGACGCCCAGTTGCAGCAGATGCAACGCCAGGCCAATGAAGCGCGCGAACTGCGCGCCACGCCGGTGCTCGGCACGACCCAGTCCGCCGCCGCGCTGCGCGCGGCCAGCGATGCGCTGGGTGCCGCCGGCCGCTTGCAGGTGGTTGGCGACCGCGCCACGCTGACCCTCAGCGGCATCAACGGCACTCAATTGCGCGACTGGCTGGCCGAAGCGCGCAGCGCCGCCCGCGCCCGCCCGCTCGAAGCCAACCTGACGCGCGCCCCGCAGGGCTACAGCGGCAGCATCGTGGTCGCCCTGCCCAGCGGGAGTGGCGCGCCGTGAGCATCATCAGCGCGGCGATGCGAACGCGCGAGCGCGGTCAAAAGGCCCGCTTCGCGCGCACCGGATTCGCCGAGTCGACACTGGCCGAACTGGCCTGGCAGCGCACGCGCGGCGCTGCCGGGCGCTGGGCGATCGGCGGTGCGATCGTCGGCGCGCTCATCGGGCTGGTGGCCTTTGCGCCGGCCGCCTGGCTGGCCTCGGCCGTGGCCTCGGCCACCGACGGGCGGCTGCTGCTGACCGACGCCCGCGGCACGCTGTGGAGCGGCAGCGCGCTGCCGGTGCTGAGCGGCGGCCCGGGCAGTCGGGATGCCAGCGCCCTGCCCGGCCGGCTCGAGTGGAACCTGGCCTGGCGCGGCCTGACCGCCGAACTGCGTGCACGCCAGGCCTGCTGCCTGCGCGGTGAAGTCCGCGCGCTGATCCGGCCCGGCCTCGGGCGCCTGTCGGTGCAGGTGCTGCCGGCCGAGAGCACGACCCTCGGCCAGTGGCCGGCCGGCTGGCTCGCCGGCCTGGGCACACCGTGGAACACGCTCCAACTCGGCGGCACGCTGCGCCTCACGTCGCCTGGCTTGACGGTCGAGTGGGTCCAGGGCCGCGTGCGCTTTTCCGGCGAAGCCGCGCTCGACGTGGCCAACGCCTCGTCGCGCGTGGCCACGCTCGACACCCTGGGCAGCTACCGTCTCACGCTGCGCGGCGACGCGGCCAGCGGCGATGCCGCCAGCCTGTCGCTGATCACGGTCGACGGCCCGCTGCGCCTGTCGGGCCAGGGCGAATGGACCGGCACCGGCCTGCGTTTTCGTGGCGAGGCGCAAGCCGCCGAGGGCAGCGAAACGGCATTGAACAACCTCCTGAATATCATCGGCCGGCGCCAGGGCGCGCGCTCGGTCATCTCGATCGGATGAGCATGAAAACACAACCCACTTCGATCGCGTTGCGCTTGATCGCAACGGCCGTCGCCGCCAGCTTGCTGGCGCCGCCGCTGGCCGCGCAGACTGCGGCCCCACGCGCCGCCGGCCACAGCCCCGCGCTGAAGTCCGGCACCCAGGTGACGCTGAACTTCGTCAACGCCGACATCGAAGCCGTGACCCGCGCCATGGGCGCGATGCTCGACCGCCAGTTCATCGTCGATCCCCGCGTCAAGGGCAACATCACGGTTTACAGCGAGACCGCGATGACCGTGCGCGAGGCCTACCTGAACTATCTGGCCGCGCTGCGCGGGCTGGGCTTCACAGTGGTCGAAAACGCCGGGCTTTTGAAGGTGGTGCCCGAAGCCGACGCCAAGTTGCAGGCCGGCACGGTGTCGATCGGCCCCGTGCAGCAGCGCGGCGACCAGATCCTGACCCAGATCTTCCGCTTGAGCCACGAGAACCCGAACAACCTGGTGGCCGTGCTGCGGCCGCTGATCAGCCCGAACAACACGATCAATGCCAACCCGGGCAGCAACACCCTGGTCATCACCGACTACGCCGACAACCTGGCGCGGCTGGGCAAGATCATCGCCGCGCTCGACCAGCCGACGGCGTCGGACATCGCAGTCGTGCCGCTCAAGCATGCGCTGGCCACCGACCTGGCGCCGCTGGTGCAGCGCCTGGCCGACAGCGGCGCGGGCACGGCGCCCGGCGTGCCGGTGGGCAGCGGCGGCGGCGTGTCGGTGATCGCCGACGCACGGAGCAACGCCTTGATCGTGCGCACCGCCAACACCGCGCGACAGGCCCAGGTGCGTTCGATCATCGACAAGCTCGACCTGCCGACCCAAGGCGGCCCCGGCGGCTCGATCTGGGTCGTGCACCTGAAGAACGCCGATGCGGTGAAGCTCGCGCAGGTGCTGCGCGCGGCGTTCACTGGGGGCGCCGGCGGCGTCACCGCGAGCCCGCCGTCCAGCGCGCCGGGCGCGCCGCCCGGCGGCGCCCCGCTGGCGACGACACCGATCCAGGCCTCGACCGGGCCCAGCACAGGTGGCTTCATTCAGGCCGACCCCTCCACCAACTCTCTGATCATCACCGCCGCCGAGCCGCTGTACCGCCAGGTGCGCTCGATGATCGAGCAGCTCGACTCGCGCCGCGCGCAGGTCTATATCGAAAGCATGATCGTCGAGGTCAGCGGCGACAACGCGGCCGACTTCGGCTTCCAGTGGCAGGGCCTGATCGGCAACAAGGGCGACAAGAGCCTGGTCGGCGCTGGCACCAATTTCGGCACCGGCACGGGCAATATCATCAACATCAGCACCGGCGCGGCCGGTGGCACGGTGGCGCTCGGCGAGGGCCTGAACATCGGCCTGGTGCGCAACTTCGGCGGCACCTATGCGCTGGCAGCCATTGCGCGCATGCTGCAGACGCAGAGCAATACCAACATCATCTCGACGCCGAACCTGATCACGCTGGACAACGAAGAGGCCAAGATCGTCGTCGGC
>JANMSR010000058.1:0-1934 GCA_031389565.1 Burkholderiales bacterium
GCATCGGCGAGGAAAGAGAAAGCCGCGCCGGGGTTGAGTACGTGCACGAGGTTGAACCATGCCGTGACCGCGACCCGCTCGCCGAGCGGCAAGGCCGAGGCCACGATCCACTTCAGGCCCTGGTCCAGCGCCAGCATCGCCATTGCAAGAAGCAGCCATGCGCGCCAGTGGCGTCGCGAGTCGAACGGTGGCGCGTTCAATCGAACAGCTCCTTGCAGAACGGCTTGCGACAGTGACCGCTGTGATGGCGGTCGACGCGGGCTGGCTGCGCTTGCGCTGGGTTCATGTCATCGGGCTGCATCGACCTTGGGTCCACTTTGCTTCAGCAGCCGCAGCCCATTGGCCACGACCAGCAGGCTCGCGCCCATGTCGGCAAACACCGCCATCCACATCGACGCGTTGCCGAACACCGCCAGCACCAGGAACACGGCCTTGATGCCCAGGGCCAGCGAGATGTTCTGCCACAGCACCGCGTGCGTGGAGCGCGACAGGCGCACCGTCTCGGCGATGCGGCGCAGGTCGTCGTTCATCACCACCACGTCGGCGGCTTCCATCGCGGTGTCGGTGCCGGCCGCGCCCATCGCCACGCCGATGTCGGACTGGGCCAGCGCCGGCGCGTCGTTGATGCCGTCGCCCGTCATCGCGGTCATGCCGTGCCGGGCCTGCAGCGCCTTGATCGCTTCGAGCTTGTCCTGCGGCAGCAGGTTGCCGCGCGCCTCGTCGATGCCCGCCTGGTGGGCAATGGCCGAGGCCGTGGCCTGGTTGTCGCCGGTCAGCATCACCGGTGTGATGCCCAGCGCCTTCAGCTCAGCCACCGCCTCGCGCGACGAGGGCTTGATGGTGTCGGCCACCGCAAACAGCGCCAGCACGCCGGCCGGTGAGGCGAGCAGCGTGACCGTGCGGCCGGCCTCCTCATGCCCTTTCAGCGTGGCCTCCAGCGCAGGCGAACATTGCCCGCGCTCCTCGATCAGGCGGTGGTTGCCGAGCACGTAGCCGATGCCGTCCACATCGGCCTGCACGCCGCGGCCGGCGAGTGCCTTGAAGTCGGCGACCTGCAGCGTCGTCGCGGCCAGGCCCTGGGCGATCGCCCGCGACACCGGATGGTCCGAGTGGCCCGCCAGCGCGGCGGCAATGCCTTCGACCCGTGCGGCTTCGGCACCCGGATCGAGCGCCTGCCAAGCTACCAGCTTGGGCTTGCCTTCGGTGATCGTGCCGGTCTTGTCCAGCGCGACGGCCTTGAGCTTGCGCGCGCCTTCGAGATAGACCCCGCCCTTGATCAGGATGCCGCGCCGGGCCGCCGCGGCCAGACCGCTGACGATCGTCACCGGCGTGGAAATCACCAGTGCGCAAGGGCAGGCGATGACCAGCAGCACCAGCGCCTTGTAGATCGCCGTCATCCAGGTCCAGCCGAGCAGCCACGGCCCGAGCAGGGCCACGGCCACGGCGATGACGAAGACGGCCGGGGTATAGACGGCGGCGAAGCGGTCGACGAAACCCTGCGTCGGCGCGCGTGTCCCTTGCGCCTCCTCCACCGCGTGGATGATCCGCGCCAGCGTCGAGTTGGACGCCAGCGCCGTGACGCGGAATTCGAACGTGCCGGTCTCGTTGATCGTGCCGGCGAACACCGGGTCGCCGACGGCCTTGTCGACCGGGATGCTCTCGCCGGTGACCGGAGCCTGGTTGATGCTGGAGCTGCCGGCGCTGAGCACGCCGTCCATCGGCACCCGTTCGCCCGGGCGCACGCGCACGATGGCACCCTGCGCGACCGCCGCCACCGGCAGCGTCGACCAGGTGCCGTCCGGCTGGCGCACCGCCGCTTCTTCGGGCGCCATCGCCAGCAGGCCCTTGATCGCGTTGCGGGCCCGATCGACCGCGCGCGACTCGATGGCCTCGGCAATCGCGTACAGCGCCATCACCATGGCCGCCTCGGGCCA
>JANMSR010000174.1:0-7014 GCA_031389565.1 Burkholderiales bacterium
GCACCCCATCGGCGGGTGAGGAAGTTGTAGATGGGCACGAACACGAGTCCGACATAGGCCCCGTAAAGAAAGCTCTCGATCAACCCCAGCCAGAAGCCCCAGAAGGTGAGCCACTTGAACGCCGGTAAAACCATCTCCAGAAATGCTGCCATGTGCAAGCTCGGCGGCACGACCAGGCCGTAGATGACGCACAGCACGAAGCTGACGGCGGTGAAGATTCCGAGCGACCAGCTCACGACCTTGATATTCAGCATTTCTCTGGCTCCTTTGGGCTTCTGTCTTTCAGTGCCGATGGCCGCCGGATGTCGTGTCCCCGCCCCGGCTCTGCGCTCCATCGTTTTCCTTTCCATCCGCACTTCGATGACGGTCGCCTGCGCCATGGCTGCCATGACCCCCGTGCCCACCGTGACCGAACAGGTGCATCGCGACAAAGGCGATGAAGGTCAGGATCCAGAACCAGTTTTCGGTCAGCCATGCCATGTCGTTTCTCCTTCGGGGGTGTCGGTTTGGTGTTGAGGCTGCGTTGCCTGCCTTACAGCAGCACCGGCTTGTCGGGCAGTTCATTGCCGCTCTGGCCGTCGGCAGGGAAATGCTTCATCAGGTGTTGTGTCACCACCTGTACGCCGCTCACCACGCCACCCTCGAAGTTCGACTGCCTGAAGGCGGCTTCCATCTGCTGGCACACCTTGCTCCACTCCTGCGCGTCCACCTTGGCGTGAATCCCGCGGTCGGCGACGATCTCCACAGCCCGATCGGCGAGCAGCAGGTAGATCAGCACGCCGGTGTTGTGTTGGGTGTCCCACACACGCAGTTGCGAGAACAGGTCGATCGCGCGTTCTCGGGCCGACTGCCCCTTGAACAGCGGCGCGCCGTCGAGTGCCCCCTCGACCGCGAATCGGATTTCTCCGACATGCGCGGACTCGCTGGCTTTGATGGCTTGCTCGATCGTGTTCAACGTGCTGCGGGGAAAGGCCCGTCTGACCTGCCCGTCAGTCACCAGCAAATGCCGCGCGATGCGTTTGATCTTCATGGCTACCACCTCCCCGACGCGCCGCCGCCACCGAAGCCACCGCCACCGCCGCTGAAGCCACCGCCACCGCCTCGACCTCCGAAACCACCCCGTCCGCCGCCGCGGTAATGACCGCCCATTCCATGCCCGACCATGCCTCCACCCAGCAAGGTGACGAACAACGCGACCAAGCCGGCGACCACCGCCATTGAGAGGGCGCCGACGACGAACCAGGCAATCACCGCGACGACGCCGCCGGTGACCAAGGAGCCGGGAACCTTGCCCAGCGTGGCGCGCAGCAAGCCGCCCACGCCGAGGGCAAGAATGAAAAGCAGCGGAACGTACTGCTGAACATCACCGCTGCCCCCCGTGGACCTGCCGCTCGGCGCCGGCAACGGCTCACCATCGATGACGCGGATGATCTGCCCGACCCCGGCCGTGATCCCGCCATAGAAATCCTGGCTCTTGAATCGCGGCAGGATGGTTTCGCTGATGATGCGTTTGCTGGTGAGATCGTTGAGTGCGCCTTCCAGGCCGTAGCCCACCTCGATACGCATCGCGCGGTCGTTCTTGGCGATCACCAGGATCGCGCCGTCATCGACCTTCTTTCGTCCGAGCTTCCAAAGCTCCGCCACCCGCAAGGCGTACTGCTCTATTTCTTCAGGGGCTGACGAGGCGACCATCAGCACCGCGAGCTGACTGCCCTTCCTGGCTTCGAACGCTGTCAGCGTTTGCTCCAGGGCGGCCTTCTGCTCCGCGGTCAGCGTGCCGGTCCGGTCGATGACATGCCCCGTCAATGGCGGGACGGGCACCTGCGCCGGGGTCAGTGCGGACCAGCCAAGCGCGCAGGCCAGGATCAGCGCTCTGCCGACCCCGCCGACGGTACTGCCTGCGATCACTTGGCCGCCCCCGATCCAGCGCCTGCGGGCTTGGCGGCTGCGGCATCGAAGACCACGCTCGGAGGCTTGGCGATTTCCTTTTCGTTCTCGACCGCGAAGCTCGGCTTTTCCTTGTAGCCGAACACCATCGCGGTCAGGTTCATCAACCGCGACAACGCACCGGTCAATTGGCCCTGCGCCTGCTGGAATTTCTGGAACGCCTCTGCTGCCAAGGCCGCCGTCAGGCCAGCGAATCGTTCGCGCATGTTCTGATCTCCAAAAGTTCAATTCGACCGTTGTGTTGCAGACCGTGTCTCGGCCCGTATGGGCGTGCGGTACTCGCGACCCCGCAGCAAAAAGTGGAGGTAGATCACCGCGCTCAACAGCGCGGCAAGGAAGCACCACACCGAGATGAACCACGTCGCATAGAAGGCGTAGGCCGCGCCAAACGACAGCAGCGCCAGAACGCCGAAGAGCTTCACCAGGCGGTGCGTGGACAGCAACGGACTGAGGGCGGTCGACACCAGGTACAGCGTCATCGTCAGGGCCGCGAAGAAATGCGGTGAAACGTATTCGATGTGCTGACCCGTCGGCCGCGAGACCACCGGAAACGCCACCAGGACGTACAACAGGTACGCGCCCACCGCGGCACCGGCCGCGACGAACGCAATCAGCGCTCGCCGGTGCCATCCCGCGGGCTCCATCAGCAGGACGGCCACGGGCACGTAAACCGGCCACAGCACGTGCGAGAAAAAGGAGTACACGTGGGTCATCACCGAGTTCAGCAGCGGTGCCTCGTAGCTGAAAGTCAGCCAGATCACGCCTTCGATCAATTGCTGGATCGCAAACAACAGCGGGATCGCGGCGAACGGCAAGTCGCGCCGCTGATGTGAGAACAGCGCTGATCTCAGCGTCAGCGTGCCGAGCCCAAGCAGGACGACCCCCGCCGAGAAGCTTGCGGTGGCGGAGAAGCACATTCAGTTCACTCCACGCCGTACAACTGCGAAAACAGCCGTTCCTGTGCAGCGTCACGTTGTATGCGCCACCACTCGAGCGCCCCGGCGATTGCCTGGCTGGATGCCCTTTCGCGCACGCGCCATGGGTTGTCGTCGGGCACCGGTTGGCGCACGGTTCGTGCCCAGGCCGCTGCAAAGGGGATGCCCGCCATCGCCGGCCAGACCTGGGGCGAGAACAGGTAGCGTTGAGTACGCATCGGGTGGGCCCACTTCTGCGCGAACGCTGTCACCGGATTGGCACTCCACTTCACCCACGGACTGAACCAGGTGCGATAGATCGCTTCGTTCGATTGGGACAATGCATCGACTTTCTTGAACGCGCCTCGTGGATACTCGAACTTCAAGTCCTCGACGCGGCGTTTCTCGAACCGCACGGCATGCCGCGCTGGCGTGCCGGCACGACGGGGCGACTTGGCATTGCCTTTCACCGCGAGGGTGTCGCCGGCATCGTCGATCTTCATTTCGTACAGACCCGGGCTCAGGTCTTTGAAAGCCTCGACGTTTTCCAGGATGGCCCGGTGTTCGAGTTGGGCGACGCTGGCGGACACGAAGAGGCCCAGGTGCCCCACATGCGGGTTGAGCAAGTAAACGATGCGCTGACCGGCCGCCACGAGCGAAGCGGTGTCCGGATAGATCGCCGGCAGCCATGCCAGCGCTTGATGGGGCGGCGTGATGTTGTCGCCACTGGATGCGAAGACCACGATGGGATTTCGGATCTTCCTCAGGTCCACGACACAGGCGGTGTGCGCGTCCATCCCGGGGTGGTCGAGCTGCACCTGGCCTTGCTCGAGCCGGTTGCCGATGAACAGGTTCTCGACGGTGGCGAGAATTTCCTCGCGACTCAGGAAATAATAGCTCGACCACCAGCGCTCGAATTCGAGAAAGCGTTCGCGTTCGGTGTCGACGTTCGCGTACAGGTTGTAGTTCTTCTGCCACCAGGTGTTGGCCGGGTTCAAGCGCTCAAAGCTCTGCACCAGCCAGGCGCCGTCGAGCCGCCCGCCGCCGAGATCCGCCATCAGGTGCGTCAGCCATGCGCCGCCCATCAAGCCCCCAGCCAAGCGCATCGGGTTGACGTCTTCTGCGCCGGCCCAGTACGACAACGGGGAGCCATTCAGAACCGCCGGGGCATCCAGGCCTTCACAGTCGGCGGCCAGCAGCGCCACCGCCCAGCCGCCCTGGCAGTTGCCATACAGCACGGGCGACATGCCGCCATGGCGGCGTGTGATTTCCTCGGTAAAGGCGCGCAGTGCATGGATCACATCGGCCAGCGTCTGTCCAGGGCAGGGTTCGGGATAGAAGATGGCGAAATAGGTCGGGTGGCCGAGATGGAGAGCCACTCCGACTTCGGAGTCGTGCTTGAAGCCCCCGATCCCCGGGCCGTGCCCCGCCCTCGGGTCGACCACCATCACCGGTCGCTGATCCTGTCGTTCGAAGTCGCTCGCGTGCGTCGGGCCGCAGCGCGTGATGCGCAGCAGCGCGTAGTTCGCCGGCCGCTTGAACTGCCGTGCGTCGAGGACCAGTTCGTGTTCGAAGTCGAGCAAGGGCGGTTGACCGGCGCGCTCGTGAGCGAGCATGTTGTCGCCACGCTCGCGCAACACGTCCATGAACAGCAGGCTGCGTTGCAACAGATCGACGCTGTAGCCCATGGCATCGTCGAGTGGCTTGGCCAAGCCAGTGACGCCGGTGGGCTTGGCCTCGATCGGCGCAGGCGCCGACACGTCAATGGGTGCCGGCGTAGCCTTTAACGCCGGCGGAACCTTTGACGCTGGCGCACTGGAGCGCGATAGGCCGTTTGGCTTGCGCCGTGCCGTTGTGCGACCGGTGCTCATTGCTGGCTGCCTTTTCTCGAGAAGTCGTGATGGTCTGGTTTGCACGCTGTGACCCTTGCAAGACAGGCGGTGGCCATGAGCTCGCCGTCCCCGCCGTGCGCAATCGCAGCGGCGTTGGCTTCGTCGGTGTCGATGTGCATTTCCAGCTCGAAAGCAGGATCGATGCGCATGGCGACATCGCGGAAAACGACGGTGCGCTGTGGCGACTCGATACTGACCTCGACCCTGTCCCGGTTTGTTATGCCCAGGCGGCGGGCGTCCTCGGGCTTCATGTGAATGTGCCGCTGCGCGACGATCAAGCCGTCGGTCTGCAATCGGCCCGAAGGCCCCGCGAGGATGAGGGTGGGTGTATTCGCGGTGTCGCCGGAAAGTCGGATCGGTACCTCGATACCGAGCGCGAACGTTTCTGTCGACGACACCTCGATCTGGTTGGCACCGCGACAGGGGCCGAGCACACGCACATGCTCGATGGTGCCGCGCGGCCCGATGAGGTCGACCGTCTCGACTGCGGCCCATCCGCCGGGCTGGCTCAGCTCGCGCAACTTCGTGAGCTGATAGCCTTTGCCGAACAGGGTCTCGACGGCGGCTTGCGTGAGGTGCACGTGATGCGCCGATACCACCACGCGAATGCTCGGTGAATGCTCGGCCACCGCGCCAGGCTTCATCGACAGGGCATGATGCACCTCCCTGGCGATCATCCACTGCTCTCGGGTCTGCGTAACAATGACGCGAATCCGGGAGTTGGGCTGTTGGATCTGAGGTGCAGCGAATCCCTGGAGTTGCAGTGACGAATTCCGGTCTTCGTCCAGATACAGGCCCAGGAACTCCAGCCGGTCGCAGATACGCCGGCGTGTGCTGGCTGAGTTTTCGCCGATTCCCCCTGTGAAGGCAAGTACGTCGCACCCGCCCATGGCTGCCGCGTACGCGCCGATGTACTTTCGCGCTCGGTAGGCGAACACGTTGAGGGCAAGTTGTGCATTCGGGTCGCCGTCGGCAGCGGCCACCTCGATGCGACGCATGTCGTTGCCCAGTCCGGACAGGGCCAACAATCCGGACTGGCGGTAGAGCGCATCTTCGATCTGCTCGATCGAGAGACCCAGGTGGCGCTGCAGAAATCCGAACATTCCGGCATCGACGTCACCCGAGCGCGAGCCCATGACCAGCCCTTCCAGCGCCGTCAATCCCATCGACGTGTCGACAGACACGCCGCGATCGATCGCGCACACGCTGGCGCCATTGCCGAGGTGGCAACTGATGATGCGCAAGTCCTGTGTTGACGCGCCCAACTCCTGTGCCACGCGCTCCATCACGTACTTGTGCGATGTGCCATGAAAGCCGTAGCGGCGCAGCCCCGCATTTCGCCATGCCATCGGTACCGCGTAGGTGTGCGCGCAGGGCGGAATACTGCTGTGAAAGGCGGTGTCGAAGACGGCGAACTGAGGCGCGGCCGGCCAATGGGCACGTGCGACGCGAATGCCGTTCAGTGCAGGCGGGATGTGCAGTGGCGCCAGTGGCGAGAGTCCGTCGATGGCCTGCATCACGCCGTCGTCGATGAGTGTCACGTCGCGAAAGGCCGCGCCCCCATGGGCCACGCGGTGACCGATGGCATCGACAGTAGTCTCTTCGGCCTCGGCCAGCGCGGCGGGAATCTGCGCCATCGCGGCTTCGAAGCCTAGTGATCCGATCTCGAGGTCACGCTTGAATCGTGTGGTCCCGGTGTCCATGTCGAAGACGCTGAACTTGAGGCTCGAGCTGCCGGCATTGATGACGAGGACGCGCATCTAGTCCTCCGCCCCAGAGAATTCGAAACATGAAAGCGCGTCTTCGACCCGATGGCTGCGTTGCAGCAACTCGTCGAAATGCGCAATGCCACTGGCCGCACGGGTGGCGATCGGACCTGGCGAGCTCGCGTTGACCCAGATGCGGCGTGGACCCATCTCGGCGGCCAAGTACCGATGTGCTTGTGCGCTCATGCCGGTGCTCCCGATGCCTCCGGTCGTTCGGCAGATGTCGCGTTCGTGCGCTGCGGGCTGCGGATGCCGGCGAGCTTGGTGCGCTTGAGCAGCAACGCGTTGATGGCCACGATCGCCGAGCTGCCCGACATCGACAGCGCCGCGACTTCCGGCGACAGCGTGAAGGGGTAGAACACGCCCGCGGCCAGCGGGAAGGCGATCACGTTGTAGCCCACCGCCCACCACAGGTTCTGGTGCATCTTGCGCAGCGTGGCGCGCGAGAGTTCAATGGCACCGACCACGTCGTAAGGGTCGCTCTTCATCAGCACC
>JANMSR010000073.1:0-6974 GCA_031389565.1 Burkholderiales bacterium
CGACCGCATCGTCGGCCTCGAGGTCGGCGCCGACGACTACCTGCCCAAGCCCTTCAACCCGCGTGAGTTGCTGGCCCGCATCCATGCCGTGCTGCGGCGCCGCCCGGCGATCGAAGCGCCCGGCGCGCCGGCCAAGGACCAGCAGAGCGTGACCTTTGGCCCGTTCGAGTTCGACCTGTCGCTGCGCCGCCTGACCAAGGACGGCGAGCAGATGGCGCTCACCACCGGTGAGTTCTCGATGCTCAAAGCCTTGGTGCGCCACCCTCGCCAGCCGCTGAGCCGCGACAAGTTGGCGCAATTGGCACGCGGCCGCGAGTTCGAGCCCTTCGACCGCAGCCTGGATGTGCAGATCTCGCGCCTGCGCAAAATGATCGAGCCCGACCCGGCGCAGCCACGCTACATCCAGACGGTTTGGGGCGTGGGCTACGTGTTCGTGCCCGATGGCACGAATTGACGACCCCCGACGCGGGCCGCTTTGCGGCCGTGCGTCGCGCCCCCGGGGGGCTGCCGGGCCTTGCTTGGGAGCGGCCCGGCGCGGCGGCCCGGGTTGGCGCCGCGCTTGGGAGCGGCCCGGCACGGCGGCCCGGGTTGACGCCGCGCTCGAGGCTCGGCGCCCTGCCTGTTTGCTGAGGCATCATCGCGCCCCATGCCCCGCCAGCCTGTCGGCCTGAGCCTCTTCTCGCGCACCTTCTTTTTGTTGGCGCTGCTGCTGGCCGGCGGCATCTTCGCCTGGGTGCAGACGCTTCGCGCCCTCGAGTTGGAGCCGCGTGCCGTGCAAGCGGCGCAACAGATCGCCAGCCTGGTCAACCTGTCGCGCGCCGCGCTGCGCTACTCCGACAGCATCAGCCGCGTCGCGGTCGTCAAGACCATGACCGACCAGGAATCGATGCGCGTGTTGCCACGCGAGCCGGGCGACCGCTGGGAGCCGTTCGAAGTCGACCGCTTCACCCGCCGGGTCGGGGCCGAGTTGCGCTCGCGCTTGGATGCCGACACGGTGGTGGCCAGTGCCGTCAACGGCCAGCCGGGCCTGTGGGTCGGCTTCGGCATCGAAAAGGACCCGTACTGGCTGCAGGCCGACGCCGCGCGCGTGGTGCCGGTGACGCCCGGCACCTGGTTCGTCTGGATCGGCATCGCCCTGCTGGCCACCCTGGTCGGCTCGGTGTCGATCGCGCGGCTGATCAACCAGCCGCTGCGTGACCTGAGCTTTGCCGCCAGCCGCATCCGCGAGGGCGAGTTCGATTCGGTGCTCGACGAGAACACGCTCACCAGCGAGATCCGCGAGGTCAACATGGGTTTCAACCGGATGGCCCGCGAGCTGGCCAAGGTGGAGGAAGACCGCGCCGTGATGCTGGCCGGCATCAGCCATGACCTGCGCACGCCGCTGGCCCGCCTGCGCCTGGAAGCCGAGATGAGCGTGGCCGACGAAGAGGCGCGGCAGAACATGGCCCTGGACATCGACCAGCTCGACGCCATCATCGACAAGTTCATGGACTACGCGCGCCCGGGCGAAGCACGGCTGGTGCCGGTGCACCTGTCGCCGCTGGTCGACAAGGAAGCCGCCACCTTCCGCGACCCGCGCGAAATCCGCATCACTTCGCGCCTGGCGATCGACCTGCGCGTGATGGCCGACGAGGTCGAACTCGGCCGCGTCTTCGGCAACCTGTTCGAGAACGCACGCCGCTACGGCCGCAGCACCGACACCGGGATCGCGATCGTGACGGTCACCTATGTGCGCTCGGGCCCCTGGGTCATCGTCAGCGTGCGCGACCAGGGCCCCGGCGTGGCGCCGGAGAAACTGGCGCAACTGACCACCCCGTTCTACCGCGGCGACGCCGCGCGCACCGCGGCCACCGGCGCCGGCCTGGGGCTGGCCATTGTCGAGAAGGCGATGCAGCGCATGCAGGGCCAGTTCGAGATCGACAACGCGCACGACGGCGGTTTGGTGGCGCACCTGCGCCTGAAGCGCGCGCCCTGACTCAGCGTTTGGCCAGCAGGCACACCGCGCGGGCCTCGATCGCACGGCCCTCGCCCACCGGGCCCATCTTCTCGGCGGTCTTGGCTTTGACGTTGACCTGATCGACGGTGATGCCGAGCACGGCGGCCAGCCGGGTTCGCATCGCGTCGATGTGCGGCGCCAGCTTCGGTGCCTGGGCGACGATGGTGCTGTCGATGTTGGCGATCTCGAAGCCTGTACTGCGCACGCGCGTGGCCGCTTCAGCCAGCAGGCGCATCGAGTCGGCGCCTTTGAAGGCCGGGTCGGCGTCGGGAAAGTGGCCTCCGATGTCGCCCAGTGCGGCGGCGCCGAGCAAGGCATCGGTGATGGCGTGCGCCAGCGCGTCGGCGTCGGAGTGGCCGGCCAGGCCATGGCTGTGCGGGATGGTCACGCCGCCGAGCACCAGGGGCCGCCCGGCCACCAGTGCGTGGCTGTCCCAACCTTCGCCGATGCGGATCGAGGTCGTTGCGGTTTTCATCGCAGGGCAGTGTACGGGCGCAATCGATGCGTCAATCGGCGCGCAGCGCGTGCACCGGGTCGAGCCGCGATGCGCGGCGCGCCGGCAACACGCCGGCAATCAGGCCGATCAGCATCGAACCCAGCACGGCTGCCGCCACGAACGTCGCGGGGGTGTGCACCGGCAGGCCGGGCAGCACGAGGCGCAGCAGTTGCGCCGTACCGGCGCCGATCAGCACGCCGAACGCGCCGCCGAGCGCCGACAGCACCACCGCCTCGGTCAGGAACAGCGCCAGCACCGAGCGGCGGCGCGCGCCGAGTGCCATCAGCAGGCCGACCTCGCCGGAGCGCTCGGCAACGGCGATGGTCATGATCGTGACGATACCCACGCCGCCCACCAGCAAGGAGATGCTGCCCAGGGCGCCGACCGCGATGGTCAGGATGTCGAGGATGTTGGACAGCGTGCGCAGCATGTCTTCCTGGGTCACCACGGTGAAATCCTCCCGGCCGTGGCGCGCCGACAAGATCTCCCTGACGCCCGCCACCACGCCGGCCGCGGGCAGGTGCTGGCGGTAGATGACGTTGATTTCCTGCAGGCCCGGGCGGTTGAACAGCTCGAGCGCGCGCGTCGCCGGAATGTAGGCGGTGTCGTCGATGTCGATGCCCAGGAACTGGCCGCGCGATGCGAGCACGCCGATCACGCGCAGTTGCTCGCCGCCGATGCGCACCCGCGCGCCGAGCGGGTTGGCCGCGCCGAACAGCTCATGCTTGAGGGTCGAGCCGAGCACGACGAAGGAACGCGCGCTCTCGCCGTCGTCGGCCGGCAGGAACTGGCCGACCCGCACCTGCATGCCGAACGCGGCCACGAACTCGGTCGTCGTGCCGATGACCATGCTGCGGCGCAGGCGCCCGCCGGAGGCGATCTCGGCATTGCCGGCCAACATCGGGACCACGCCGACCAAGCCGGGCAATCGCGCGAGCGAGCGCGCATCGGCCAGGGTCAACGGCCGCACCGACGACGGGAAGCCGGGGTTGATGCCGCCGGTGCGCGTCTTGCCCGGTGTGACCTTGATGACATGGGTGCCGAACTGCGCAAACTCGGCCAGCACGAAACGGTGCAGGCCCTCGCCGATCGAACTGAGCAGGATCACGGCCGCGATGCCCACCGCGATGCCGAGCAGGGTCAGTGCACTGCGCAGCCGGCCGGCCGCCAGCGATCGCAGCGCGAGTGTCACGGTGTCTTGCCAGCGCAGCATCGGTCGGCTTTCTTCTCGGCTCGGTCGCTCAGTGGCGCGCCAGCGCGGCCACCGCATCGAGTGCCGCGGCGCGGCGCGCCGGCATCACACCAAAGACGACGCCGGTGGCCAGCGCCGTCAACAATGCGGCGGCCACCGCCCAACCCGGCGGGTAGGCCGGGAACGCGGGGTAGAGGCTTCGGATCATCCATGCGCCGAGATGGCCCAGGCCGAAGCCGAGCAGCGCACCGGCCAGCGACAGCAACACGGCCTCGGCCAGAAAGGCCCGGCGGATCGTCGCCGCCGTGGCACCGAGCGCCTTGAGCAGACCGATCTCGGTGGTGCGTTGCGTCACCGAGACCAGCATCACGTTCATCACCAGGATGCCGGCCACCGCCAGGCTGATCGCAGCAATGCCGGCCACGGCCAGCGTCAGTGCGCCCAGTACGCGGTCGAAGGTGCCGAGCACGGCGTCCTGCGTGATCAGGGTCACGTCGGCCTCGCCGTCATGGCGCAGCCCGATCACCCGCGTCGCTTCGATCTTGACGGCCGGGACGGCCTCGCGGCCGTTGGCCTCGATCAGCACGCGAAACAGCGTGCCGGTGTCGAACATCGCCAGCGCCAGCGAGACCGGCACGAAAGCCACTTCGTCGGCGTTGATGCCCAGGCCCTGCCCGGTCGCGGCCAGCACGCCGATGACGCGCAAGCGCCGGTCACCGATGCGCACCAGGCGCCCGAGCGCCGGCTCGGCGCCGAACAGTTCGCTGCGCAGCGTGGCCCCGAGTACCACTTCCGGCGCGCTGCGGGTCCAGTCACCTGCGGCGAGAAAGCGGCCCTGGGCCAGCGCCAGGCGGCGCATCGTGGCGTATTCGGCGCTGGTGCCGACCACAGAGGCCTCGCGCAATCGGCCGCCGACATTGACTTCCGACAGGCCGAACACCAGTGGCGCCACGCGCTTGACGCCGCGCGCGCGCTGCAACGCCTGCGCGTCCTCGATCGTGAGATCGCGCGGTGTGCTCGTGATCGCGTTGGCCGGGCTGAAACCACCGGTCTGCGAGCGCCCGGGCAATACGATCACGAGGTTGCTGCCGATCGACAGGAACTGGTCGAGCACGTAGCGGCGCGCGCCGTCGCCCAGCGCCGTCAGCACAACGACCGCGGCGACGCCGATCGCCATCGCCAGCATCAGCAAGGCCGTGCGCAACGGGTTGCCGACGGCGGCGCCGTGCGCGAAGGCGAGCACGTCGCGGGGTCGCATCAAGCCCCCTGCTGCACCAGGTCCTGGCCGATCGCGCCGTCGTCGAGCCGCAGGCAACGCCGCGCCCGCAGGCCGAGCTGCGGATCGTGGGTCACGACCACCAGGGTCACGCCGCGCTCGCGGTTCAAGGCCTCGAGCAGGCGGATGACCTCGTCGCCCGTGGCCCGGTCGAGGTTGCCGGTGGGCTCGTCGGCCAGTATCAGGGCCGGTGTCATCACGGTGGCGCGGGCGATCGCCACGCGCTGGCGCTGGCCGCCCGACAGCTCGCCCGGCCGGTGGCGGGCGCGCGGGGTGAGGCCGAACTCGGCCAGGGCCCGGGTCACCCGCAGTCTGCGCTCGGGCGGCGCAACGCCGGCCAGAACCATCGGCAGCGCGATGTTCTCGGCCGCGGTCAGGCGCGGCACCAGATGGAAGGTCTGGAACACGAAGCCGATGCGCCGGCTGCGCACGCCGGCCAGCTCGTCGGGCGTCAGGGTCGTCACGTCGCGTCCTTCGAGGTGGTAGCTGCCGGCATTGGGCGCATCGAGCAGGCCCAGCACATTGAGCAATGTGGATTTGCCCGATCCCGACGGACCCATCACCGCCACGTACTCACCGGCCATCAGGCGCAGGCTCACGTTGCGCAAGGCATGGACCTGGCTGTCGCCGAGCGTGAAAGTACGTTCGATGCGGTTGAGTTCAACCTGCGCGGTGGCCGTTGCGGCCGGGTCCGGCGACCGCAGTGGGCTCACTTCGCCGCCGCACCCAGCTCGACGACCACGCGAGCACCGGCCTTGACCCCTTCGCGTTCGAGCGAGATCACGATGCGCTCACCGCCACTCAGTCCTGCAACGACCTCGGTGTACTCCCAGTTGGCCAGCCCAAGCTCGAGCCTGCGCTCGACCAGGGTCTGGCCTTCGAGCACCAGCACGCGCGAGCCTTCGAGCAGGGCGGCGGTCGGCACGCGCAGCACGCTGTCGCGCACCTCGAGGATGACTTCGGTATCGGCGCTGTAGCCGACCAGCAAGGGGCCGACTTTGGCCGGGTCGTCGAAGCGGGCCTCGATGTCCACAGTGCGGGCCTGCTTCTCGACCGCGCTGACGTAGGGCGCGATGCGCTTGATATGGCCGGCGAAACTGCGCCCGGGCAGCGCGTCGATGGTGATGCGCAAGGGCATGCCGGCCTTGACGCGCGGCGCATCGACTTCGTCGAGCGGCGCCTTCACATACAGGCAGGAGTCGTCGATCAGGTCGATCGCCGGGGGCGTCGGCACGCCCGGCGGCGACGGCGTCGAATACTCGCCGACCTCGCCCACGATCTTGGCCACCGTACCGTCGAATGGCGCCACCAGCACCATGCGGCGCTGCTCGACGCGGGCCAGCGTGAGCCGGGCCAGGGCCTGCACCACGTCGGCGCGGCCGGTCTCGCAGGCGGCACCACGGGCATCGGCTTCGCTGCGCGCCGCGTCCTCGCGCGCGGTCGAGACGAAACCCTGCAGGCGCAGCGCGGCCTGGCGCTCGGCCTCGCGCATCGCTGCGGCTGCGGTCGTGCAGGCCTCGACCTGGCGTTTGCGCGTGGTGTCGAGCTGGGCCGCGGCCACCGCCTGCTGGGCCTGCTGGTCGTCGTTCCACAGCTTGATCAGCAACTGGCCCTTGCTGACCTTGTCACCCTCCTTCACCGCGAGGCGCTCGATGCGGCCGCCGGCAATCGGCGACAGCCGCGTGCGCTGGCAGGCCTCGACCGTGCCGGCACGGGTGTTGGCGATCGTCGCCTCGACCTTGCCGCGGCCGACCTCGGCCACCACCACAGCCACCGGCCTGGGCCGGCCGAACCACGACACGGCGCCGACCAGCGCGGCGGTCAGCAGGGCCGCAATAAGGCCGCGGCGCAGCCACGGATGGCGCAGGGCATTGCTCATGACAGCACCCCGCTCGCCGAGTACGGCGAGCGACCCTCCCGTGGCCACGAAGGGGCCACTGCGCGGCCCAAGGTCGGGCCTTGCTTGGGGCGGCCCGGCGCGGCGGCCCGTGAAGAACAGGTTGACACCGGATGT
>JANMSR010000075.1:0-5690 GCA_031389565.1 Burkholderiales bacterium
CACCACCAGCAGGTAGGGAAACAGCGCCTCCCAGGGCCCGACGACGAAGTAGCCGACGACGCCGCCCACCACGGCGGCCAATCCCGACAAAGCGTTGTAGGCCAGGGCCCGCGCGCGTGACAAACCGGCGTTGAGCAGCACCACGTAGTCGCCCACCTCCTGCGGAATCTCGTGCGCGATGATCGCCAGCGCCGTCACGACACCGAGTTGCGCATCGGCCAGGAAGGCCGCGGCGATGATGATGCCGTCGCAGAAGTTGTGGATGCTGTCGCCCACCAGCACCGCCCAGCCGCCACGGCCGGCCTGCTCGGCGTCGAAGCCGTGGTGGTGGTGGTGCTGCGGGTCGTCGCCCTCGTGGTGGTGGCCGTGGCGGTAGAGCTCGGCCTTTTCGAGCAGGAAGAAGAACAGCAGGCCGAGCAACAGCGTCGCAAAAAGCGGCTGCGGCGCGGCGGCGCCCTCGAAGGCCTCGGGCAGGATCACCAGCAGCGCGGTGCCCAGCAGCACGCCGACCGACAGGCTGACCAGGCTCTTGACCACCCGGCCGAGCACGTGCACGGTCAGCGCCGCGGCGATCAGCACCGACAGCAAGCCGCCGGCCAGCGTGGCGATGACGATGTAGGCGAGGATCACGCGAGGCCGTTGGCCTTGAACCAGGCCAGGCAGCGGCGCCAGCCGTCGTCGGCAGCCTCCGGGCGGTAGCTCGGCCGGTAGTCGGCATGGAAGGCGTGCGGCGTGTCAGGGTAGAGCACGATTTCGCAGCGTGTGTTGCCGCTGGCCTTCAAGGCCGCGCGCATCTGCTCGACGGTTTCGTTCGGGATGCCAGCGTCGGCGCCGCCGTACAGACCGAGCATCGGTGCCTTGATGCGCGGCGCGACCGCGATCGCGCTCGGGTCGCCGGCGGCGTACGCGCGCTCCAGCGGGCCGTACCAGGCCACGCCGCAGGTCAGCGCCGGGTTGTGCGCGGCGTACATCCAGACGACGCGCCCGCCCCAGCAGAATCCGGTGATGCCGAGCCGGGTGGTGTCGCCCCCCTGCGCCTTGGCCCAGGCCACGCAGGCGTCCAGGTCGGCCACCACCTGCGCATCCTTGGCCTGATTGACCACCTCGCTGATCAGCTTGCCGATCTCGCCATAGCTGCCCGGGTCGCCCTGGCGCACGAACAGCTCGGGTGCGATGGCCAAGTAGCCCTGCCGCGCAAGGCGCCGTGCCACGTCGGCAATGTACTCGTGCACGCCGAAGATCTCGCTCACCACCAGGACCACGGGCCTCTTGCTCTTGCCGGCGGGCATTGCGCGGTAGGCCGGCAGCTTGAAGTCGCCGACGTCGACCGTGACCTCGCCGACCGTGAGGCCCGAAGACTCGGTCTTGACCTGCGTCTGCGCGGTCACCGGCAGCACCGCGGCTGCGAAGCCGCTGCCCAGGCTGGCGCGCACGAAATCGCGGCGGCTGCGGTCCTGCGGCGGCGCGGGAAGGTCGGCTTTCGTATCGTTCATGGCGGCGGTGGGGCAGAAGCGCTGGGCGCAGGATTCTAGGCAGCTCTTGGCGTGCCTCGCATCGCCAGCACAATGCGGCGCATGCCGATTGCCTTGCCCGCCACCGATGCCCCCCTGGCCGCCGTCGACATCGGTTCCAACAGTTTTCGGCTCGAAGTCGGGCAGTTGCTCGGTGGCCGTTACCGGCGCATCGACTACCTGAAGGAAACCGTGCGCCTGGGCGCCGGGCTCGACAGCCAGGGCCTGCTGACCGACGAGTCCAGCGAACGCGGCCTGGCCTGCCTGCGCCGCTTTGCCCAGCGGCTGCAAGGGCTGGCGCCAGTCCAGGTGCGCGCGGTGGCCACGCAAACCCTGCGCGAAGCGCGCAACCGCGACGACTTCCTGCTGCACGCCCAGGCCGCGCTGGGCCAGCCGATCGAGGTCATCTCCGGGCGCGAGGAAGCGCGTCTGATTTTTGCCGGCGTGGCCCACCTGCAGCCCAGCGCCATGCCGCGCCTGGTGATCGACATCGGCGGACGCTCGACCGAGATGATCCTCGGCCGCGGCCTGCACCCGACGCGGGCCGAGTCGTTCGCGGTGGGCAGCGTGAGCCTGACGCTGCAGCACTTCGCCGAAGGCCGGCTCACGGCGGCGGCGTTTCGCGCTGCGCAGGTGGCCGCCGGCGCCGAGCTCGAGGAAGCGCTCGAGACGTTCGCGCCGCAGCACTGGCGCGAAGCGCTGGGCTCGTCGGGCACCGCCGGAGCGGTGTCGCAATTGCTCGCGGCCAGCGACGTCGACGCAGGCGTGATCACGCCCGACGGGCTGCGCTGGCTGATCGAGCGCTGCCTGCGCGCCGGGCACATCGATCGGCTCGACCTCCCGGGGCTGAAGGAAGACCGCCGCGCGGTGATCGCCGGTGGCCTGGCGCTGCTGTACACGCTGGCGGTGCAATTCGGCATCCAGGCCCTGCGGCCGACCCGCGGCGCACTGCGCCAGGGCGTGATCATCGACCTGCACGAGCGCCTGGCCGCGTTGCGCGCGCCGCACAGCGCGGCCCGTGGGCGTGCAGCGGGCGGCGACATCCGCGATGCCTCGGTGCGCGGTTTGCAGCGCCGCTTCCTGGTCGACCGTGCGCAGGCCGCGCGCGTGCACAAGGTCGCACTGACCCTGTACGGCAGCGTTGCCGGCGCCCAGGAGGCCGACGCCAGCGAGCGCGGCGAAGGCGCGCGCGAACTGGGCTGGGCCTGCAACCTGCACGAAATGGGCATGATGGTCTCGCACCACGACCACCACCGCCACAGCGCCTACCTGCTCGGCCACGCCGACGCCGCGGGCTTTTCGCAGAGCCAGCAGCGCCACCTGGCCGCCATGGTGCTCGGCCAGCGCGGTGGGCTGCGCAAGATCGAAGCGGCGCTGGCGCAGCGCGAGTTCGCGCTTCAGGTGCTGGCGCTGCGGCTGGCCGTCATCAAGTGCCACGCGCGCGGTGCCGTCGACCCGACCGTGCTGCAACTCGAGCGCAGTGAACGTGGCGCGCGCCTGCGCTTCATGCCCGCGTGGGCGGCATCGCACCCGCGCACGCTGTACCTGTTGCAACAGGAAGCGCAGGCCTGGGCCCGCAGCGGCGTGCTCGAACTGGCGCTCGATGCGCCGGCGGCCGAGGTGATCGAAGGTCCGGGTTAAGCCTGGGCCAGCCGTTGCAGCCCGGCACCGTCGAGGACGCGCACGTGGTAGCCGCTGACCTCGATCAGGCCGCAGCGCGACAACTGGCGCATCTGGCGCGACAGCGTCTCGGGCGACATGCCCAATTGCGCCGCGATGTCGCGCTTGCGCTCGCGCAAGTGCAGCAGGGGCGGCGCATCGGTCGACAACTGAAGGTGGCGGTGCAGCCACGCTGCAAGGCGGCTGTTGGCGTCCTTGTGCATCAATTCATGGGTCTGCAGCGACAGCCGGCGCGCCTCGTCGGCCAGCACGGCCAGGAATCCGCGGGCCAGCGCCGGGCGCTGCGAGAACAGCGCCAGCAGCCCAGAGCGCGGCAACTCGGCCACCAGCACCGCGGCGCCGAGCGCACGTGCGTCCAGCGTGTGCGACGCGCCCGTCAACCAGGCCGACGCTGCGTCGAGCCAGGCCGGGCCGTGCAGCAGGCGCTCGGGTGCCATCGCCCCACCATCGCTGTGACCCACCGACACCGTGCCCTCCAGCAACAGCACCAGCGTGCGCGCGGCGGTGCGGTGCGTGAACACCCAGTCACCGCCGATCACCGTGCGCCGCGTCATCAGCGCATCGAGCGCCTGTGCGTCGGCGGGCGTCAACTGGGGCGTCGCATCGAGCAACTGCTGCCACAGATGGCATCCCGGCACGGACCGGGGGGGCGCAGGCGCGGCAGCCGGGGCATGGGCACGTGCAGGCATGGACGGGGCCGTGGCGAGATCGTTCATCGAAGGGCGAGTGATAGACACACTGTTGACAGGTGCCATGCACCCACGCTGTCACTCTCGCCCAAAGGCCGGGTTGCCGGCTTGCGCCATGTCAACGTCGGCGCCGCGCCCCCCGGCTTACGAGACCAGCAAGGCGCGGAAGTCGTTGACGTTGGTGAACGTCGGCCCGGTGATCACCAGGTCCGACAACGCACAGAAGAAGCTGTAGGCATCATTGCGGTCGAGATACGCCGCCGGCTTCAAGCCCAGCGCCGCGGCACGGGCCAAGGTGTCGGGGGTGACGATGGCGCCGGCGTTGTCTTCGATGCCGTCGATACCGTCGGTGTCGGCGGCGAGGACAAACACGCCGGGCTCGGCTTGGAGCGCGATGGCGCAGCCGAGCAGGAACTCGCTGGCGCGGCCACCGCGGCCGCCTTGGGTCTTGACGCTGACTGTCGTCTCACCGCCCGACAGGATCACGCAGGGCTTGGCGAACGGCGTGCCGCGCCGTGCCACGGCGCGGGCCAGCGCGGCGTGCACCTTGCCGACCTCGCGCGACTCGCCTTCGATCTCGTCGGACAGGATGTGCGCTTGGAGGCCGGCGCTGCGCGCCAATGCGGCGGCGGCTTCGAGGCTTTGCTGCGGCGTGGCGATCATGCACATCGCGTGGCCGGCGAAGCGCGCGTCGCCGGGTTTGGGCGTTTCGCAGGCGCCGCTTTCCAATCCCGCTCGGGCGGCGGGTGGCAAGGCGATGCGGTAGCGGTCGATGATGGCCAGCGCGTCCGCGCAGGTGGTCGGGTCGGGCAGCGTCGGCCCGCTGGCGATGACCTCGGGCGTGTCGCCGGGCACGTCGGAGATCAGCAGCGTGAGCACGCGGGCCGGCGCGCAGGCAGCGCCCAGGCGCCCCCCCTTGATCGCCGACAGGTGCTTGCGCACGCAGTTCATCTCGTCGATCGAAGCGCCGCTGGCCAGCAGCGCGCGGTTGACCTGCTGCTTGTCTTCGAACGCCAGCCCCGCGGCCGGCAGCGACAGCAGGGCCGAGCCGCCGCCCGAGACCAGGGCGATCACCAGGTCATCGGCGGTGAGGCCGCGCACGGCCTAGAGCTTCTCGAGCGCGCCGCGGCGGCCGGCTTCGTCGGGCACCGGGTGCCCTGCTTCGCGCACGCGGATGCGGCCCGGCCGCGCGGCATAGGCCGGCGGTGTGTGCCGGTAGCGCGTCAACACCACGCCTTGCAGCGGTGCCTCGGCAGGCCACAAGGCGTCGAGCGCAGCAGCCATGGCACCGCTGGCCTTGCCGCCACCGATCACGACCGTGCGGCCCCGGGGCGGCGCGGGCAGGTGAGCGGCCATCACATGGCCGGGAAGCGCGCGTTCGACTGCGGCGCTGTACAGCGCACGCAGGAACGCGCACGGGTCGTCGGTGGGTGTAGGCGTGATCATGGGCTTGGACTCTGGTGCAGGCGCTCGGGTTGGGATCACGGGCTGGGCACAAGCGCCAGCGTAACCTCAACCCGGCCCGCCAAACCGGCACGGGCCAAAGGGCCTGCGTCGAGCCGCAGGCCCGTTCGGTCGCAGGGCTCAGGCGGCCTGTGGCGCCAGCGCACGGCTGCGCCAGCAGCACCCGGTTGCCGCCAGCGCCACCAACGCCGCGGCGGCGAACAACGCCTCGAAGCCCCAGCGCTGGCTGATGGCGCCGCCCGCGACGCCGCCAATGACCCCCGACACGCCGTAGCCGAGCGTGGCGTAGAGCGCCTGGCCGCGGCCGCGCAAGGCGCCGGGGAAATGGCGGTCGATCACGCTGATG
>JANMSR010000089.1:0-2155 GCA_031389565.1 Burkholderiales bacterium
CGCGCCCACGCCCGGTGCGGCGCCGGCGGCGCCAGCGGCTGCCGCCGCAGCAGCGCCTGCCAAGCCTGGGCCCGTGGTGGCCGCAGCGCCGGCCGCGATCCCTGCGCCCGCACCTGCAACTGCGCCTGCACCTGCGCCTGCGCCTGCACCTGCACCTGCACCTGCACCTGCACCTGCACCTGCGCCTGCGCCTGCACCCGCCGCGGCGCCGGCGCCGGCTCCGGCTGCCAGGCCTGCCGTGGCAGCCAAGCCGCCTGGCGTGCCGGTGCGCGAGGAGCCGGGCTTCGTCGCCAACCTGCTCGACAACCCGTTTGTGCTGCCCGGCGCCGGCGTGGTGTTGGCATTGCTGGCAGGTCTGGGTGTCTACCGCTGGCGCAGCCGCGCGCGCTCCGAGAGCGGCGAGACCTCGTTCCTCGAAAGCCGGCTGCAACCGGACTCGTTCTTCGGTGCCAGCGGTGGCCAGCGCATCGACACCCGCGACGCCTCGGGCGCCTCGTCATCGATGAGCTACTCGCTGAGCCAGCTCGACGCGATCGGCGATGTCGACCCGGTCGCCGAAGCCGATGTCTATCTGGCCTATGGCCGCGACCTCCAGGCCGAAGAAATCCTCAAAGAGGCCTTGCGCGGCAATCCGGACCGCCTGGCGATCCGCACCAAGCTGCTCGAGGTGTATGCCAAGCGCCGCGACACCAAGGGCTACGAGTTGCTCGCCACGCAGCTTTTTGCACTGACCAAGGGTGAGGGCGACGAGTGGCACAAGGCGCAAGAGCTGGGCCTGCAGATCGACCCCGACAACCCGCTGTACACGCCGGGCGGGCGGCCGAACGCGGTGATGGCCGGCGGCGCTGCGGCCGTGGTCGAACCGCTGGGCGCGAGCACGATGCCGCAATCGGTGCTGCCGCCGACATCGAATTTCGCATTGTCCGAAGCGGCCGAAAGTATCGCGCCGCCGCCGGTGGATCTCGATCTCGACCTGGATCTGGTCGCGCAAGCCGCACCGCCCGCCAGGCCATTGGAGATCACGCAGCCGATCGAATCGCCGTCTGCCGCCGCCGCCAACGACAAGGCTGCGCGCCTGGCCGGCCTGAACCCGCCGGGCGGCGACACCGACGTGGCGTCGTCGACCACGGCGGCGCCGTTTGACTTTGGCGCGATCTCGCTCGACTTGGGAACACCGGCCACAGCGGTGTCCACCGAGCCGGCGCTCGACTATTCGTCGATGCCCGGGACGTTCGACAGCCGGGCGGCTGCCTACGGCGACCCGTCGGACCCGATGGTGCGCAAGCTCGAACTGGCCGAGGAGTTCCGTCAGATCGGCGACAAGGAAGGTGCCCGCGACCTGCTCGAGGAAGTGGTCGCCAAGGCCAGCGGAGCGCTGAAAGCGCGCGCGCAAAGTCTGCTCGACGGTCTTGCCTGACACCCGCCCTCGCGATACGCCGGCCTCGCGCCGGCGCATCGCGCTCGGCGTGGCCTACCGCGGCAGCGCCTACCATGGGTGGCAGAGCCAGCCTGATGGCCAGACCGTCCAGGACCGGCTCGAACACGCGCTGTCCTTGTTTGCCGACACGCCAGTGGCGAGCGTCTGTGCCGGCCGCACCGACGCCGGCGTGCATGGGCTGAACCAGGTGGTGCATCTCGATGCGCCGGTCGACCGCGACGCGTACTCGTGGGTCCGCGGTACCAACCGCCACCTGCCCGCCGACATCGCGCTGCAGTGGTGTCAACCGGTCGCGGCTGACTTCCATGCCCGCAACAGCGCGCGGGGCCGGCGCTACGCCTACCTGCTGCTCGAATCGGCGGTGCGCCCGGCGCTCGAAAGCGGCCTGGCGGGCTGGATCTTCCGTGCCCTCGACGGTGCAGCGATGCAAGCCGCCGCGGCCCACCTGGTCGGCGAGCATGACTTTTCGTCCTTTCGCAGTTCGCAGTGCCAAGCTAACACGCCGGTCAAGCGGCTGAACGCAATCACGATCACGCGCCAGGGCGCCTACTGGCGCTTCGATTTCGACGGCGTCGCCTTCCTGCACCACATGGTGCGCAACATCATGGGCTGCATGATCGCGGTCGGGCAGGGCAACCATCCCCCCGACTGGCTGCACGACGTGCGCGAGGCGCGAAGCCGCGAGGCCGCCGCGCCGACCTTCGCTGCCGATGGCCT
>JANMSR010000109.1:0-11082 GCA_031389565.1 Burkholderiales bacterium
ACCCCGTGTCCGCCGTCCAGCGTGCCCTTGGACACCGCGTCCAGCAGGCCGAAGGCCGGCACCACCGAGCCGGCGGGCAAGACCTCGATCTTGAGTTCGCCGCCGGTCATGTCGTTGACCTTCTTGGCGAAGTCGGCGGCGTACTCGTGGAAGATGTCCTTGGACGGCCAGGTGCTCTGGAAGCGCAGGCTGGTGACGGCCTGGGCCCGGCTGATCGCCGGTGCGGCCAGCGCCGTGGTGCCGACCGCGGTGGCGGCGGCAGTCTTGAGAAAGCGGCGGCGCTGCGCCGGGGTTCTGGTGTCGCTCGATGCACTCATTGCGGTGTCTCCTGCTGCGGGTGGATTCGGGGGGGGGGATGGGGCGGCCATGGCGGCAACTCCCAGCGTTGCTTGACCACCTGAGACTATTAACAGCGGCCCGACAATGGGCAAGTGGGTTTACCCGGCAGCCCGGTGGCGACAGCCGGCGAACAGCTTTGACCCCCGCGAGCGCAATCCTTGTGCGATCAGCGCACGTTGACGGCACCGCGCATCAGCGCCGCCAGGCGGCTGTGTTCGTCGCCCGCGAGCAGGCCGTGGCGCAGGGCGAAGTCGAGCGTGACGAGCGCTGCGTCGACGGTCATCTCGTCACCCGCGGCGAGGTCGATCGCCTGGTCCACCGGCAGGCAACGCAGTTCGGCCACTTCGCCGTCCTGGTTCACCGGCGTCACGCCGGCGGGCAGGCGCAGGTCGAAGCTGTGCAATTGCTCGTGCATGAAACCTTCCCGGATGTCGCAGGCCAGGTCGATGACACGACCGGACGCGGCCTGGCGCATCAGGTCGGCGCTGAGGCCCGCCTCTTCGAAGCCTTCGCGCACCAGCGCCTCGAAGGGCGTCTGCCCATGCGGCACGCCGGCGCCGACCAGGTTGTCGAGCTTGCCCGGGTCGGTCGCTTTGCTGAGCGCGCGGCGGCCGATCCACAGGTGCGTCGGCCGCTGTTGCGCATCGGCGACGTAGCCGTTGGCATGAGCGCCGAAGGTCAGCGTGCCCCAAAAGCGCGCGGCGGCCCGCTCGATCAGGGCCAGCGGGGGCTCGCCGAGCTGCGTGACGATGGCATAGGTCTCATCGCGCCAAGCCACGATCAGGCCTTGCGCGCGCAGCGCGGCGTTGACCGTGGCCAGCGCGCTGCTTCGATCGGCGGCAATCAGGTCCAGGCCCCGTGGGTCCAGCGTGAACCACTGCGGCCAGGCGCGCAGCGCCTCGAGATGCGCCGCGGCGACCGAGCCGACGACCGAACCGCCGACTGCGAAGGGCACTCGGGGTACGGCGCATCGGCGCGCCGCCGACAGCGCGTCCCAGCGTGCGACGGCGGCCGTCACGGCGGCGGCGCCATGCGCGCCAGCATCTCTTGCGCCAGGCCGCGAAAACCGGTGCTCAGCGCGCGCAGCTCGGCGGCGCGGCGCCAGAAGGTCGCGGCCTGGGCGCGCGCCGGGCTTTGCAGGGCGATCGTCTGCGGTGTGAAGGGCAACAAGTCGAGGGCGCCGGTCGAGGCGTCGGGCCGCCAGCGCATCGGCAGCATGTCGTACAGCGGCGCCAGCGTGAAACGGCCTGCCGCCACGTCGTCTGGCGCCACCCACAGGCTGAGGTTGCCGAAGTGCATGTCGGTGTTGCCGATCAGGTGGCCGAAGTGGCGCAGCGCATGCACCTGCGCGCTGGCCTCGGGCGGCAGCCGCCGCTGCGCCACCAGGGCATCGCAGCTCGCGCCCCAGTGTTGCCTGGATCCCGGCACGAAGGCCTCATGCACCGCCCACAAAGGCACCGCGTGGCGCCGCCCGCGCGCGCCGACGCGGTCGAAGCGCAGCGATTCGAGGTAGGTGCGTTGCGGCGACTCGACCAGCCGGGCCGCCGCTACCGGCACGCCGTGCTCGGCCAGCACCTGCAGCGCCAGCGCTTCGGCGTGCAGCAGGTCGTGCCAGCGCTCGCCGAACGGCGTGCCGCGCGGCGGGCTGAATTTAACCAGGACGGCAGCGCCATCGGCGCGGCGCGTGAGGAACTTGGCCTGCTCGCCGCCGGCCGACGAACCCGCGGGCAAGGTGCGCGCCACGTCGTCGGCCAGGGTGTCGAAGTCGCTGATGTCACTGATGGCGCTGCTGGCATCGCGCGGCTCGCCCAGCACGAGTGCGCCCGGCGCGTCCTGGGCCTGCAGTGCGGCGAACAGGGCATGTGCGATCGGCCAGCGCGCGGGGTCACGGTCCAGGCCGTGTACCGCCAGGCGCTGTGCCAGCAAGCGGCCGAGGAAGCCCTCGCTGCGCAGCGGGGCCAGGCACCACGGCAGCGCGCCGTTGCACAGCAGGTCGATGCCCGGCGCTTCGAGGTGCGTGCGCTGGCCGCCCAGGAAACTCAGGGTGCCCCAGTGCTCGATGCGTCCGTCTTCGTGGACCCAGTGCAGGGCTTGTCGCCCTGCGGCGCCAAGCAACGGCTGCGGCAGCGCGTAACGTGTGCGTCGCCCTCGCCCGATGACGAGCAACTCGGCCCCGAGCGCGGACAGCAGTCGCGAGATGCTGGGCTGGCTCTTGCCGAGCGCGGACTGCAGTTGCGTCGAGTTGGCGATGCCCCGCGCGGCGAGAGCGGCCCTCAGCGCTGCCGAGTCGCCGGGTTCGGGATCGAACTCTGGATCATCCATGAATAGAAACAATCAATGACTCTTCTGGCATTCTCCAGAGGAGAAATGTGGCACTGACGGATGCTATTTGAATGAACTGTGAATAGCAAATGAATAGAAATCAAGCCGCCTTCTGGGGCGCGTCGCCACGGCGCCATTGAGCCGCCAGGCTCTGCCACTTCGCTCGCGCGGCCTTCAGGTGGCGCTCTTTAACGTGGCCGTAGCCGCGGATGTCTTCCGGAATGCGCGCGATCTCGATGGCCAGCGCCAGGCGCTCGGCGCTGAGCGCGCCCAACAGCTCGTCGATTGCCGCGCGGTACTCGCCGATCAGTGCGTGCTCCATCTTGCGTTCTTCGCTGCGGCCGAAAGGGTCGAAGGCCGTGCCGCGCAGGCCCTTCAGCTTGGCGAGCACGGCAAACGCGCTGCGCACCCAGGGGCCGAACGGCTGCTTGATCAGCTCGCCCTGGTCGTTCTTCTTGGCGATCGCCGGCGGCGCGAGGTGGTGCACCAGCTTGTAGTCGCCTTCGAACATCGAGGCGATCTTGGCCGTGAACGCGGGGTCGGTGTGCAGGCGGGCGACCTCGTACTCGTCCTTGTAGGCCATCAGCTTGAACAGGTAGCGGGCGACGGCTTCGGTGAGCTTGGTCGAGTGCAACGACGCCTCGGCGGCGCGCACTTTGTCGACATAGGCCTTGTAGGTCGCCGCGTAGGCGCGGTCCTGGTAGCCGGTGAGGAACTCAACGCGCTTGGTGATCATCTCGTCGAGCGAGGGCTTCCTGACGAACTCGATCACCTGGGCCGCCTTGAACAGGGCCTGCACCGAGGCCAGGTCGTGGGCGCAATGGCGGCCCCACTCGAAGGCCGCCTTGTTGTTGTCGACCTGCACCGCGTTGAGTTCGATCGCGCGCATCAGCGCCGCATACGACAGCGGCACGCGAGCCTGCTGCCAGGCGTAGCCGAGCATCAGCGGGTTGGTGTAGATCGAGTCGCCGACCAGTTGCACGGCCACCTGCTCGGCGTCGAAGGCACCGACGAGCGCCGCGCCGACGCTGGCCTTGATGGCGGTTTCGCAGTTGCCGCCGGGGAACTGCCAGTCGGCGTTCTTCACGAAGGCCGCCGTCGGCGTGCCGTGGGTGTTCAGCGCCACATAGGTGCGGCCCTGCTGCATGACGGCCAATGTGTACTTGGCGGCGCCGACGATCGCGTCGCAGGCGATCACCAGGTCGGCCTTGGCGGTGTCGACCTTGGTCGTGAAGATGGCGTCGGGGCGGTTGGCGATCTGAATGTGGCTCCAGGTCGCTCCGCCTTTTTGCGCCAGGCCGCCGGCGTCTTGCGTCACGACACCGCGGCCTTCGAGGTGGGCGGCCATGCCGAGCAACTGGCCGATCGTGATGACCCCGGTGCCGCCGACGCCGCCGACGACGATGCCCCAGGCCGTTTCGGTCAGCGGCAGGCTGGGTTCGGGCAGCGCGGGCATCGTGGCCAGATCACCCTTTTGCTGCTTCTTCGGCTTCTTCAACTGCCCGCCCTCGACGGTGACGAAGCTCGGGCAGAAGCCCTTGACGCAGGAGTAGTCCTTGTTGCAGGTGTTCTGATTGATGCGGCGCTTGCGGCCGAACTCGGTTTCCACCGGCTCGACCGACAGGCAGTTGCTCTGCACGCTGCAATCGCCGCAGCCTTCGCAGACCAGCTCGTTGATGACGACGCGCTTTTCGGGGTCGACCAGCTTGCCGCGCTTCCTGCGGCGGCGCTTTTCGGTGGCGCAGGTCTGATCGTAAATGATGACCGTGGTGCCCTTCAATTCGCGGAACTCGCGCTGGATACGGTCGAGCTCGTCGCGGTGTTGCACGGTCACGCCGGCGGCCAAGGCAATGCCCTCGTACTTCTCCGGCTGGTCGGTCACGATCACCAACTTGGCCACGCCCTCGGACACCAGGCTGTTCATGATCTGCACGACGGAGTGGCCCTCCGGCCGCTCGCCCACCGGCTGGCCGCCGGTCATCGCGACCGCGTCGTTGTAGAGCAGCTTGTAGGTGATGTTGACGCCGGCGGCGATGCTCTGGCGGATCGCCAGCGAGCCGCTGTGGAAATAGGTGCCGTCGCCGAGGTTGGCGAAGATGTGCGGCTCGGTGGTGAACGGTTGCTGGCCGACCCAGGTGACGCCTTCGCCGCCCATCTGGGTGAAGGTTCTGGTGCTGCGGTCCATCCACACCGCCATGTAGTGGCAGCCGATGCCGGCCACCGCGCGCGAGCCTTCGGGCACTTTCGTGCTGGTGTTGTGCGGGCAGCCCGAGCAGAACCAGGGTGCGCGCTCGCCGGTGTCGGTGCTGACCTCGGCAAGCGCTTTCTCGCGCGCTTCGATGGTGGCGATGCGCTGGTCCATGCGCGCCGCGATGTCACTGCCCGATGGCGCGAGGCCGAGCCTCTTCAGCCGCTTGGCGATCGCCTTGGCGATGATCGCCGGTGTCAGGTCGGCCTTGGCGCGAAGCAGCCAGTTGTCGCTCGGATTGGGCATGCTCCACTCGCCGCCGGTGGAGTCACCTTCCGGTTCGTCGAACTTGCCGAGCACGTTGGGCCGCACATCGGCGCGCCAGTTGTAGAGCTCTTCCTTCAACTGGTATTCGATGACCTGGCGCTTTTCCTCGACGACCAGGATCTCCTGCAAACCTTGCGCGAAATCGCGCGTGATGGTCGCTTCGAGCGGCCAGACCACGTTGACCTTGTGCAGCCGGATGCCAAGGGCGCGGCAGGTGTCATCGTCCAGACCCAGATCGGCCAGCGCCTGGCGCGTGTCGTTGAAGGCCTTGCCGCTGGCGATGATGCCGAAGCGGTCGCGGCTGCTCGCGATGACGTTGAGGTTCAACTTGTTGGCGCGCACGTAGGCCAGGGCCGCGTACCACTTGTAGTCCATCAGCCGCGCTTCCTGCTCGAGCGGCTGGTCCGGCCAGCGGATGTGCAGGCCGCCGGGCGGCATCACGAATTCCTGCGGGATCACGATCTTCACGCGATCCGGGTCCACCACCACCGAGGCCGAGGACTCGACGACTTCCTGGATCGTCTTCATGCCGCTCCACACGCCCGAGAAGCGGCTCATCGCGAAGGCATGCAGGCCCATGTCGAGGATGCCCTGCACGTCGGACGGGAAGAACACCGGCAGCCCGCAGGCCTTGAAGATGTGGTCGCTCTGGTGCGGCGCGGTGCTGCTCTTGCTCACATGGTCGTCGCCGGCGATGGCGATCACGCCGCCGTGTCTGGCCGTGCCCGCCATGTTGGCGTGCTTGAACACATCCGAGCAGCGATCGACCCCTGGGCCCTTGCCGTACCACAGGCCGAACACGCCGTCGTACTTCTGGGTCGCGGGGTAGATGTCGAGCTGCTGCGTGCCCCACACCGCGGTGGCGGCGAGCTCTTCGTTGACGCCGGGCTGGAACACGATGTGGTGCTCGGCCAGGTGTTTCTTGGCCGCCCACAGCGCCTGGTCGTAGCCGCCGAGCGGCGAGCCGCGGTAGCCGCTGACGAAGCCGGCGGTGTTCAGCCCGGCCAGCGCATCGCGCGTGCGCTGCAGGATCGGCAAGCGCACAAGGGCCTGCACGCCACTCATGAAGGCGCGGCCGCGCGCGAGCGCGTACTTGTCGTCGAGCGTGACCGTTTCGAGTGCCTTGCGGATGGACTCGGGCAGGGGGGCATTCATCCAACGTCTCCAGGGCAAAAGGGCTGCGGCGAGTGTAGGAGCCTTGGCCGGGCAAGTGTTTTCCTTGTTTGCTTGCCAAGCATTGCATTGCGCAATAACCTTTCGCCAAAGTAACGGAAAGCGAAACGATGACAGCGAGAATCGCCAAACAAGGGAAGGCCCGCAACCCGGCGCCTGAGGCCGACGAGGCCGTCGATTCGCATGGCCCGGACCTCGATCGCTACGACATCGCGATCCTGGCCGAGTTGCAGGCCGACGCGCGGCTGTCCAACGCCGAGCTGGCCGCGCGCATCGGCCTGTCGGCCGCGCCCACCTGGCGCCGCGTCAAGTGGCTCGAACAGCAGCGCTACATCACCGGCTACCGCGCCGAGCTCGACCGCCGGCGCATCGGACTGGGTGTGTTCGCGTTCGTGCGCGTGGACGCCGAGCGCAACACCGGCAGCGCGACCAAGGCGCTGGAAGAAGCGATCCGCCGCCTGCCCGAAGTCACGGCCTGTCACTACATCAGCGGCGCCGGCACCTTCGAGCTGCAAGTGATGGCCACCGACCTCGACGCGTTTTCGCGTTTTGCCACCGAGACCCTGCTCAACCTGCCGAACGTGAAAGACATCCACACCAGCTTCTCGCTCGGCGAGGTCAAGTCCGGCGCCGCATTGCCACTGACTCACTTGCGGGGCTCGAAGCGGCGCGGCCGTGGCTGAGCGACACTGCGCGCACAGACGATGAGCCTGCCTGCCCACCGCGCGCCCTGCGCTGCCCTCGAAGGCCGCAACCGCAGCGTGGTGGCCCACGGTGTGACGGGCGCTTCATGAGCAGCGCCGCATTGCCGCCGCGCCACCTGCTGCTGGCCCTGGCCGTCGTGGCGGTGTGGGGCACCAACTTCGTGGTCATCAAGTGGACCCTCGACAGCTTGCCGCCCCTGCTGCTGGGCAGCCTGCGCTTCGCGCTCGCGTTCGCGCCGGCCGCGCTGTTCGTGCGCCGCCCGGCGGTGGGCTGGCGCACGCTGGCGGCGTATGGCGTGCTGATCGGCGCGGGCCAGTTCGGGCTGCTGTTCGTCGCCCTGCGTGCCGACATCACGCCGGGCCTGGCCTCGCTGGTGATCCAGACCCAGGTCTTCTTCACCATCGGCCTGGCGATGGCCCTGGCCGGCGAGCGCGTGCGCAGCTTCCAGGTTGTGGCCCTGGCCTTGGCCGCCGCCGGGCTGGCCCTGATCGCGGCCCACACCGATGCCAGCGTCACACCGCGCGGCCTGGTGCTGGTGCTGCTGGCCGCAATGGCGTGGGCGGCCGGCAACCTGGTGGCCAAACGTGCCGGGCGCGTCGACATGCTCGGCTTCATGGTCTGGTCGAGCCTGTTCGCGGTGCCGCCGCTGTTGCTGCTGTCGCTACTGATCGAAGGCCCGCAAGCCATCGCGCGGGGCCTGGCCAGCGCCAGCCTCGGTGTGTGGGGCGCTGTGCTGTGGCAGTCGGTCGGCAACACGCTGTTCGGTTTCGGCACCTGGGCCTGGCTGTTGGCCCGTCACCCGGCGGCCACGATCACGCCGATGGCCCTGCTGGTGCCGGTGTTCGGCATGGGCGCGGCAGCCCTGCTGCTGGGCGAGCCGCTGCCGCTGTGGAAGCTCGCGGCGGCCGCACTGGTGATGGCGGGTTTGGCGTTGAACCTGCTGTGGCCGCGGCTGACGGCGCGGCCATGACAGCGGGGGCTACTTCGGCCACAGCACCCACATCCTCAGCGGCTGCTTCATGCGCCCGGCCTGCTGTTCGGCGCGCTCGCCCCAGCCCCAGAAGTAGTCGGCGCGCACCGCACCGGTGATCGCCGAGCCGGTGTCCTGCGCCAGCACCAGCCGGCGCAAGGGTGTCGCAGTCAGCGGCTCCGTGGTGTCGAGCCAGACGGGGGTGCCGTAGGGCACGCTTTTCGGGTCGACCGCGATCGAGCGCTCGGGCAGCAAAGCCACGCCCTGCGCGCCGCGCGGGCCGAGGTTGGCGTCGGGCAGGGGCTCTTCGCGGAAGAACACCACCCGTGGGTTCGCGGCGAGCAGTTCGGGCACGCGCCTGGGAAAGCGCCGCGCCCAGTCGCGGATCGCCGGCCACGAGGCTTCGCCGGGCTTGATTTCGCCCTGGTCGATCAGCCAGCGGCCGATCGACTGGTAGGGCTGGTCGTTGTGGCCGGCGTAGGCCAGGCGAACGACCTGGCTGCGCCCGTCGGCCGCCACCAGGCGCACGCGACCCGAGCCCTGCACTTGCAGCAGCAGCGCGTCGAGCGGGTCGGCCACAAACGCCAGCTCGCGGCCGCGCAAGGCGGCCTGGGCCGCGGGCAGGGTCTCGATCTGCGCCCGCGTGAACCAGGGCTTACGCGTGGCCAGGTCGGCCGGGGGCGCATGCAGCGGCACGCGCATCGCGCCGCGCGGCGTGCGGCTGGCGTCGATCTGCGGCTCGAAGTAGCCGGTGGCCAGGCCCTCGCCCGACGCGCTCGCGTCCAGCGGCAGCACCCGAAAAGGCGCCATGCGCTGCATCAGCCAGGCGCGGGTGGCGGCGTCGTCGGCGGGTGGCGTTCGCAGTGCCTCCTGGCACACGCGCAGCCAGCCCGGCGCGTCGCGCTGGACCTCGGCCGGCATGCGCTCGCAACTGCGCTGCAGGGCCAGCCAGGCCTCGCGCGTTCGGTCGTTGTTCCAGCCGGGCAGATCGGCCCAGGCCGCAGGCAGCCAGCGAGCACCGGGGTGCAGCGAGGCGGCGGGCGCGGCGAGCGGGCTGTCGGCGCGGCTCTCGACGCTGGTGCGTTCTGCCACCGGCGCCGGGGCCTGCAGCGGCAACCCGCCGCAGCCACCGAGCAGGGCCACGAGCACAGGCAGCGCGGCCCAGTAAGCTCGGCGCATGTGGCTGCTCTTGCTCGAGGCGCTGGGTGCGTTGTTGATCCTGCTGTTCATCGTTTGGTGGACCATGTTTTCGGGCCGCCGCCGCGGCGAGCGCAACGACGACGACCCCGACGCGTCAGGGCGCTGACACCGCGCGCACGGCGGTGGCCCGAGGCGGCCAAAGAAAGGTGCGGCGCGCGCCACAGCCGGCGCCGGTGCGCGGCGCGCGTGACCTCGACCAGAGCCGGCAGCCAGCCCAGGCCGCGTCTTCGAACAGCAGCGCGGTCAGGTCCCAGGACGCCGACGACATCGCGATCAGTGAAGGTGCTCCGGCCGCGTCAAGACGAACTCGGGCACCGGCGCGTCGAACGGTTGCGCGTCTTCGGTCATGCAAAAGTAGGTGCCGCGCATCGTGCCCTGGGCCGTGGCGATGCGCGTCCAACTGGTGTACTCGAACTTCTCGCCGGGCTTGAGCAGCGGCTGGTGGCCGACCACAGCCAGCCCGCGCACTTCCTCGGTGTGGCCGTTGGCGTCGGCGACGACCCAGTGCCGTGCGACCAGTTGCGCCGTCACGTCGCCGCTGTTGACGATGGTCACGGTGTAGGCGAAAGCGTGCACGCCGGCCTGCGGCTGCGACTGCTCGGGCAGGTAGGCAACGCTCGCTGTGCAGGTGAACTGGGGGTGGGCCATAGCGGGCGATTCTAGAATCCACGCGAATTGCTCGCCCACGGCATGACCCCCTACCGCATTGCCCCTTCGATCCTGTCCGCCGACTTCGCCCGCCTGGGCGACGAGGTGAAGAACGTCATCGCCGCCGGCGCCGACAGTATCCACTTCGACGTGATGGACAACCATTACGTGCCCAACCTGACGTTCGGGCCGATGGTCTGCGCGGCGCTGCGCAAGCACTGCACGGTGCCGATCGACGTGCACCTGATGGTGCGGCCGGTCGATGCACTGGCGCAGGCCTTCTGCCGCGCCGGCGCCGACCTGGTGAGTTTTCACCCCGACGCCAGCGCGCATGTCGACCGCACGCTGCAACTGATCAAGGCCGAGGGCAAGCAGGCCGGGCTGGTGTTCAACCCTGCGGCGCCGATCGACGTGCTCGAATGGGTGATCGACAAGGTCGATCTGGTGCTGGTGATGAGCGTCAACCCGGGCTTCGGCGGGCAGAGCTTCATCGATGCGGCCCTGCGCAAGATCGAGCGCCTGCGCAAGGTCATCGACGCGAGCGGGCGCGACATCCGCCTCGAGGTGGACGGCGGCATCAAGGTCGACAACATCCGCCGCATTGCCGATGCCGGTGCCGACACCTTCGTGGCCGGCAGCGCGATCTTCGGCCAGCCGGACTACAAGGCGGTGATCGACGCGATGCGCGTCGAATTGGCACGCTGAGCCCGGGCCGATTCGAAGCGGCCGGCGTCGACTTCGACGGCACGCGGATCGACACGCTGCGCGACTTCGATATCGCGGTCAATCGCAACTTGGCAGAGCTGGCGCTGCTGCGTGCCGCCGCTGCGCTGCGGCGCCGCATGGCTGATAGACTGCGCCGCGTCATGACGACCACTTCACGACGATCGATGGGCACCGGGCCGCAAAGCCGGGGAGCCTGGCCCTGGCGTCGCGCGCGGCAACACTGATGCCCGCCGGCCCGGCTTGCACGCCTGGCCCGTCTCGTCGATGTCACCCCACGCCCGGCACCCGATGCTCGCAGCCGCGGGGCACGCAAGGACCCTGAAGTGATCACCGAACTCGAATTCAAAAGCCTGGCCGCGCAAGGCTTCAACCGTATCCCCCTGATCAGCGAGGCCTTCGCCGACCTCGAAACGCCGCTGTCGCTGTACCTGAAGCTGGTCGGTGGCCAGCGCCAGGGTTTCCTGCTGGAGTCGGTGGTCGGCGG
>JANMSR010000115.1:0-5218 GCA_031389565.1 Burkholderiales bacterium
GATTCGTGCAGTGGTGCCTGACGAGTTTCCAGCTCGCGGCCATCGCTGCGCTGCTGGCCGCCGCGCTGGCGTTGGCGCTGGCCTTTGCGTTGCGCATGGCGGCTTCGCGCGCCGACCGCGGCTGGCGCACCCGCGTGCTGACCGGCGCCATGCGCACCGTGTCGCTGGGCTACGCGGTGCCCGGGGCGGTGATCGCGGTCGGCATCCTGCTGCCGCTGGGCGCCGTGCAGGCGCTGTGGCCCGAGGCGCCGCTGGCGGCCCTCGTCACCGGCAGCACGGCCGGCTTGCTGTACGCCTACCTGGTGCGCTTCTCGGCCGTTGCCCTGCAATCGCTGGAGGCCGGCTACGCGCGCCTGCCGGCGAGCCTGGACGACAGCGCGCGCATGCTCGGTGCCTCGCGGGGCCGGCTGCTGGCCGAGGTGCACGTGCCGCTGCTGCGGCGCTCGATGCTGGCGGCGTCGCTGCTGGTGTTCGTCGACGTGATGAAGGAGTTGCCGGCTACCCTGGTGCTGCGCCCGTTCAACAGCGACACGCTGGCCGTGGTGGCTTACAACCTGGCGCGTGACGAGCGCCTGGCCGAGGCCGCGCTGCCGTCGCTGGCGATCGTCGCGGTGGGTCTGCTGCCGGTGCTGCTGTTGTCACGCGCGATGCGGCGTTGATTCGATCGAGTTCGACAACGCCGATGTTGGCGCCCCCGGCAGGAATCGAACCTGCATCTGCGCTTAGGAGGCGCTCGTTCTATCCATTGAACTACGGCGGCGTGGGCGCGGATTGTAGGAGCCCCGCCCCGAGACGTCACACCAGGGGCAGGCTGATCTCGGCGATGACGGCACGCGTGGCGGGACGCACGCCGCGCCACCACGTGAAGGCTTCGGCGGCCTGCTCGACCAGCATGCCCACGCCGTCGGCCAACTGCCGCACGCCGGCGGCCTGGGCCGCCCGCAAGAACGGCGTGAGGCCGCGGCCGTAGACCATGTCATAGGCCAGGCCGTGGCGTGAGTAGACCTGCGGCGCGAGAGTGGGTGCGGCGCCGTCCTGGCCGGCAGAGGTGGCATTGATGACCAGGTCGAACGGCTCGTCGTCAGCCAGGTCAGCTTCGCCGCAGCCCCTGAGCCGGACGGGGGCCCAGGCGCTGGCTTCAGTCGCCAGGGCGCGGGCCTTGCTCGGGGTGCGGTTGGCGATCACCAGCGCCGCGGGGCTTTGGGCCAGCAGCGGACCGATGGCACCGCGCGCCGCGCCACCGGCGCCCAGCAACAGCACGCGCCGCCCGGCCAGGGGGAAGCCGAGGTTGTTTTGCAGGTCGGTCACCAGCCCGACGCCATCGAAGTTCTCAGCGGCGAAACGGCCGTCGGGCAGCACTTTCATCGCGTTGACCGCGCCGGCCTGCACGGCGCGCTGGCTGCGTGCGCTGGCAGCTTCGAAGGCCTGCAATTTGAACGGCGCGCTGACGTTCACGCCCGAGCCGCCACGGTCGGCGAACGCGCGCAACGTCGCGGCGAAGCCGTCGAGTGGCGCCTCGATGCGGCTGTACTCGATGTCCTGGCCGGTTGCTCGCGCAAAGCGGGTGTGGATCAACGGCGACTTGGAATGCTGGATCGGATGGCCGATGACGGCGTAGTGGTCGGTCATGTGCAAAGCAATGGCGCCGGCAGCCATGCAGGCGATAGCCGCCCCATCGTACCTCGCGCTGTTGCAGGGCCGGCACGGCGCCCGGCGCGATTCGCCTGACCATCATCGTGTCGCCCCGCACCACCGACGCCCGCGCGCCGCCAGCGCGCCGCTTGCGTGCAGCGCAGGGGCCGGCGATCATCGGCGGATGCTGATCTTTCGCCAACTCTTCGATACCACCTCGTCGACCTACACCTACCTGCTGGCCGACCGCGCCAGCGGCCAGGCGCTGCTGATCGACCCGGTGTACGAGCAGGCACGGCGCGACGCGGCACTCATCGACGAACTCGGCCTGACGCTGGCCTGGACGCTCGACACGCATGTCCATGCCGACCACGTCACCGGCGCCTGGCTGCTGCGCGAACGCCTGGGCAGCCGCATCGCGCTGGCCCGTGCCGGCGCTGCCGAAGGGGCCGACCGGCGGCTCGAACACGGCGACCGCGTTGACTTCGGCGCGCGCTGGCTCAGCGTGCGCGCCACGCCCGGCCACACCAACGGCTGCCTGAGCTACGTGCTGGACGACGAGGGCCGCGCCTTCAGCGGCGACTGCCTGCTGATCCGCGGCTGCGGCCGCACCGACTTCCAGCAGGGCAATTCGCGCACGCTGTATGCCTCGGTACGGCAGCAACTGTTCACCCTGCCGGCCACCTGCCTGGTCTACCCCGGCCACGACTACAACGGCCTCACCGTCACCAGCGTCGAGGAAGAGCGCCGCTACAACCCGCGCCTGGGCGGCGAAGTCAGCGCAGACGATTTCGCCGGCCACATGCAAAACCTCAACCTGCCGCACCCGAAGAAGCTCGACATCGCCGTGCCCGCCAACCTGCGCTGCGGCCGCCCCGAGGGCCAGGCCTGGGCCGCCACCGAACCGAACTGGGCCCGCGTGCGCTGCAGCTTCGGCGGCCTGTGGGAGATCGACCCGCATGCGCTGGCCGAAGCGGCCCACACCGGCGGCGTGCAGATCGTCGATGTGCGCGAGCCGGCCGAATTCCACGGCCCGCTCGGCCACATTGCGAACGCCCAACTGATCCCGCTCGGCGCATTGAAGGACAGCCTCACGGCGCTCGACCGCCAACGCCCGGTGGTCGCCGTGTGCCGCTCCGGCTCACGCTCCGCGCGCGCGGTGGCGATGCTGCAGCAGGCCGGTTTCACGCAAGTCGCCAACCTCGCCGGCGGCATGCTGCGCTGGCGCGTCGACGGCGGCGCCGCCGAGAACGCACAGGAGTGACGCGGCGCCGGTCGGTCCGGCTCCATGCGGTGAGGTGCCTTCAGGCCGATGTGGTCGTCACCAGCAAGACGACGTTCGCCACGCTTCGTGTTCGGCCATTGTGCGAGCACTCGCGCCTTGATGCTCCGCGTCACCCTGTGCTGGACATAGATCTCGTGTTGCGGCAGCAGTCGTGGTCCCAGTCCAGGAGGCCGTCATCGCCAAGACCCCTGCATTTCACCGCACGGACCGAGCATGGTTGCTCAGAGGTCCGTTGTCGCCACGCGTTCCGGCACAGGTCATGCGCCTCAGTCGCCGCGGTGCGGCTGTCGGCGGCTCTGCGGTTGCATCAGCAACGAAAGAGCCCCGCGGCGCGGGGCTCTTGGCCCGGTCGATCTGCGATCAGGCGACCCGGCGACGGCGCCCAGCCGACATCGCGACGATCAGCGCCGCGCCCACCAGCGTCAGCGTGCCGGGTTCGGGCACAGGGTTGAATCCGCCGCCGCCGATCGTAACGACACCGGCCAGGGTGGTCGCATTGCCGGATGCGTCGGTATCGACGACGTTGAGGCCGCCGACCAAGCCGAACGAGTTGTGGGTCGGATCGTTCATGTCGGCATCTGTCAGGCCTAGCGATGCACCGAATGCGGTGACGGTGAACGGCAAATTCGCGCCGATCGACGTGACCGACACGGGCAGGTAGCCGAACAGCCCGCTGGCCGAGCCGAGCAGGTCCGCGCCGCAGGGGTAGCACTCCGACGATGCGAACAGGCCGCCGCCGGCATTGATGAAGGCCTCGATGTCGGCCTTGCGGGCGATCAGCGCGTCGAGCTCGACCCGCGTCAGCGTGCCGCCGAACGAGGAGGCGATCGCGATCGCGGTGTACGCTGACAGGTTGGCGGTGGCGAAGCCGGCGCCGTCGACCCGATCGAAGTCGGCGCCAGTGACGCCGATGTCGTCGAGCGACAGGTAGCCCTTCAAGTGGCCACCGGGCGCCGCGATGTTCGACTCTACCCACAGGAACTTTGCGGCAGAGGCGTCCTTATAGGTGCCGCCGGTGACGAACGACAGGCCCGTGGCCAGCAACGTACCGCCGACGCCGGCACCCGGCTGCGCGTGGAAGTCCGGGTCGTGGCCGGTGATGAAGATCGCGCCGGCGCTGGACACGCCCGGAAACAGCATCGCCGCCGAACTGAGTAGCGCCAAAGAGGCCGCCTTCAAGCTTAGGAGTCGCATAGAAACCTTTCCACGTTTCGACGTACCGCAAACGTCATGGATGACCTGAACGCAAGGAATGGGCCAGCAGCGATGTCACGTCGTGCGCCGAACGTAAGTTGTTGAATCGCTTGAACAATGCCCTCAGCAGCCGACGCGCGGCGAATGGCAGGGCCCTCGACGTGTAAAGCCAGCCGACACGCAGCCCACCGCCCAAGTCGCCGGCCGGTCCTGCACTGGCGGGGCAAGACGATGCGTGCAGGGGTTGGCGAACGCCTGCCTTTCCGCGACCCATCGGGTTGGGTGTAAGGCTGTTTGGTGTCGATACGAAATGTTGACAGACCGTCAGGCGTGTTGCGCTGTCGCCAGATCGTTGCGCCGAGGCCGCCTCAATTCCAGCGCCAGGCCCAGATCGCATCCAGCGCGTTGTCCTCGCCGGCCTGCGCGCGCACGGTCAGGCGCTGCGCCACGCGGTAGATCAACTGCCAGGTGCCCGCGGTGCTGTTGACGCCGCGCTCGTAGCCCACGTACCAGCGCCGCGAGAGCTGCTTGCCCAACGTGACCACGGTGTCGCGCACGTCGCCGCTTTCGATTTGTCGCACCGAGAATTCATCCAGGCCGATGTTGGCCAGCAGGGCCTGGTCCATGCCTTCGCCTTCGCCGGCCAGCAGGGCCAGCGCGGCGCGTTGCAGGAGGGCCGTGTCGGTGCGCCCCAAACCGTCGGGGGCGCGGCCGAGCACCAGCCAGGACAGCTTGTCGGTGTCGCTCATTTCGGGTTCGCTGAACAGCCGCACGCGCGGGAACTGCGCGCTGCCGCTGACCTGCACGCCCACGCGCAGGTCCAGGTTGGGGCGCACGGCCAGGATGTCCAGGCGCGGGTTCTCGGCCGGGCCGTTGAAGTGCAGCACGCCGCGTTCGATGGCCAGCTTCTGGCCGTAAGCGGCGTAGTTGCCAGCCTCCGTGCGGACGCTGCCGTTGACGGCCAGTCGGCCGCCCGGGCTCGACAGCGCCAGCGCACCGCGCAAGCGGGTGTCCAGGCCGCGGCCGCGGATCTTCAGCTCGTCGCCCAGGTCGACCTGCAGCGCCAGTCGCACGCTGCGGGCAGGGGTTGCGGGACCGGCGGGTGGG
>JANMSR010000172.1:0-2749 GCA_031389565.1 Burkholderiales bacterium
CCCTGCTCGACGCCGCTTCCGTCCCCGATCTGGCGCTGACGCCGGCGCGCCTTGAGGTGGGCCTTCTGTTCTGATGTGAGGCCGTGCTTGGAACGCAGCCAGGCAAGGATGGCCTGGTAGTCGTTGGTTGCCTTCAGCAGGCATTGAGGCTGTGGGCGCCGGTACAGACCGCGCGTGCCATCGAGTTCGGCGGGCACGATGAACTTTTCGAGCGGGCGTATGTCGCTGGCCGGCGCGACGACGGCGTTGAGTTCGTGCGCGTAGAGCTGGCTGCGCGCCATCGCCACATGGCGGCCGAGTTGCAGTTCGATGCTGTTCTCATGTTCCCGGAGCCACTCGACGATGCGCTGCGCCTTGCCCTCCCCCATCGCCTTGATGCCCGCGTACCAGCGCCGGCCGACACCGTTGATGCGTTCGACCAGCTGGGCCAGCGTGAAGATGTCGGCCGCCTCCAAGTGGCCGGCCAGCGCCGGATTCAGCCAGGCCGCCACCGAGTCGCCCGCCTTCGGCGACTGTGCGACCAGGCCTTCGAGCCAGCGCAGCGCTTCGAGCTGGCGCGTGATCAGTCGCGCACGCCGGCGCATTCGCTGCGACGCACGGCCGTATTCAGTTTCGTAAGCTTCGAGCTTCTCTCGCTGCGAGAAATCTTCGAGCCCACGCGCCTCGGCGAAGGCTTCGAGGCTCGGCAGTTCAAGCGACGGGTCGGCAATCTTGCTGACATCGATGCGCACCAGCCGCGCCGTGCCGTGGCGATCCTGGCGCTTCGCGGCGGCGGCGAACTCGTCCCGAATCCAGGCGATGGTGGCGCGCACGGTGCGCTCGTCGGTGGCCTCGCCTTCGACACGGAAATAGCGCTCCCAGCTTTCGCGCGGATCTAGCCCCTGCACCACCGAGCGCATGAAAGCGAAGTGGCCGACGTGCAGCTTGCGTTGCCGGACGGCGCCCACGCGAACGTTTGCGCGCCCGGGCGACGTCGCCGCGCCCTGCCCTCCTGCCTGCATGGGGGGCTGTCCAACGTCTGAGTGTCGGTGCGGGTTTGGGCCTGCAGTCATGACGTGCACCGCGCCGCGACGGCGGCCAGGGTGCTGCGGGCCCGGCCTTCAAGCAAGGCCGCAACCAAGGCCAGCGCGTTGCAGGACGTGGCCACGCCAGTGTCAGGTGTTCCGGGCCGACCCTGCACCCGGCGGCGCAACATGCTTGGCTGCGGCCGCCAGGCCGGCGACGAGATCGGCGTTTTGCTGGTTGACCCGCGCCAGTTCGGCGTTGAGATCGTTCGCGCGCTTTTCTATTTCGTTGGCGCGAGCCTCGCTGGTGGCCGCTTGCAGCCTCTGTTCGGCAAGCGCCTGGCGCAAGGCGTCGCATTCGCTGCGCGCAGCCTGCTCGGCCGTGCTCGCTGTCAACAGCGCTGTCTTGGCGACTTCAAGCTCGGCGGTGACCTGGTCAGCCAGTTCGGCGGCCTCTGCTTTGTCGGCTTCGAGATGCAGGCGCGCCGCTTCGAGGGCTTCGCGCTCGGTCACCAGGCGGCCATTGGCCAGTTCCAGCGCAGAAGTCCAGATTTCAGAGCCGAGCTCGGCCAGGCGATCGGCAACCGCCGACGGTGCGGGCTCGCGCAGCGGTGTCTCCTTGGCTGCCTTGCGCGCTTTCCACTCGGTCATGCCTTCGGAGATCGTCGTGAAGCTGCCGCCCCCCAGCGCCTTGCGCACCGCTGCCAGCGTCGCGTTCTGCCCGGCGGCGTCGATCTCGTCGGCGATCGCGAAGATCTGGTCTCTTGTGATGGCCATCGGCGAAGCCTCTGTTGCATGTGTAGTGTGTATGATACTACATACAACACATGACGATACTATATTTGATCGTCGATCTTGAGCGACGTGCTCTTTGCCCACTCAACACGACTTCGGGGGGGCTGGGTGCCGGCCCCCGCCCCCCGTTTTTCTAAAAACCCCATGCCAATCAAGCACTTGCTCGATTGTGTTCTGAAACCGCCCGGCTTGTCACCCGTTTCTTAGCAACATGATAATATAACTTATCATGTAGCTGAGCGTTCGGAGGCTCGACTGGATATGGCGACCCTTTGCGCCCCGTCACCTGCTGTCAGCGCCAGGAGTCCTGGGTCTTTGGCAGCGCGCCCGCCGGGTCGTAGACGGTCAGCTTGTCGTCGGCGCCGAGCATCTCGTTGTAGAGCACCAGGTTGATACCGCCCGGCGCGATCTGCGACGCAAATAGGATGCCCTTCGCCCTCGCGGCCAGCGCTTCGTCGGCCAGCACCCAGCTGGGCGGCTCGACGCGCTGGTTGAACCAGAGCTCGCGCCAGTCGCAGTAGAACTCCTCCCACAGCGGCGACCAGGCCGCCGCGTCGTAGCCGCGCCGGAAGTCGACCACTGCCTTGGCGCTCACCGTGTAGCTCACGAGGGTGCCCGGCGGCATCAACGGGGAGACTTGTTGATACTCCCGCACGGCCGTGTCCGCCTCGAGCGCCAGGTAAAGGGCCTGTACGCCGGGGCGATTGGCCCGCCCGCCATGGGTTGCCGCGCCAGCGCCGCTCGTGGGAGCGGTCGCCCACTTCGGCGTGTGCATGCGGTAGGCCGTGACGGAGCCCAGGTCGGTGAGGATCATCCGGCGGCGCCGGCCTCGAGCGAGGTGACGTAGCGCAGCACGTCGTCGGTGCGCCCTTCGGAGACCAACCGTTCGGCCGTCTTGTAGCCGAACACGGCCAAGGGCTCGGTGCGGTACCAGAACAACGCCCTGTTGA
>JANMSR010000297.1:0-7835 GCA_031389565.1 Burkholderiales bacterium
CCGCCGATGACGAAGGTCGGGTCGACGCCGGCCTCGGCCAGCACGCTGGCCACCAGCGAGGTGGTCGTCGTCTTGCCATGCGTGCCGGCGATGGCGATGCCGCGTTTGAGGCGCATCAGCTCGGCCAGCATTGCTGCGCGCGGCACCACCGGCACGCGCGCCGCGCGGGCCGCGATCACTTCCGGGTTGCCTCCACCGACCGCGGTCGATGTCACCACCGCGCCGGCGCCCTTGATCTGCCTGGCGTCGTGGCCGACGAAAACGCGGATGCCGAGCTGGCCCAGTCGCTGCAAGGTCGGGCTGTCGTTCTGGTCCGAGCCCGACACGGTGTAGCCCAGGTTGTGCAGGATCTCGGCGATGCCGCTCATGCCCGAGCCGCCGACGCCAACAAAATGAATGTGTTTGATGGCATGTTTCATCGCGGTCTCACCAGGGCTTCGATTTCATCGGCGACACGGGCGGCGGCGCGCGGACGCGCCAGCGATCGCGCCTTCTCGGCCATCGCCTGCAACGACGCGCGGTCCAGCCCTTGCAGCAACGCGGCCAGCGATTGCGGCGACAGCTCGGCTTGCGGCAGGTGGATCGCCGCGCCGTGCTGGGCCATGAACAGCGCGTTGTCGCGCTGGTGCGCGGTGGTGCTGACGACGAGCGGCACCAGCGCGGCCGGCACGCCGCCGGCACACAGCTCGCTGACCGTCACCGCGCCGGCGCGGCAAATCATCACGTCGCAGGCCGCGAGCTGATCGGCCATGTTGTCGATGAAGGCCAGCACTTCGACGCCCTCATGCACCCCCGCCGCGGCATACGCCTCGCGAACGCCGTCGCGTTGCAGCGCACCGGTTTGATGGGTCACGCGCGGCCGGCGCGCGGGCTCGATCAAGGCCAGGGCCAGCGGCAACGTGTCGTTGAGCACCTTGGCACCCAGGCTGCCGCCGACCACCAGCAGCTCGAGCGGCCCGTGGCGACCGGCATAGCGCTCGGCCGGCTCCGGCAGCGCCTCGATCTCGGCGCGCACCGGATTGCCGGTGACCACCGCACGCTTGTGCGTGGTGGCCGCAGCGCCGTCGAAGCCGAAGGCGATGCGGTCGGCCACCGGCAGCAGCGCCCGGTTCGACAGCAGCAATGAGGCATCGGCATTGACCAGCAGCAGCGGCTTGCCGAGCAATGAGGCCATCAGCCCGCCGGGAAAGCAGACGTAGCCGCCCATGCCGAGCACGGCGTCGGCGCTGCGTTTCTTCAGCAGCGTGAGGCATTCCCAGAAGGCCTTGAGCAGGCGCAGGCCGCCGGTGAGGGTGTGCAGCAAGCCTTTGCCTCGGAGGCCGCTGAAGCCGATGCTGTCGATGGCGATGCCTTGCGCCGGCACGAGGCGGTTTTCCATGCCCTCTCGCGTTCCCAGCCAGCTCACGGTCCAGCCTCTGGATTGCATCTCCTGGGCCACGGCCAAGCCGGGGATGATGTGGCCTCCCGTGCCGGCGGCCATGATCACGAGGTGGCTCACGCGCGCCCCCCGCGCATCAGAGACCGATTCTCGACATCGATCCGCAAAACGATCGCCAGCGAAATCAGGTTCATCAAAATCGCCGACCCGCCATAGCTCATCAACGGCAAGGTCAGCCCCTTGGTCGGCAGCACGCCCAGATTCACCCCCATGTTGATGAACGCCTGCGCCCCCATCCAGATGCCGATGCCCTGCGCCAGCAGCCCGGCGAACACGCGGTCCAGAGCGACCGCCTGCCGGCCAATGTGAAAGATCCGCCGCGTCAACCAGAAGAAGGCTGCGATAACGGCAAACACGCCGACAAAGCCGAGTTCCTCGCCAACCACGGCGAGCAGGAAATCGGTGTGCGCCTCCGGCAAGTAGTGCAGCTTCTCGACCGACGAGCCGAGCCCCTGGCCGAAGATTTCGCCGCGGCCGAACGCAATCAGCGAGTGCGTGAGCTGGTAGGCGCGGCCCTGCGCATAGACCGGGTTCCACGGGTCGAGGTAGGCAAAGATGCGCTCCGCGCGCCAGGGGCTCAGCGCGATCATCAGCACAAAGGCCGCCACCAGCACGGCCGCCGCGAGCGCGAACATGCGGCCGTTGACGCCGCCGAGGAACAGGATGCCCAGCGCGATGGCTGCGATCACCATGTAGGCGCCCATGTCGGGCTCGGCCAGCAACAGCACGCCGATGAAACCCAGCGCGATGGCCATCGGCGTCACCGCCTGGAAGAAGTTCTCGCGCGTGTCCATCTTGCGCACCATGTAGCTGGCCGCGTACAGCGCGATACCGAGCTTGGCCAGTTCGCTGGGCTGGAAGTTCATCAAGCCGAGCGGGATCCAGCGCCGCGCACCGTTGACGCCCTTGCCGATCATCGGCAGCAACACCAGCACCAGCAGGATCAGTGCGGCGACAAAGACCCACGCCGCGTACTTCTCCCACAGCGCGATCGGGATCTGCACCACCGCCAGCGCCGCGACGAAGGCAATGGCCAGCGACAGCGCGTGGCGCGACAGGAAGTGCGTGGGCGCGTAGCGCGCGAACTTCGGGTTGTCGGGCAAGGCCACCGACGCCGAATACACCATCACCAGGCCGAGCAGCAGCAGCGCCAGCACCACCCAGACGAGTGCCTGGTCGAAACCGAGCGCGCGGCCGGGCTGGGCCGGCGTCGGGCCGACCCAGTCGCGGATCGGCACCCGTGCGCCGCCGGCCTCGGCCCCTGCGAAGCGCGTGCGCAGGGCGCCGAGCCACGCAGCCGGCGACGGCAGCCATCGGCGCCAGGCGAGCGTCACCACAACACCCCCTGCGCCGCGGCGTGGGCCTGCACCGCGGCCACGAACACCTCGGCGCGGTGGCCGTAGTTGCGGAACATGTCCAGGCTGGCGCAGGCCGGGCTGAGCAGTACGGCGTCGCCCGCGCGTGCCTGCGCGAAGCACCAGGCGGTGGCGGCCTCGAGCGTGTCGTGGCGCTGTAGCGTCACGCCGCTGGCGGCCGATGCGGCCCCGATCGCGGCTTCGATCGACGCGGCGTCGCGGCCGATCAGCGCGACCGCACGCGCATGCTGCGCCACCGCTGCGGCCAGCGGCGAAAAATCCTGGCCCTTGCCGTCGCCGCCGAGGATCAGCACCAGCTTGGCCGGCGACTTGTCGGCGCCCAGGCCGTGCAGCGCGGCCACCGTGGCGCCCACATTCGTGCCCTTGCTGTCGTCGAAGGCCTCGACGCCGCCGACGCTGGCCACGAAGGCCACGCGGTGCGGCTCGCCGCGGTACTCGCGCAGCCCGTGCAGCATCGGCGCCAGCGAGCAGTCGACGGCCGTGGCCAGGGCCAGTGCGGCCAGCGCGTTGGCCGCGTTGTGGCGGCCGCGGATGTGCAGCGCGTCGGCCGGCATCAGGCGCTGCAGGTGCAGATCTTCGGGGTCGGCCACCCAGCCTCGTTTGCGCGAGCCTTCTTCTTCGTCCAGGGCGCGCACGAGCCAGGCCATGCCGTTGTCGACCACCAGGCCGAAGTCGCCCGGCCGCCGCGGCGCTGTCAGGCCAAAGCGCACGACGGTCCGCGACACGGCCTTGGGCTTGCCCTTGACCGGCACGGGCGCCGGCGGCAGCATCGCCTCGACCAGTGCATCGTCGCGATTGAGCACCATCACGCCCTGGCTGCCGAACACGCACGCTTTCGCCGCCGCATAGGCCTGGATCGAACCATGCCAGTCGAGGTGGTCCTGCGTGACGTTGAGCACCGTCGCCGCCGTCGGCTCGAATCCGCGCACGCCATCGAGCTGGAAGCTCGACAGCTCCAGCACCCACACCTCGGGCAGCGGCGCGGGCGTGCCGTCGTCGGCCACCGCGGCGAGTGCGGCCGCCAGCGTGTCGAGCATCGTCGGACCGATGTTGCCGGCCAGCGCGACGCGCTTGCCGCAGCGCTCGATGAGCAGGGCCGTCAGCGCGGTGGTGGTGGTCTTGCCGTTGGTGCCGGTGATGGCGATGAGCTTGGGCGCGTAGTCGCGTTGCTGGCGCAAATCGTCCAGCGCGTGCACAAACAGGTCGAGCTCGCCGTGCACCGCGATGCCCTGCGTCCGCGCGGCGTCGAGCAGCGCGGCGATGCGCGCGTCGTGCGGCGACAGGCCCGGGCTCTTCAAGACCAATTGCACGCCTGCAAGCGCAACGGCATCGATCGCGCTGCCGAACAACGTGGCCTGCGGTGCCGCGAGCGCGAGTGCTGCGGCTTGCGGCGGTGACTCACGCGAGTCCCAGACCCGAACGCTGGCACCCAGGCTGGCGCACCAGGTGGCCATCGCCAGCCCCGATTCACCCAGGCCGAGCACGAGGACCGACAGGCCGGCGAGATGCTTCATCTCGGCTCCCGCCGGCCCGACCCAAGGCAGCCGAGCGCCCCATGGGCCACGCAAGGGCCCGTACCGGTCCCTGGGGGCCGCGAACGAAGTGAGCTACGGGGCACCATCATCGCAATTTGAGGCTCGCCAAGCCGACCATGCACAACAGCATCGTGATGATCCAGAAGCGGATCACGACCTGCGACTCGTTCCAACCGCTCTTCTCGAAGTGGTGGTGCAGGGGCGCCATCCTGAACAGCCGCATGCCGGTGCCGGTCTGGCGCTTGGTCCATTTGAACCAAACCACCTGCAGCATCACCGACAGCGCCTCGACCACGAAGATGCCGCCCATGATGGCGAGCACGATTTCCTGGCACGTGATGACGGCGATGGTGCCGAGCGCGCCGCCGAGCGAGAGCGCGCCCACGTCACCCATGAAGACCTGGGCCGGATGCGCGTTGAACCACAGGAAGGCCAGCCCCGCGCCGGCCATCGCGGCGCAGAAAATCAGCAACTCGCCAGCGCCGGGGATGTACGGAAACAGCAGGTACTTGCTGTAGACCGAGCTGCCGACGACGTAGGCGAACACGCCCAGCGCCGAGCCGACCATCACCACCGGCATGATCGCCAGCCCGTCCAGGCCGTCGGTGAGGTTGACCGCGTTGCTGGTGCCGACGATAACCAGGTAGGTCAGGATGATGAAGCCCCACACCCCGAGCGGGTAGCTGATGGTCTTGAAGAACGGCACCAGCAGGTCGGCGTTGGGCGGCAGCGCGGTCGAGAAGCCGCTTTGCACCCAGCGCATGAAGAGCTGGAAGACACGCAGGTTGGAGCTCTCCGAGACCGCGAAGCAGAGGTAGAACGCGGCAACCAGGCCGATCAGCGATTGCCAGAAAAGCTTCTCGCGCGAGCGCATGCCTTCGGGGTTCTTCTGCACCACCTTGCGCCAGTCGTCGACCCAGCCGATGGCACCGAAGCCGAAGGTGACCAGCATCACGATCCAGACGAAGCGGTTGCTCCAGTCGAACCAGAGCAGGGTCGACACACCGATGCCGATCAGCACCAGCACGCCGCCCATCGTCGGCGTGCCGCTCTTGGCGATGTGCGCCGCGACGCCGTACTCGCGGATCGGCTGGCCGATCTTCATCTCGGCCAACTTGCCGATGACCCAGGGCCCGAAGGCCAGGCCGATCAGCAGGGCCGTCATCGCCGCCAGCACGGCGCGAAAGGTCAGGTACTGAAAAACGCGCAGGAAGCCGAGTTGCTCGGGGTAGAGCATCTGCAACCATTGGGTCAGGCTGAGCAGCATTATTGAGGACCCCCAAGGCCGCCGCCCTGCGGCGTCCGCCCCCCCGAGGGGGAGCCAGGAAACTTGGGGCGGCCCGGCGTTTCCTGCGTCTCCTGCAAGGCTTGCACCACGCGTTCCATCTGCATTAAGCGCGAGCCCTTGACCTGTACTGACGCGGCGGCCGGCAGGTCGCCGCGTGCCGCGATCAGGGCCGGCACGTCGGCGAAATGCCGCGCCGAGGGGCCGAAGGCGCGCGCCGCCCCGCCGCTTTGCGCGCCCGCGCACCACAGGTGCTCGATGCCGCGCTCGCGCGCATAGGCGCCGACCTCGGCGTGGAAGGCCGGGCCGCGATCGCCCACTTCACCCATGTCGCCGAGCAGCAGCAGGCGCGGTGCGTGCATCGCGGCCAGCACCTCGATCGCGGCGCGCACCGAGTCGGGGTTGGCGTTGTAGCTGTCGTCGACCAGGGCGACGCGCACGCCGTGCAGCGTGGCACGCTTGATCTGCGAGCGGCCCTTGACCGGCTCGAAGGCTTCGAGGCCGCGCTGCACTGCGGCCAGCGGCGCGCCGGCCGCCAGCGCACACGAGGCGGCGGCGAGCGCGTTCTTCACGTTGTGCCAGCCGGCCAGGTGCAGCGCCAGCGAGACGGCGCCGGCCGGCGTGTGCAGCACCAGCGCCCAATGCGACTTTTCGTCATCCGCAACCCAGAGCGCATCGGCCGTGATGTCGGCCTCGCCCTGCAACGCAAACGTGAGTTGCGGCCGCACGCCGGCGAGCCGGTGCCACAGCGGCGCGTGGTCGTCGTCGGCCGGGTAGACGGCGGTGCCGGCGGCGCCGAGGGCCTCGATCGCGGCCCCGTTTTCGCGTGCGACGGCCTCGACGCTGGCCATGAACTCCTGGTGCTCGCGCTGGGCGTTGTTGACCAATGCGATCGTCGGCTGCGCGATCCGGGCCAACTGGGCGATCTCGCCCGGGTGGTTCATGCCGAGCTCGACCACGCCGGCGCGGTGCCAGCAGGCGTCGTCCTGGCGCAGGCGCAGGAGGGTCAGCGGCACGCCGATGTGGTTGTTGTAGTTGCCCTCGGTGGCGAAGGCGCCCTCGCCGAGCCACGCGCGCAGGATGGCCGCGATCATCTGCGTGACGGTGGTCTTGCCGTTGCTGCCGCTGACCGCGATCAGCGGCAGGTGCAAGCGGGCGCGCCAGGCGGCAGCCAGTTGCCCGAGGGCCTGCTGGGTGTCGGCGACTTGCAGGCCGGGCAGGCTGGCTTCGGTCAGGCCGCGCTGGGCGAGCGCCGCGACGGCGCCCTGGCCCTTCGCGCCGGCCAGCATGTCGTGACCGTCGAAGCGTTCGCCCTTCAGCGCGACGAACAGATCGCCGGCGCGCAGCGTGCGGGTGTCGCTGTGCACGCGCTCGATCACGATCGCAGCGTCGCCGATCAGCGTCGAGCCGGGCAGCAGCGCATGGGCCTGGGCCAGCGTCATCAAGATCCAATCCTCCGCGCCAGGGCCGCCGAGGCCTCGAGCACATCAGAGAACGGGTGCTTGACGCCGGCGATCTCCTGGTAGTCCTCGTGGCCCTTGCCGGCGATCAGGATCACGTCGCGTGCATCGGCATCGGCGACAGCGCGGGCAATGGCGACGCGGCGGTCTTCGATCGCTGCGACGTGGTCGCGTTGCGCGATGCCGGCGACGATGTCGGCCAGAATCGCCGCCGGTGCTTCGCCGCGCGGGTTGTCGCTGGTGACCAGCACCGCATCGGCGTCACGCGCAGCGATGGCACCCATCAGCGGGCGCTTCGTGGCGTCGCGGTTGCCGCCGCAGCCGAACACGCAGACCAGGCGGCCGCCGCGTGCGGTGGCCAGAGGGCGCAGTGCGTGCAGCACCTTCTCCAGTGCGTCGGGGGTGTGGGCGTAGTCGACCACGACTTCCGGTGCACCCTGACTCGCGCTGACGCGCTGCATGCGGCCCGGAACGGGTGTGAGCTGCGGCAGCACCGACGCGGCGTCGGCCAGCGGCACGCCGAGCGCACGCAGGCCGCCGATCACGGCCAGCAGGTTGCTGGCGTTGTAGTCGCCGATCAGGGTGCTGCGCACGGCCACGCTGTACCCGCCCTCGTGCAGGTCGAACGCCAGGCCGCCGTCGACGTAGCCGAGCTGGGTGGCGCGCAGCCGTGCGTCGACCTGGGTCGAGTAGGTCCAGACGTCGAGCGCGCGGCCTTGCAGTTCCTGCGCCAGCGTCGCG
>JANMSR010000309.1:0-1628 GCA_031389565.1 Burkholderiales bacterium
CGATGACCCGGCGTTCAAAGGCCAGCGCCGCGAGTTGACCGCCGCCGATTACGTCTATTCGGTCAAGCGCCACTACGACCCGAAGTTCAAGAGCCCGAACCTGTTTCTGCTGGAGAACGGCAAGATCCTCGGGCTGACGGAGTTGCGCCAGAAAGCGATTGCCGACAGGCAAGCCTTCCCCTACGACACCGAGGTCGAAGGCCTGCGCACGCTCGACCGCTACCGCTTCGAGTTGCGGCTGGCGGCACCATCGCCGCGCTTTTATTACGTCTTCGCCGACGGGGCGGTGACGGGCGCCGTGGCGCGCGAAGTGATCGAGGCCTACCCGGACAAGTCGATGGAGCACCCGGTGGGCACCGGGCCGTTCCGCCTCGCGAGCTGGCAACGCAGCGCCAAGATCGTGCTCGAGCGCAACCCGAACTTCCGCGAGCACCGCTACGACGAACAAGGCGCCGACAGCGACGCCTCGGCACAAGCCATCGCGGCCAAGTTCAAGGGCCGCAAGCTGCCGATGGTCGACCGCGTCGAGATCAGCATCGTCGAAGAAGTGCAGCCGCGCTGGCTGGCCTTCCTCAACGGCGAGCACGACCTGCTCGACCGCCTGCCCAACGAATTCGCCACCACGGCCATCCCCAACAACAAGCTCGCGCCGCACCTGGTCAAGCGCGGCCTGCAGATGGAGCGTGTGCCGCTGGTCGATGCCACGCTGGCCTACTTCGGCATGGAGCACCCGGTGGTCGGCGGCTACACGCCCGACAAGGTGGCCTTGCGCCGCGCGCTGGCGCTGGCCTACGACGCAGACAAGGAAATCACGTTGCTGCGCCGCGGCCAGGCGATTCCGGCCCAGAGCATCATCCCGCCGCTGCTGTCGGGCTACGACCCGGCGCTGAAGAGCGAGATGAGCGACCACGACCTGCCGCGCGCCAAGGCCCTGCTCGACCTCTACGGCTACGTTGACAGAGATGGCGATGGCTGGCGCGACCGGCCCGACGGCTCGCCGCTGGTGCTGGAGTACTCGGCCCAGCCCGACCAGACATCGCGCCAATCGCAGGAGTTGTGGAAGAAGTCGATGGACGCGGTGCACGTGAAGATCGATTTCAGAATAGCCAAGTGGCCCGAGCAGTTGAAGGCCAGCCGCGCCGGCAAGCTGATGATGTGGGGCGTGGCCTGGGGCGGCACCAGCCCCGACGGCCTGTACTTCCTGGACCTGCTGTACGGCCCGAACAAGGGCCAGGCGAATCACTCGCGCTTCGACCTGCCGGCCTTCAACGCGCTCTACGAACGCGCCAACGTGCTGCCCGACGGCCCCGAGCGCGAAGCGGTGATGCGCGACGCCAAGCAACTCGGCATCGCCTACATGCCGTACAAAGTTACCAGCCACCGCATCGCCACCGACCTGATGCACGCCCAGGTGCAGGGCTACAAGCGGCATCCGTTCCTGCGCGACTGGTGGCGCTATGTGGATATCGCCGCACCGGAGTCGCCATGAAAAGCTGCTTCCGCCCCTTGCTGTTGGCCACCGCGCTGGCCTTGGCTGCGACAGCGCATGCGCAGAGCACCGAGCCGAAGAAGGTACTCAAGGTCGCGTTCCGCGTGGCCGAAACAGGGTTCGATCCGGCCAAGATCAA
>JANMSR010000344.1:0-7101 GCA_031389565.1 Burkholderiales bacterium
GCAGCCGTTGCCGGTACCGACATCTATCTCGGCGCCTTCGCGGACCACCGGGCCGGGGCGCTGCAGCCGCTGTCGTATGCGCGCGAACTCGCGCGAGTCGCGATCGGTGCTGGCGCCCGGATCTACACCGGAGCGCGGGTGGTCGCGCTCAATGCCGACCGTGGCGGGTGGCTCGCCACCACCGCGAACGGAGCCACCGTGCGCGCCGACACCGTTCTGATGGCGACCAACGCCTACTCCGATGCCCTCGTGCCCGGTCTGGCGCAATCCATCGTCTCCTTGAATTCGCTGCAGCTCGCCACCGCTCCGATCCCCAGTCATCTGCGCCGGACGCTGCTTCCCAACGGCGAAGTTCTCTCCGACACCCGCCGGGTGATCCGGTACTGGCGGCTCGACGACGACGGACGCCTTCTGATGGGAGGCCGAGGACCTTACCGGGAGCCAGATTCGGAACGCGACTGGGGCCATCTTGCCTGTGACGTGCGCAGGCATTTCCCCGCTCTGCACGAAATTCCTTTCACCCACCGCTGGGGTGGGCGGGTAGCGGTGCACGCCGATTATTTGCCACGGCTGCATCGACCCCAGCCGACGCTGTTGGTAGCCATTGGCTGCCAAGGCCGTGGCGTTGCCTGGCAAACTGCAATTGGCGCTGAATTGGCGCGGGTCGTGATTGATCCGCAGCATGATCCGGTGCTGCCGTTTTCGCCGGTTCGGCCAATGCGATTTCACGCGTTCAAAGCGATCGGGGTTCCGGCGATGATGGCGGCCTATCGGGCACTCGACCACCTTGGCTTCAGTTGAGCCTACACCTCAGGAGTAACCCGACGTGACCTACAACACACTCGCGGTCGAGATTGCCGATCGCATCGCCATACTGACTTTCAACCGGCCCAAGGTGCTGAACGCTTTCGACGCTGAACTGGTCGCCGAGACCAGGGCTGCGCTCGCCATGCTCGAGACCAACGACGCGGTTTCGGCGATCGTCGTGCGGGGTGCAGGCCGCGCCTTCTCGGCCGGCTTCGACCTCAAGGCCGGGGCCGCCACCGCCGGGCAACGCGATCTGGCGCAATGGCGGGCGATGCTCGAGGCCGATTTCGACTTCATCATGGGCTTCTGGCACTGCCCGAAGCCGACCATCGCGGCCGTGCACGGGCATTGCATCGGCGGCGCATTCGAGCTGTCCCTGGCCTGCGACGTGACGGTTGCAGCGCGATCGACGAAGTTCGGAGCGCCGGAAGTCAAATTCGGTTCCGGCGCGGTCGCATTGCTGCTGCCCTGGGTCGCCGGGCCGAAGGCGGCCAAGGAGCTGTTGCTCACTGGTGACGATCAGCTCTCGGCCGAGCGCGCACTCGCGCTCGGCATCGTCAACCACGTGGTAGCCGACGGGGAGGAAATGAAGCATGCCCTCACCATAGCGCGTGCCATGGCGGTCGCGGCGCCAAACGCCGTGCGGCTCACGAAACTCGCGATCAACCGCAGCTTCGATGCCATGGGTCTGCGCAATGCGCTCGTCACGGCGCTCGAACTTGACATTTTCATCGAGGCTTCGGGCGGGTCGCAACGCGCCGAGTTCGATCGCATCCGGCGCGAGCAGGGGCTCAAGGCCGCGCTTGAGTGGCGGAATCGATTGGGGTCAAGCTGACATTCCAACCGGGAGCTGGCAACGGTCAGGCCCGCCGCTTCACAGCACGAGGTGCTCCAGCGCCGGCAGTTGCATCCGCAACTGCTGCAACCGGGCCGGGGACAGGGAATTCAAACGCCCTTTTTCTCGCCTCTGACCCCACCGGCAACGACACTGGGCAAGCTTGATGCGGCCCTTGGAGTCGGCTGCGATCCAGTGCGGGTCGACGGCCCCGCCGAAAAGCGCCGGTCGTGGGGGTCGCCTACGGGTGAAGCCTGATCATCAGGGCGCTTCGACCGGTCCCAGAAAGTCTCGCGCGCAGCCGATCCCCGCAGCCCAGAGCACCGGGCCGCTCGAGTGGCGATGAGTTGACTGTGCTCAGGCCGCTTGCAGCGCCTGGCCACGCGCAGGTGCCCGCGGCGGTGCCCGGGCCTGCAACCCCAGGTGCGTGAGGCAAGGCGCTGTTGCTGCTGCCGCCGCCCGAGCCAGGCTGAAAGGCAGTCGCCGGGCAGGGCGCTGGCCTGATCGCGCCTAGAAATTGACTTGGTCTGCGCCTTTGAGCTGCAGCATCGCGCGCGCCTCGTCCGCGCTGGCGACCTCCAGGCCGAGTCCCTCGATGACCTGGCGAACGGCGCGCACCTGCTGCGCGTTGCTCTGCGCCAATTGACCCGGGCCGATCCACAGTGAGTCTTCCAGCCCGACCCGCACGTTGCCGCCCAGCGCCAGCGACTGTGCCGCGATCGGCAACTGGTTGCGGCCGGCGCCAAGCACGCTCCATTGGTACTCGTCACCGAACAGGCGGTCTGCGGTGCGCTTCATGTGCGCGACGTCTTCCGGGTGGGGGCCGATGCCGCCCAGGATGCCGAACACCGACTGGATGAAGTACGGCGGCTTGACCAGGCCGCGGTCGGCGAAGTGGCGCAGCGTGTACAGGTGGCCGATGTCGTAGCACTCGATTTCGAAGCGCGTGTGGTTCGCGGCGCAGGTGCTCAGGATGTTGGCGATGTCGGCGAAGGTGTTCTTGAAGATGCGCTCGTCCGAGCCTTCGAGGTAGGGTCGCTCCCAGTCGAACTTGAATTCCTTGAAGCGCGCCAGCATCGGGAAAAGGCCGAAGTTCATCGAGCCCATGTTCAGCGAGGCCACCTCGGGCTTGAAATGCGCGCAGGGCCTGAGTCGCTCTTCGACGCTCATCGTCGGCGCGCCTCCGGTGGTGATGTTGATCACGACATTGCTGGCCTGCTTGACGCGCGAAAGGAACGGCTCGAAGGCCTCCGGTCGCTGGTCAGGCTGGCCGGTGACGGGGTCGCGGGCGTGCAGATGAACCAACGCCGCGCCGGCTTCGTGCGCACTGAGTGCAGCCTCGGCGATCTCTTCGGCCGTGATCGGCAGGTGCGGCGACATGCTCGGCGTGTGGATCGCGCCGGTGACGGCGCAGGTGATCATCACCTTGCGCTGCTTGTTCTTGGGTTTGGCCATTTCGATGCTCCTTTAGTCAAGAATCCTGCCAGGGTTTCTGGCCCTGCTTGTGCGCGGCCAGCGCCGCCAGCCTGTCGTTGCGCCAATCGCTCTTGCGCGCGACCTCGCCGGCGTCGGGCGCCGGCCCCCAGGCTGCTGCTGCGACGCGCCACTGCGCGTTGTCCCAGACATCGGCCGTCGGCAGGTCGGCCATGTAGCGGCGAAACCAGGGCACGTAGCGCTCGCAATAGTCGGCAATGCCGCCCGGCGCGTTCAGTTCGATCGTCTCGAACGGGCCCATGAAGGCCCAGCGCAGGCCCAGGCCGTGGCAGATCGTCTGGTCCAGATCCTGCGGGCTGACGACGCCGTCCTGCACCAGGCGAAAAGCCTCGGTCAGCAAGGCCACCTGCAGGCGGTTGAGGACGAAGCCGTCCACCTCGCGGCGCACCTCGATCGGCACCTGGCCGACGCTCGCCATCACGTCCCGCGCGCGCGCCTTGGTCTCGGCCGAGGTCCAGGGTGCGCCGCACAGTTCGACCACCGGCACCAGATGCGGCGGGTTGACCGGGTGCGCGACGATGCAGCGGGCACGCCCCGCCAGCGCCTCGGTGAACTTCGACGCCACGATCGCCGAGGTGGACGAAGCCAGCACGCAGCTTGCCGGCGCCACGGCGTCGAGCGCGGCAAAGCTGGCGCGTTTCGATTCGAGCGTTTCGGGTCCGCTTTCCTGAACGTAGTCGGCCCCGTTTACCGCCGCTTCGAGTGTGGCGACGATGCGCACGCGCGCCAGCGCCGCAACGGCATCGTGCACCAAGCCATGCACCTGCAGGTCGCGCAGAGACTGCCCGATCTGCGTCTGCGCCGCGTCCCGCTGCCCGGGGTTCGGGTCCCAAACCTGAACCTGCCAGCCGGCGCGCGCGAACACGTTCGCCCACGAACGGCCGATCAGTCCGGCGCCGACAATGCCGGCGGTTTGCGTTGCATTGCTCATGTTTTTCTCACATCCATAACACCTGGCGCCGCAAGTCGAGGTCGCGCGACAGCGCGGCCGACGGGCCGACATGGGTGACTTCGCCGCGCTCGAGCGCGACCGTTCGATCCGACAGCGCCAGCGCCAGATCGAGGTGATGGTCGACGATCAGGATCGCCACCTCGTGGCGCAGTTTGTCGAAGGCTTCGAACAGCTCCTCGACGATCGCCGGCGCGAGTCCCTCAAAGGGTTCGTCGAGCAACAGCACGCGGGTGTCGCCCGACAGCGCACGCGCGACCGCAACCATCTGCTGCTCGCCGCCCGAGAGGTAATCGGCCGGCGAGCGCCAACGCTGCTTGATGCGCGGGAAGAAGGCGAAGATCTTGTCCTCGTCCCAGTGCATGCCGGCGCCGTTGCGCCGCTTCAGGCGCCCGAGTTCCAGGTTGTCGGCCACCGACATGCCGGCAAACAGTGCCCGCCCCTGCGGCACATAGGCCACGCCGCGGCGGGCGATCTCTGCTGCCGGCCGGCGCGCCAGCGCATCGGCGCCGAGTGTGACGCTGCCGCTGGCTGGCGCCGAGACGCCGATGATGGTCTTGAGCAATGTCGATTTGCCGGCGCCATTGCGACCGAGCAGGGCGACGATCTCGTTGTCATGCACGTCGAAGCTCACATCGCGCAGGATGTGGCTCTTGCCGTAATAGGTGTTCACGCCCTCGAGCCTGAGCAAGGTGCTGGTGCGCGCCGCGCTCTTGCGTTCAGCCTCAGCCAGCGCGTGCGTGCCGGCGCCGATGTATATCGCCTGCACCTGCGGCGAGTCGCGCGCATCGTCGACCGTGCCGTCGACCAGCACCTCGCCGTCGTTCATCACCGTGACGGCGTCGGCCAGCGCGAACACGCGGTCGATGTCGTGTTCGACCAGCAGCACCGGTAGCTCGGCCGAAATGCCCTTGATCAGCTGGCCCACGCGCTCACGCTCGGCCGCGGCCAGCCCGGCCAAGGGTTCGTCGAGCAGCAGCACGCGCGGCCGCGTGGCCAACGCGAGCGCCATGTCGAGCAGACGCTGGCCGCCGTATGACAGCGATGCTGCCGGCGCCGACTCCACTCCGGCCAGGCCCATCGTGCGCACCACGTCGGCGCTGTCGCGATTGACGTCGGCCAGCGAAGCCACGTCGGTCCAGACCGCGAAGCGCCGCGGATGGCGAGACTGCACCGCCAGGCGCACATTCTCGGCCACTGACAGCGAGCCGAACAGGTTGGTGATCTGGAACGAGCGGCCGATGCCCGCCAGCGTGACCTGCTCCGGGCTCTGCCCTCCGATCGATTCGCCGGCCAGCGTGACCGTGCCGCGATCGGGCGTGAACAGTCCCGATATCAGGTTGAAGGCGGTCGTTTTGCCGGCGCCGTTGGGGCCGATCAGCGCGTGCAGCGTGCGGTCGCGCAGCCGCAGCGACATGTCCTTGACCGCGAGGATGCCGCCGAAATGCTTGGCCAGGCCGCGCGCCTCGAGAATCGCGTCGCCGCTGCCATGCGCTGACGGGCGCAGGAAGTCGGGCAGCACCACCGTGCCGGCCAGGCGCTGCGCCATCGCCGCCTCGCCGACCTCATGCTTGCGCCAGCGCGCGCTGATCCGCTCGTACAGGCCGACCAGACCGGTCGGCGAGAAGACGATGAAGGCCACGAACAGCAGGCCGAAGAAGAGCAGCCAGTTCTCCGTCACGCGCGACAGCGAGTCGCGAAAGATGACGAAGAACAGCGCACCGAGCGCGGGGCCGAGGAACGAGCGCATGCCGCCGATCACCACCATCGCCAGCAGCTCGCCAGAAAACGCCACCGAGATCGGTTCGGCCGAAGTCATGCGGTTGTTGAAGGCCAGCAGCATGCCGGCCAGGCCGGTGAGGCCGGCCGAGAAGACGAATGCGGTGAGCTTGACGCGGTTGGTCGGGTAGCCGATGAAACGCGCGCGCTGTTCGTTCTCGCGGATCGCCACCAGCACGCTGCCCAGCGGCGAGCGGTGGAAGCGCCACAGCGCCAGCATGGCGGCGAAGGCCACGCCGGCGACCAGCGCGTAGTAATGGTCCGCGCTTTCGAACGACACGCCGGCCAGCTGCGGCCGGGAGATGCCGCCCAGCCCGTTCTCGCCGCCGGTGACCTCGGTCCAGCGGAATGCCACCGAGTACAGCATCGCCGCCAGCGCCAGCGTCAGCAGCGAGAAGTACACGCCGCGCCGGCGCAGGATCAGGAAGCCGAACACAGCGGCCAGCGTCACGACGATCAGCAGCCCCAGCGCCAGCGGCAGGAAGAACGAGCCGGGGAACAGATCGCGCTGCGACAGGCCCGCCGCGTAAGCGGCCAGGCCGAACCAGGCGCCGTGGCCGAACGACGTGAGCCCCGTGTAGCCGACCAGGATGTTCAGCGCCATGCAGGCCAGCGCGAAGACCACGACCTCGGTGGCCGAGGTCACGCCCAGGCCGATCGCCGACAACGCGAAAGGCAGCAGCACGAGGGCCAGCGCGGCGATGACGAGGTGGCGGGTGGTCGGCATCGGCTACTCGAAGCGCAGGATGCGCTCGCCGAACAGGCCGCGCGGGCGCAGCAGCAGCACCAGCAACATCAGCAGGTAAATCGCGGCCTCGGAGTACTGCGGGTAGCCCGCCGCAGTGACGACGCCCTTGGTCACCCCCACCACCACCGCAGCCAGCACCACGCCCCAGAACGAGCCGAGCCCGCCGATCACGACCACCACGAAAGCCGAGGTGATGATTTCTGCGCCCATCGCCGGGTGGATGGCGAATATCGGCGCCAGCATCACGCCGGCCAACCCCGCCAGGCCGATGCCCAGGAAGGCGATCGCGGCCATGTACGGTTCCAGCGAGATGCCGAGCGCGCCGACCATGTCGGGGTTCTGCACGCCAGCGCGAACGACCCGGCCGAAGGGCGTGCGCTGCAGCAGGAACCACAGCGCCGCGACGCAGGCCACGGCCACGGCCAGGATCAGCAGCCGGTAGCGCGGATAGACGAAGTCGCCGATGAAGACCTGGCCGCGCAGCTCGGG
>JANMSR010000360.1:0-2525 GCA_031389565.1 Burkholderiales bacterium
CCCGAGAAGCGGCCGTCGGTGACCAGACCCACGCTCTCGCCCAGGCCCTGGCCGATCAGCGCCCCGGTGGGGGCCAGCATCTCCGGCATGCCGGGGCCGCCTTTGGGCCCGAGGTAGCGCAGCACCATCACGTCGCCGGCCTGGATGCGCTTGGCCATGATTGCGGCCAGCGCCGACTGCTCGTCGTCGAACACCCGCGCCGGCCCGGTGATGACCGGGTGCTTCAAGCCGGTGATCTTGGCCACGCAGCCTTCGGGCGACAGATTGCCCTTCAGGATCGCCAGGTGGCCCTGGGCGTACATCGGGTTGGTGAGCGGCCGGATGACGTCCTGATCGGCGCGCAGCGCCGGCACCTCGGCCAGGTTCTCGGCGACCGTCTTGCCGGTGATGGTGATGCAGTCGCCATCCAGCAGCCCGGCAGCGAGCAACTGTTTCATCACCGCCGGGATGCCGCCGGCATGGTGCAGGTCGATTGCCAGGTACTTGCCACTGGGCTTCAGGTCGCACAGCACCGGCACCTTGCGCCGCACGCGCTCGAAATCGTCGATCGACCACTCGACGCCGGCCGCATGGGCAATGGCCAGGAAGTGCAGCACCGCGTTGGTCGAGCCGCCGATGGCCATGACCACCGCGACCGCGTTCTCGATGCTCTTCCTGGTGACGATGTCGCGCGGCTTCAGGTCGGCCTTGACCGCGGCCACCAGCACGCGCGCGGCCTGCCGGGTGTGCTCGACGATCGGGTCTTCGACGTTGGCCATGGTCGATGAAAACGGCAGGCTCATGCCCAGCGCCTCGAAGGCCGAGCTCATGGTGTTGGCGGTGTACATACCGCCGCAGGAGCCGCTGCCGGGGATGGCGCGGCGCTCGATCTGGCAGAAGTCTTCCTCGCTCATCTTGCCGGCAGAAAACTGGCCGACGGCCTCGAACACGCTGACGATGTTCAGATCCTGTCCCTTGTAGCGGCCGGGCAGGATGGTGCCGCCATAGACGTAAATTGCAGGCGCGTTGGCGCGCAGGATGCCCATCATGCCGCCGGGCATGTTCTTGTCGCAGCCGCCGATCACCAGCACGCCGTCCATCCACTGGCCGCCGACGCAGGTTTCAACGCAGTCGGCGATGACCTCGCGTGAAACGAGCGAGTACTTCATGCCCTCGGTACCCATCGCCATCCCGTCGGAAATCGTCGGCGTGCCGAAGACTTGCGGGTTGGCTCCGGCGGCCTTGAGGGCGTCGACCGCCGCGTCGGCGAGCTTTTGCAGCCCCGAATTGCACGGCGTGATCGTCGAGTGGCCGTTGGCCACGCCGATCATCGGGTTGGCGAAGTCGCTCGGCTGGTAGCCCATGGCGTAATACATCGAGCGGTTGGGGGCGCGGGCGACGCCTTCGGTGATGGTTTTCGAGCGACGGTTGGCTTCGGTCATGGCGCGGTCTCCTGGAACCGCGATTGTGGTCAGCCCCGAGTGCGGGGTCCAATATATTTGCCATTCGCCTTTGATACGCGGGGTAAATCAATGATCGGGCCGCGGCCGCTGTGCTTGCGTGCCTTTCGCGAGGCCGACCCGGCGCTGCCGGCGGTGCAACGCTTTGTCGAACAGGTGCGGGCGCAAAGGGGCCACCGCGCGAAGCGGCGACAATCGCGGTCTGTTCAGAGGAGCAATTTTTCCATGCTGGTGCATCCGCAGTTCGACCCGATCGCGATCCAACTCGGCCCGGTGGGCATCCATTGGTATGGCCTGACCTACCTGGTGGCGTTCGGCCTGTTCCTGTGGCTGGCGACGCTGCGAACGCGCCAGCCGCAGTACGCGCAGGCCGGCTGGAACCGCCGCGAGGTCGAGGACATGCTGTTCTGGGGTGTGCTCGGCGTGGTCATCGGCGGGCGCCTGGGCTACGTGCTGTTCTACAAGCCGGGCTACTACGCGGCAAATCCGCTCGAGGTGGCGATGGTGTGGAAGGGCGGCATGTCGTTTCACGGCGGGCTGCTCGGCGTGATCGCAGCGCTGGCGCTCCATGCCCGGCAGCGCGGCCGGCCGTTCTTCGAGATCATGGACCTGATCGCGCCGTGCGTGCCGCTGGGCCTGGCGTCGGGGCGCGTGGGCAACTTCATCAACGGCGAGTTGTGGGGCCGCGCGGCCGATCCGACTCTGCCCTGGGCGATGGTCTTTCCCCAGTCGGGCACGGCCATCGCGCGGCACCCATCGCAGCTCTACCAGGTGGCGCTCGAGGGCGTGTTGCTGTTCGTGCTGCTATGGCTCTACGCGCGCCGGCCGCGGGCGCTCGGCCAGGTGTCGGGCGCGTTCCTCGTCGGCTATGGCGTGTTGCGTTTCGTGGCCGAGTTTTTCCGCGAGCCCGACAGTTTTCTCGGCCCGCTGGCCTTGGGCATGAGCATGGGCCAATGGTTGTGCGTGCCGATGGTGCTGGCAGGCGCAGCGATCTGGCTGTGGGCGCGGCCGACCGCGCAAGGGTGAAGGTCCATGCGCCAGATCTTTCTCGACACCGAAACCACCGGCTTGAGCCCCGACAGCGGC
>JANMSR010000362.1:0-4488 GCA_031389565.1 Burkholderiales bacterium
CTGTGGCCGACGCTGGCGCTGGCCCTGTTCGGCGCCGGATTGCTGGGCCTGCTGCGACAGCGCCCAGCGGTGACGCGCAGCAGTGCGCGCCTGCCGGCACATCCGGTTGAGCCGCTGGAGGACGTGCTGACCCGGCTGCCCACTCGCAGCCATTTCGAAACCCAGTTGGCGGCTGCCGTGGTGCGCTGCGACGCCAGCCACAACAAGCTCGCATTGCTGTTCATCGACCTGGACGGCTTCAAACCGGTCAACGACACCTTCGGGCACAGCAGTGGCGACCGCGTGCTGCAAAGCGTGGGCAAGCGGCTGAAGGCCTCGACCGACAGCGGCGACGTGATCGCGCGGGTGGGTGGCGACGAGTTCCTGATGCTGCTGACCAACGCCGGCACGCAGGACGACGTCGCGCAGCGGGCGCGCAGGATTGTCGATTCGCTGGCCCAACCGTTCGACATCGAAGATCGCCAGGTCGCCATCGGCTGCTCGATCGGCATCGCCTTCTACCCCGACGACGGCCAGCACGCCAAGCTGATCGCCCGCGCCGACGCTGCGATGTACGCCGCCAAGCGTGCCGGCGGCGCGGGTTTCTGCTTCTTCCTGCCGGCGATGGAAGATGACGCGCGCGAACGCTTCGACCTGCTGCGTGACCTGCGCGTGGCCCTGGAGAACAAGGAACTCGAGCTGTACTACCAGCCGAAGATGGACGCCGCCACCGGCAAGGTCACCGCCGCAGAAGCGTTGCTGCGCTGGCAGCACCCGACACGCGGCATGGTGCCGCCCAGCGTTTTCATCCCGATCGCCGAACGCTTCGGCCTGATCCGCAGCATCGGCCAATGGGTCATCGACGACGCCTGCCGCCAGGCCCGCGTCTGGCACGACAAGGGCCTGAAGATGCGCGTGGCGATCAACCTGTCGGCCATGCAGATGCGCCAGGAAGACATCGTCGCGCGCATCGAAGGCGCATTGGCGCAGCATCGCGTCGACCCCTCGCTGCTGACTTGCGAGATCACCGAATCAGTGGCGATGGAGGACACCAGGGCAACGCAGGCGACATTCCGCGAGCTCGGCGCCGCCGGCATCCACCTGTCGATCGACGACTTCGGCACCGGCTATTCGAGCCTGTCCTACCTGCGCAAGCTGCCGGCCGAGGAATTGAAGATCGACAGCAGCTTCGTGATGGACGTCGAGTTCAGCGCCGACGCGCGCGCGGTGGTCGACGCGGTGGTCAAGCTGGCCCATGCGCTGGGCCTCAAGGTGGTGGCCGAAGGGGTCGAGAACGAGCGCCAGCAGCGCATCCTGGTGCAGCTCGGCTGCGACGAACTGCAAGGCTTCCTGTTTGCCAAGCCGATGACCGCGCGCGCGCTGCTGCTGTGGGCCCTGGACGATCGCAAGGAGCAGGCGCAAAGCTTCGCCACCTCGCTGTTTGCCAGCACTCGCGGCAATCTCACCAGCTTCCCGCCGACCGTCGTCAGCAACGGGGCTTTTGCCGACACAGCCAAGGGGCCCCTCGTCGTCGAGCGCGGCGCACCGCAGGTGCACTGAGGCTCAGACCAGCACCCGCTCGATGCCGCCGGAATTGGCGCGGGCGACGTACTCGGGCAGCCAGTTTTCACCCAGGAGCTTGCGCGCCATCTCGACCACGATGTAGTCGGCTTCGAGCAGGCCGTTGCGCAGGTCGTCCTCGTAGCGCTTCAGGCCTTGCAGGCAGCTCGGGCAACTGGTCAGAATCTTGACGTTGTCCCGCACGGGCAGCGACACCGCCGCACGCAGCGCGGCCTCGCCCTGCCTCAGCTCTTGCTCCTTGCGGAATCGCACCTGGGTCGAGACGTCGGGCCGCGTGACGCCGAGCGTGCCGCTCTCGCCGCAACAGCGCTCGCTCTTCAATACGTTGTCGCCAACGAGGGCCCTGACCGTCTTCATCGGCTCCTGCAGCTTCATTGGGCTGTGGCAGGGGTCGTGGTACAGGTAGGCCCCCTGGTCCTTCAGCACGATGCCCTTTTCGAGCAGGTACTCGTGAATGTCGATGATGCGGCAGCCTGGGAAGATGTCTTCGAAGGAGTAGCCCTGCAACTGGTCGTAGCAGGTGCCGCAACTCACCACCACGGTCTTGATGTCGAGGTAGTTCAGCGTGTTGGCCACGCGGTGGAACAGCACCCGGTTGTCGGTGATGATCTTGTCGGCGCGGTCGAACTGCCCTGAGCCACGCTGCGGGTAGCCGCAACACAGATAGCCGGGCGGCAGCACGGTCTGCACACCGGCGTGCCACAGCATCGCCTGGGTCGCCAGGCCGACTTGCGAAAACAAACGCTCCGAACCGCAGCCGGGGAAATAGAACACCGCTTCAGTGTCGGCGGTCGTGGCGCCCGGGTTGCGGATGATGGGCACGTAGTTCGCGTCTTCGATGTCGAGCAGCGCGCGGGCGGTTTTCTTCGGCAGGCCACCGGGCATCTTCTTGTTGATGAAGTGGATCACCTGCTCCTTGATCGGCGCGCGGCCGACGCTGGCCGGTGGCGCGGCCGTCTGCTTCTTCGCCGCGAGCTTCAACAACTTGTGCGCGAAGCGTTGTGCCTTGAAGCCGAGGTCGACCATCGCGCTGCGCATCAACTTGATGGTCTGCGGGTTGGTCGCGTTGAGGAACATCATCGCGGCGGCATTGCCGGGGCGAAAGCTCTTCTGCCCCATCTTGCGCAGCAGGTTGCGCATGTTCATCGACACCTCGCCGAAGTCGATCTTCACCGGGCAGGGCGATTCGCACTTGTGGCACACCGTGCAATGGTCGGCCACGTCCTCGAACTCCTCCCAGTGGCGGATGCTGACACCGCGACGCGTCTGCTCCTCGTAGAGAAAGGCTTCGATCAACAGCGAGGTGGCCAGGATCTTGTTGCGCGGGCTGTAGAGCAGGTTGGCGCGCGGCACATGCGTGGCGCAAACCGGCTTGCACTTGCCGCAGCGCAGGCAGTCCTTGATGCTGTCGCTGATGGCGCCGATGTCGCTCTGCTGCATGATCAGCGACTCGTGCCCCATCAGGCCGAAGCTCGGCGTGTAGGCGTGGCTCAAGTCGGCGGCATGCTCGCCATCGGCCGCTTCGTAGCGCAGCAGCTTGCCCTTGTTGAAGCGGCCCTCGGGGTCGATGCGGCGTTTGTAGTCGGCAAAGCCGCTCAACTCGTCGTCGGACAGGAACTCGAGCTTGGTGATGCCGATGCCGTGCTCGCCCGAGATCACACCGCCCAGGCTGCGCGCCAGCGCCATGATGCGCACCACCGCCGCGTGCGCGGCCTGCAGCATCGCGTAGTTGTCGCTGTTGACGGGGATGTTGGTGTGCACGTTGCCGTCGCCGGCGTGCATGTGCAGGGCCACCCAGACGCGGCCACGCAGCACTTGCTGGTGTATGTGGCGGCATTCGTCGAGCAAGGGCACGAAGGCGGCGCCGGCGAACAACTGTTGCAGCGGCTTCAAGACCTGCGTCTTCCACGATGCACGCAGCCGCGCATCCTGCAGCAAGGAGAAGAAGGTCTGGCCGTCGTGCGCGGCCTGCGCCATGTCCAGGCCGACCAGCCAGCGCGACCACAGTTCGCGCACCTCGGCCAGCAGCGCCAGCGCCTGCTGCACGCGGTCTTCGAGCAATTCGGCGCTCGGGATCTCACCGGCGTCGTCGCCCTTGCCCAGCGGCAGCGCGCTGCGCGCAAAGAAGTGCGCCAGCGCGTCGAGCAACTCGAGCTTGTTGCGCAGGCTGAGCTCGATGTTGATGCGCTCGATGCCGTCGGTGTACTGGCCCATGCGCTCGAGCGGAATGACCACATCTTCGTTGATCTTGAAGGCATTGGTGTGTTTGGCGATCGCCGCGGTGCGCTTGCGGTCGAGCCAGAACTTCTTGCGCGCGTCGGCGCTGACGGCCACGAAGCCCTCGCCGGCACGGCTGTTGGCAATGCGCACCACCTCACTGGTGGCGCGCGCAACGGCGTCCTCGTCGTCGCCGACGATGTCGCCGAAGAGCACCATCTTCGGCAGGCCGCTGCCTGAGGCTGCGCGCTTGCTCTTGGTGGCGTAACCCACGGCCTTCAGGTAACGATCGTCGAGGTGTTCGAGGCCGGCCAGCTTGACGTCGGCCTGTGCGAACAGGTAGTTCTTGATCTCGACGATCGAGGGCACCGCGTCCTTGGCGTTGCCGAAGAATTCGAGGCAAACGGTGCGCATGTGCTTGGGCATGCGGTGCACGATCCAGCGCGCACTCGTGATCAGGCCGTCGCAGCCTTCCTTCTGGATGCCCGGCAGGCCGGCGAGGAACTTGTCGGTGACGTCCTTGCCCAGGCCTTCCTTGCGAAACGTGCGGCCGGCGATGTCCAGTCGTTCGCTGCGTTCCAAGGTCTTGCCGCTGGCGTCGAAGTACTTCAGCTCGAAGCTGGCCGTCTGGGCGTCGTGGATCTTGCCCAGGTTGTGATTCAGCCGCGTGACTTCGAGCCACTTCGCCTCGGGCGTGACCATGCGCCAACT
>JANMSR010000428.1:0-4053 GCA_031389565.1 Burkholderiales bacterium
GATTTGAGCAGCCTTCTTCTCTTGGGTGACATGCGGTCTCCTGTGGTGTTGCGAGCCCTGCGCTTCTACCACCCGCCACCCCGCACGGCCATCGGCAACTACGCGGTGCGCGGGCGACGGTTCAGAGCCTCACGCGCCCGACCCCGCCGCGCGTGCCGCCTGGAAGGCCTCGATGCGCGCCTCGATGTGCTCGCGGTCGAGCTCGCCGGTCGGGTCGTGGCGGCCGGCCAGGCAGGCGACGAAGGGCTGGAAGCGCTGCAGGCTGACCTGGTGCAGCCGCAGCAGCTCGGCCATCGGCTCGGCGTGGTCGTCCACGCGCAGGTCGAGCTCGGCGCGGTCCTCGCTGCCCAGGATGCGCAGCGCGGCCGACTGCTTGCCGCGCTTGTCGCCGCCGGCCGCCTCGCCGGCCGCCATCGCGGCGATCAGGCGCTCAGCCAACGGCTGTCCTGCGCTGGCCGCGAACGCGTCGGCGGTGGCCTGCAGCACCGGCGCGCCGGCGAGCATATTGCCGGCCACGCTGAAGTCGTCGAACACGCGGTGGCCGCAGCATTCGATGCAAGCCTCGCCGGTGTGCGCCGCGCCGGCGCCGTGGCTGCCGATGATGTGCAACTGCCGCTGCGCGCGGCCGGCGTCGCCGGCGGTCAACGCCGCCACCACCTCGGCTGCCGTGCGGCCTTCGGCCAGCATCGCCATGCCCGCCGGCCCGTACAGCGGGTTCATCAGCGCCTGCGTGGCCAGCGCGCCGACGCCGCGGCGGGTGTGCACGCACAGCGACCCCACCGCGAAGAAGCGGCTGGCGATCGCCACGCCGAAGCGGCCGCTGTCGTCGCGGGCGAGGATCGACCAGGTCATGGCCTCAGGCCGCGCCGGGCCGCTCCCAAGCGGCCTGAGCTCCCCTCGGGGGGCGCGAGCGAAGCGAGCTTGGGGCCGTCATTGCGGCCACGCCGGGCCGCTCCCTGGGGGCGCGAGCGCAGCGCGCTTGGACTCGTCATTCCACCTTGCCGATCTTGCGCACCGCCGCGGTCATCAGCTTCGCGTCGGCGTCCCAGTAGGTCTGGAACTCCGGCGCGTCGAGGTATTCGATCGGGCTGCCAGCGCGGTTGATCGTCGCCACCACCTGCGGATCGACCGCGACCTTCTTCGCCGCAGCGCGCAGCTTCTGCACGATGGCGTCGGGTGTGCCGGCGGGCACGAACAGGGCCGACCATTGCGCGAACTGCACCGCGTGGCCGGATTGTTTCAGGCTCGGCACCTCGGGCATCGAGGCCAGCGGCTTGTCGCCCCAGTGCGCCAGCGCGCGCAGCTTGCCGGCCTTGATCTGCTGCGCCACGGTGGAGGGGCCGGTGGCAATGGCGTCGACCTGGCCGCCGATCAGTGCCAGCAGCGCCGGCCCTGCGCCGGTGTAGGGGATGTGCACCATGCGAAAACCGGCGTCGGCTTTCAACATTTCCATTGGCACATGCATCGTGCCGTAGTTGCCCGAGCTGCCGTAGTTGTACTTGGCTGGCTTGGCCTTGGCGTCGGCGATGAACTCGGCGAGGTTCTTCCACGGCGCGTCGGCGCGCACCACCAGCGCGGTCGGGTCGGCGGTGAAGCGCGCGATCGGCGTGAACTGGTTCAGCGTGAAGGCGGGCTTCCTGCCGAGCAAGGTGTCGGCCTCGGGCAGGATCGAAATCGACGACAGGGAGAGCAACACCGTGTAGCCATCGGCCGGCGCGCGCGACGCCATGCCGATGCCGAGCGCACCGCCGGCGCCCGCCTTGTTCTCGACCACCACGGTTTGCTTCAGCTCACGCGACAGCGCTTCGGCCACCGGCCGCGCCACGGTGTCGGCCACGCCGCCGGGCGGGAAGGGCACGATCATCGTGATCGGCTTGTCGGGCCAGGGGGTCTGCGCGTTGGCAGTGCCCACCAACGCGAGCAGGGCGGCGGCGAGTGTGGCGTGAAAGGCTTTCATCAAACATTCTCCTCAACGAAGCGGTTTTGCAGGATGCCCAGGCCATCGATCTCGATGCGCACCACGTCGCCGTGCTGCAACCAGCGCGGCGGCTTCATGCCCATGCCGACGCCGGCGGCGGTGCCGGTGGCGATGATGTCGCCGGGCAACAGGGTGATGCCGCGCGAGCAGGTTTCGATCAGGGTCGGGATGTCGAAGATCAGGTCGCTGGTGCGCGCGTCCTGGCGCAGTTCGTCATTCACCCAGCAGCGCACGCGGGTGTCGCTGCCGTCGAGCTCGTCGGCGGTCACGATCCATGGCCCCATCGGGCAGAAAGTGTCGAAGCTCTTGCCCAGGTCCCATTGCGCGTGGCGCATCTGCACGTCGCGCGCGGTCACGTCGTTGATGATGGTGTAGCCGTACACATGCCCCATCGCATCGGCGCGCGCGATGTTGCGACCGCCGCGGCCGATGATCACCGTCAGCTCGGCCTCGTAGTCGATCTGCGACGAGATCGCCGCGCCGGGCAGGTGCACCTCGGCCCCCGGGCCGATCACGCTCTCGGGCACCTTGGTGAAAACGATCGGCCAGGCCTGCGGGTCGGCGGCGTTGTCCTTGAACACCGTTTCGCGCAACTCCTTGGCATGCGCGTGGTAGTTGCGGCCGACGCACCACAGGTTGCGTCGCGGCTGCGGCAGCGGCGCGATCAGGGTGGCGTCGGCCAGCGCGATGCGGCCGGCCATGGCCGGCAGCGCCGCCGCGCCGCGCTCGATCAGGGCCAGCGCGCCGCGCGTGGCGTCGACGTCGAACAACTCGACGTGCATGCCGTCGCCGCTGAGCCGCCCGACGCGGCGATGTCCCTGGTGGACGATGGTGGCAAGGCGCATGAAGGAGGCTCGGCAAGGGGTGGCCCAAATGCTACCATTTGCGCCCATGGACGCCGCGGCCAAGCTCAGGGAGACGATACTGGCCAAGCTGCGATCACGCACTTGGCGTGCCGGGCACCAACTGCCGACCGAGCGCGCGCTGGGCGAGCAGTACGGACTCGGCCGCTCGACGGTGCGCCGCGTGCTGCAGGAGTTCAAGCGCAAGCAGTTGATCACGCAGACCGTCGGCAGCGGCACTTATGTGTCCGACCAGGTGCAGCAAGCGCTCACCGAGTTGGCGCCGCGCAGCGCGGCCCATGGCGTCAGCCCGGCCGACTTGATGAGTGCCCGGCTGGTGCTCGAGCCGGCGCTGATCGAGGCGGTGATCGGCAATGCCACCGCGGCCGACTTTGCGCGCATGGACGAATGCAACGCCAACGCCGAGGCGGCTACCACGCTGGACGACTTCGAGCATTGGGACGGCCAACTGCACGAGGCCATCGCCGCGGCGGCCCACAACGGTTTCATCGCCGGCGTGTTCCGGCTGATGAGCGAGGTGCGCACGAACGGCGAATGGGGCGTGCTCAAGCGCCGCAGCGCCACGCCCGCGCGCCGGCTCGATTACCAGCAGGAGCACCGGGCGCTGGTGGCGGCACTGAAAGACCGCGACGCCGAGCGCGCCCGCGCGCTGTGCCTGGAGCACCTGCAGCATGTGCGCACCAACATGCTCGGCTATTGAATTCGAGGGTCGGCCACATTGACCCTGTGCAGGTGCGCCGCTACAGTGGGCCGAGCCCGGTACCACAGCGTACCAATCGAAACCAATTCGTCACGGAGATGCCCATGAAGTCTGCTCCCGCCCGTTCCTTGCGGCGCCTCCTGCTGGCCGGGCTGGTGCTGGCCTGGGCCGGCGCCGCAGCCCCTGCGCTGGGGCAGGACTACCCGACCAAGCCGGTGCGCATCATCGTGCCGTTCGCGCCCGGCGGCTCGGCCGATGTCTTCGGCCGCTTCCTCGCCCAGCGCCTGCAGGAGTCGCTGGGCCAGACCTTCGTCATCGACAACCGCCCCGGCGCGGGCTCGGTGATCGGCACTGACGCGGTGGCCAAGGCAGCCCCCGACGGCTACACGCTGCTGATCATGTCGAACACCCACACCGTCAACGAATCGCTGATCCCGACCAAGCCCTTCGTGCTGATGCGCGACTTCGCGCCGATCGCGCCGATCAACTACTCCGACCTGGTGCTGGTGGCC
>JANMSR010000454.1:0-3719 GCA_031389565.1 Burkholderiales bacterium
ACCGCGCGGTGAACACGGGTTACCCACCGTCGGCGTTTGCGTGGCTGGCGCCACGCCGCCGGTGGATAACCCTGCACCTGCCCTTACCGCCACGACTTGAAAATCAAGTCTCCACCTGTCCGCGCTTCCGGGTCAAGTCCACGAGCTCGTGAAGCTCACCGCGAAGGAGCTCGACCTCACGCCGGCCGACATCCCCGACCAAGCGAAAGCGAGCGACACGATCAAGCGGCTGCTGAGCAACTTGGCCAGCATCACCCAAGGGGTCGCCGAGCTACGGAACCATTACGGCACAGGCCACGGCAAGGCCGCCGGCGCGAAGGGGCTGCAGGCTCGCCACGCCAAGCTCGCCGTTGGCGCCGCCTCGACGTTGGCCGTCTTCTTGGCCGAGACCCATGACGCTCGACGAGGATGACTGTCTTGTGTGAAACATGTTGCGGCCAGCACCGCCAATCGATGTCCGTCCGACGGAGGCTCAGCCAAGCTGACCTGCGTCGCGGACTAGGCAACGGTTTACTGCCAGTTCCACACCACACTTAGAGGACGCCATGAAAGTCTTCATTAGCTCGTTGATCACCGGCTTCGAGCCGTTCCGCGAGGCGGCGCGATCCGCAGTCAGGACGCTGAGGCACGAGCCGGTGATGGCCGAGGATTTCGGCGCCCTACCGACTTCCCCGCAGATCGCCTGCTTGCAGGGCCTGCGCTCGGCCGACTTGGTGGTACTCATCCTCGGCGCGCGATATGGCTATGCCCAGGGGTCGTCCGGCGTGTCGCCCACCCATGAGGAATACTTGGAAGCCCGCGGCGCCAAGCCGATCTTGATGTTTGTGCAGGAAGGCATTGAGCGCGAGGAACAGCAATCCAAGTTCCTCTCGGAAGTCCAGGCTTGGCAAGCCGGGCACTTCCGCGCCGGCTTTAAGACTGCTGAGGAGCTCAAAGACCTGGTCACGCGCGCCATCCACGACTACCAGCTCGCGAACGCTGCTGGCCCGCTCGACGCCACGGCCCTGTCAGACGCCGCGGCTGCGCTGCTGCCCAAGGCGAACCGAAACAACCATTCCGGCTCTCCGATGTTGCATGTGGCGATCATTGGCGGGCCCCTCCAACGCGTCCTGCGGCCGGCGGAGCTCGAAGTTCCCGCGCTGGCCGACGCCCTGCACCAGCAAGCCCTCTTCGGCGAGCCGCGCCTGTTCACGCGAGCGAAAGGAATCGAAACCGACATCGAAGGATCCGCTCTGTTCCTCGAGCAGGAGGGCGGCGCGAGGGTGCAGCTTGACGAACTCGGATCGCTCCTTCTGCGACTACCGTTGGAGCGCCCGGAGAGAGGTCGTCGGTCGGGTTTCGCCGGCATGTTCGCCATCATCGAAGAGGACGTGGTGCGCGAACTCGGCTCAGCCATCGCCTATGCCGCCTGGGCGCTCGAGTGGATCGATTCGACCCAGCGGCTCAACCACGTCGCGCTGGCGGCGTCGATCGAGGCGAGCGACCATCTTGGTTGGCGGACGCAAGCCGAGCAAGACGTCAGCCCAAACTCCGGAACGATGCGGATGGGCGGGGGTCAGGAACGACCCGTGGCGCGGGTGGATCGCCCGCGAGCCGCGCTGCGGTTCGAAGCGCACGCATTGGCGGAGGACTTGATGGTTCCGCTTCGGCGACAGTGGAAGAGTTGACATAGAGGACGCCTCTGAGGCACCGCGCGTTGCGAAAAGTGTGTTCAAGAAGCTGGGGACGCGGAAGCGCCAGATGATTGCGCTCGAAATCGCGGTGCTCGGCCGAACGGGTCTCGACATCAACGTCTCGACCGACAAATACACCCTGAAGTCGCTCCCGGGCAAGTTCTCCGAGCTTCACCTGCTGGCCATCATGATTGACCCGACGATGGATACAGGCACCGACTTCGCAGTCGAGTACCAAGCGGCGCTGAAGATGCAGGAACGCTGAGGCTGCCGAACGGCACCCTCTTGATGCCTGGCGGCTTGCATCACCGTTGGTAATCCCGACCCCCTGGGTTGCCCTGCTCCGGCACGAACCCGCCCCCCTTCTCGCGGTTGGGCGACGTGACGGCCGGCGTCTCGCGCACGAACCTCGCGACGGCCTGTGCCAGGCTCCGATCACCTGGATCGCCCGACGCGGCCAGCGCCTTGGCGATGTGGCCCCACGCCTCGACCGCTTCCGCACGGCTGGCCACTGACGCCGGGCTGGCCTTGACTCGGGCGCGCGTCTTCAGCAGGCGACCGTCCTGCCCTGCCTTCACGCGCCACAGAGGATCGTAGTTGCGCGTGTTGCCGCGGCTGGCCTGCCGAGTCGCCTCGGCCTCGACCCCCCACCCTCGCAGCTTCTCGGCGAAGGTCTCGCGCCAGCGGTGCAGGTCGGCCTTGCGCGGGTTCAGCCGCTTGCCGTGCTTCGACTCGACCCGCACGCTGATGTGCACGTGCGGGTTGGCCTGGTGGTCGTGCAGCACCATCACGACCTTGTGGTCGGCCAGCTCGGCCTGCACGAACTCCCTTGCAGCGCGCTGCACGATCAGCGGGTCGGTGCCCCTCGGCATCGACAGCATGATGTTGAAGGCTTCGCGCCGGTCACCAATGTCGTCGATCAGCGTGCCGCCCAGGCGCCAGTCTTCGGCCAGTTCATGCAAGGCGTCCTTGCCGTGCATCGTTTCGCCACGCTCATCCTCGATGTCGAGCCGGCCGTTCTTGCTGATGTAGCGGAAGTGCGCCGCGATGGCCTGCATGCCGCGACCTCCGCCGGTGACCTTGACCATCACTTGCGGTGCTCGGCGCACGACCGTCGCTTCAATGCGCGCACGAATCGCCGCCGCATGCCGGCGGGCCAGGTTCGCCACCAGTTTCGGCTGCGGCGGCACCTTCACGATGCGGTTGCCCGGATAGAAGAGCCGGTCGCCCCATTGGATCAAGACGCCGTCGATGTTGGGCTGGTGAGACATGTCGATCTCCCGAAAATGCTATGCGTGTTGATCCGGAACCGCTGGTGCGCGGCCGTGGCGGGGACGTAGATCGGCCAGGGCGGTGGACGCCAGCGTCAGGTGGTCGCGCACGTCGTCGGCCACCGTGTCCAGCATCTCGCGGTACTCCTGCGCGGCGCGGATCGAGCCTTGGCGCAGAAGGGTCGTCAGGTGGTGGAGGTTGCGGCTCAGGGTGGACAGTTCGGCGCTGGAGGCGATCAGTGCCGCCAAGTGGTCGGAACGTGTACCGCCGGTCATCAGCACGGGAACACCAGCGACCAGGCCGGCGACATAGGCACCCGGCGAAAGCCCGGCGGCGCGCGCGGCCGTGATCGTGGCCAGGGCTTCGCGGCGTGTCATGCGCAGTGACAACCGCACGCGATCCCCGGGGAACACCACTATGCCGCTCGCAGATCGCTCGGTGATCGGCAGCTCGGCCGGGTCTAGGACCTCGACCAGCGCCGCACGAACCAGATCCGATGGCGAGACACCACGCCCGCGAGCCCGCTCGAACAGCGCGGCCTTCAAGCCGCGCAAGTCGACGCTGATTCGATCTCGTGACGAGGGTGTCATGAACCCCGGAGCCCCTTGCTTCCCGACACGCACAGCGTGTCCGACAACGGCGCCACCGCGCCTATCCTGCACTCACCTACGCATTCATATTCGTCGAGGATCAAGGCATCCGAGACGCGGCATTTGGGTCGATTTCTCGCAATCGATCGAGCGGTCCACGATCGAAGGGATGGTCAATCTCAGG
>JANMSR010000458.1:0-3037 GCA_031389565.1 Burkholderiales bacterium
GGCGTACAACTTCCTGGTCCGCATCGAGGGCATGCCGATGCTGGCGGCAATCCTGCTCGGCGGCGCGTGCGCCACCGTGGTCGGCGTGCTGTTCGGGATCCCCAGCCTGCGCATCAAGGGCCTGTACCTGGCGGTGGCCACACTGGCCGCGCAGTTCTTCACCGACTGGGCCTTCCTGCGCATCAAGTGGTTTACCAACGATTCGGCCTCGGGTTCGGTGTCGGTTTCCAACCTGTCGTTGTTCGGTCTGGCGATCGATTCGCCGTACGAGAAGTACCTGTTCTGCCTGGGGCTGTTGATCGTCTTCGCCATGCTGGCCAAGAACCTGGTGCGCAGCCACATCGGCCGCGAATGGATGGCCATTCGCGACATGGATGTCGCGGCCGCGGTGATCGGCATCCGCCCGGTCTACGCCAAGCTCACGGCCTTCGCGGTCAGCTCGTTCATCGTCGGCGTGGCCGGTGCAATGTGGGGTTTCGTGCACCTGGGGGCCTGGGAGCCGGCCGCGTTTTCGATCGACCGCTCGTTCCAGTTGCTGTTCATGATCATCATCGGCGGGCTGGGCTCGATCATGGGCAGCTTCTTCGGCGCCGCCTTTATCGTCATCCTGCCTGTGTTCCTGAACCAGGCCCTGCCGGCGCTCGGCAGCCTGGTCGGCGTGACGATCGACACCGCCACCATCGCGCACAGCGAGCTGATGATCTTCGGCGCGCTGATCGTGTTCTTTTTGATCGTCGAACCGCATGGCCTGGCCCGGTTGTGGTCAACCGCCAAGGAGAAATTGCGGTTATGGCCCTTCCCTCATTGATCGCGTCGAGTTCGTTCCCGCACTGACGAGTGCTTTTGTTCTTTCACACCTTCTGGAGACAGACATGAAGTTCCGATCCCTCGCCCTTGCAGCCGCACTGGCTGTTGGCCCCGCGCTGGCCCTGGCACAACAGGCGCCGGCCAAACCGGCGGCACCGGCAGCGCCGGCAGCCAAGCCAGCGGCCACAGCCCCCGCGCCGGCGATGGCTGCCGCCACCGGCAAAGAGCAGTTCTTCCCGGCGCTTGTCTACCGCACCGGCGCCTACGCGCCCAACGGCGTGCCGTTCGCCAACGGCTATGTCGACTACTTCAAGCTGGTCAACGCCAAGGGCGGCATCAACGGCGTCAAGCTAATTTGGGAGGAATGCGAAACCGGCTACGCCACCGACCGCGGCGTCGAATGCTATGAGCGGCTGAAGGGCAAGAACGGCGGCGCCACGGTGTTCCAACCGCTGTCCACCGGCATCACCTTCGCGCTGACCGAAAAAGCCCCGGGCGACAAGATCCCGCTCATCACCGCCGGCTACGGCCGCAGCGAGAGCGTCGACGGCAACGTCTTCAAGTGGAACTTCCCGCTCACCGGCACCTACTGGGACGCGGCCGACATCCTGTTGCAGCACATCGCCAAGAAGGAAGGCGGCTGGGACAAATTGAAGGGCAAGAAGTTCGCCCTGGTCTACCACGACAGCCCGTACGGCAAGGAGCCGATTCCGCTGCTGACCGAGCGCAGCAAGATGCACGGCTTCGAGCTGAGCACCATTCCCGTCACCCACCCCGGCGTCGAACAGAAGGCAGCCTGGCTGCAGATCCGCCAGAACCGGCCTGACTACGTGCTGCTGTGGGGCTGGGGGGTGATGAATTCGACCGCGCTGAAAGAGGCCGTGGCCACGGGCTTCCCCAGAGAGAAGATGTACGGCGTGTGGTGGGCTGCCGCCGAGCCCGACGTCAAGGACGTGGGCGACGGCGCCAAGGGCTACAACGGCCTGGCACTGCAGCACGGCGCCGAGCCGGACTCGAAGGTCGTCAAGGACGTTCTCGCCCAGGTCCATGCCAAGGGTCAGGGCACCGGGCCGAAGGAAGAGGTGGGCCAGGTGCTGTACATGCGCGGCCTGTCCGGGGCGATGCTGGCCGTCGAAGGCGTCAGGCGTGCGCAGGAGCGCTACGGCAAGGGCCGTGTCATGACCGGCGAGCAGGCGCGCTGGGGCTACGAGAACCTGACGCTCGACCAGAAAAAGCTCGACGCGCTGGGTTTTGCCGGCGTGATGCGGCCGATCAGCACTTCGTGCGCCGACCACCGCGGCTCGACCTGGGCGCGCGTGCACACCTGGGACGGCAAGAAGTGGAACTTCAGCTCCGACTGGTACGAGTCCGACAGCGCGATCATCAAGCCGATGATCAAAGCTGCCGCAGACAAGTACGCCGCGGAGAAGAAGCTGACCCGTCGCACGCCTGAGGACTGCCAAAGCTGAGCTTTGCTCAGCTTTGGCTGCCGCGCGAAGCGCGGCATGCCGAACTTGACCGCACCCCCCGCTTCGCGGCCACCGCAAAGCCCGAATACGCCATGTCGAACATCTTGCTTAACGTCAACGGCATCGAGGTCATCTACAACCATGTCATCCTGGTGTTGAAGGGGGTGTCGTTGCAGGTGCCCGAGGGCGGCGTGGTGGCCTTGCTCGGCGGCAATGGGGCGGGCAAGACGACGACTTTGCGTGCGGTGTCGAACCTGCTCGCCGGCGAGCGCGGCGAGGTCACCAAGGGTTCGATCGAATTGCGCGGCGAGCGCATCGAGAAACTCAGCACCGCCGACATGGTCGAGCGCGGCGTGATCCAGGTGATGGAAGGCCGGCATTGCTTTGCCCACCTGACGATCGAGGACAACCTGATGACCGGGGCCTACACCCGGCGTGACGGCAAGGCCGCGGTGGCCGCCACGCTGGAAAAGGTCTACACCTACTTTCCGCGTCTGAAGGAGCGGCGCAGCTCGCAGGCCGCCTACACCTCGGGCGGCGAGCAGCAGATGTGTGCCATCGGCCGCGCGCTGATGGCCAACCCGAAGATGGTGCTGCTCGACGAGCCCTCGATGGGCCTGGCGCCGCAGATCGTCGAAGAGGTGTTCGAGATCGTCAAGGACCTGAACCAGCGCGAGGGCGTGACCTTCCTGCTCGCCGAGCAAAACACCAACATGGCGCTGCGCTACGCCGACTACGGCTACATCCTCGAGAACGGCCGC
>JANMSR010000478.1:0-2026 GCA_031389565.1 Burkholderiales bacterium
GGCGAAAAACGAGATCGGCGATTCGCGCAGGCGCAGCAGCGAGTACAGCGGGAACAGGTGGCCCGAATTTGAATCCGGGTCGGAGTAGGCGAACACCTTGCCGCGCAGGTCCAGCAAGGACGTGCTGGTGGTGTCGCGTGCAGGCACGATCAGGTAGGCCCGGTACAGCGGCTGCCCCTGGTAGAGCGGCACCGCGAGCAGCTTCATCTGGCGCATGTTGCGCACGTACGGGTAGCCGCACAACCAGGCGAAGTCGAGCTGCGACTGCAGCAGCAACGCGACCACGTCGCGATAGCTGCCACGCTGCACGAACTGCACCTGCCGTTGCAGGCGCTGCTCGAGGTAGCTGCGCCAGAGGTTCAGGAACGTCACCTGGTTGTCGAGGAACACCGGCGTCAATCCGACCCGCAGCGCAGGCACCGGGTCAGCGGCATGCACCGGTCCCAGCCATGACGCAGGCATCGTTGCGGCCAGGACCGACCGTCGGGATGGATGGCGCATCGAAGGGGGTGACGCAGTGGCTCGTTCGATCGATTCTAGGAGCCGGCAAGTCGCGATGACCTCCCGATTTGCCGCAGTCACCGAACGGTAACGGCCGGCAGCGCAGCCATGTTACGGGCGAGTAACCCGGACGCGCCGCCCGAGCCAAACACTCCGGGTGACGCCGGTACTAACCCCAACTGGCCCACTTCGTGCAGACCAGATGGCCATGTTCTCGCCGTCGACACCTCCGCGTACCGATGTGCCTGCTGGCGTGCCGACGCCGCTCGGCGCGCGATTCGAAGTCCTTGCTGCGCGTGCGCCGGTGTCGATCCTGCGTGCCGCGTGTCTGCGTTTGCGCACGCGCCGTGCGTCGTGCCGCGCCTGCGCCGACGCATGCCCGACCCACAACCTGCACGCAGCCGAGCAGAACCTCATGTTTGGCCCGGATTGCACCGGCTGCGGCCGCTGCCAGGCCGCGTGCCCGACCGGCGCGCTGGCGGTCGAAGGCTTCGCGACGTCGCCAAGCCCGCTGCGTGGCGGCGCCGACCCGTTGACGATCGACTGCTGGCAAGTGCCCGCGACGCTTGCCGACCGCGGCGAGATCCGCGTGCCGTGCCTTGGCGGCCTGTCCACGGGGCGGCTGCTGGCGCTGTGCGCGAGCGCGGATGCGCGCCCGGTGGTCCTGGTCGACCGCGGCGCGTGTGGACCATGCGCGAGCGGGGGCGCCGATCATCCGGCGCACGCGACGCTGCAACGCGTCGTGTCGCTGATGACGCAGGCCGGTGTTCCCGAGCCACGCCTGCCGCGACTCAAGCCGGTGCCGATGCCGATGCACGGCAGGTTCGCCCGCCGCCCGGTCGTCGACCCGATGCTGGCGCAGGGCAGGTCGCGGCGCGGTTTCCTCACCGCGCTGGCGCAGACCGCAGACAACGCGCCGCCACGCGACGAGGGGCCCGCGCAGATCCGGCCGTCGGCGGAGCGGCGGCAGATGATCGATGCGCTGCGGATCCTGGTCGCGCGGCACGGCGGGCGCATGCCCTCGACATTGTTCCATCGGCTCGATGTCGGCGCCTCGTGCCGCGGCCACCGCGTCTGCGCCTCGGCCTGCCCGACCGGCGCGCTGGTGCGCTACCGCGACGACGGCGCCTCGCGCATGGGCATCGCCTTCGACAACGCCAGTTGCATCGGCTGCGGCCATTGCGCGGCCGTGTGTCCAGAGCAGGCGCTGCAGCTGTGCCTGGGCGGCGGCGATGTCGAGCGGGGGCGCAGGCCCTTGACCGGTTTCGTTCAGCGCGAATGCGTCGATTGCGGCAGTCGTTTCGCGCTGAAAGACGACGAGGAAGAAACGCGCTGCGGGCGCTGCCGCAAATCGGCGCACCTGGCCCGCTCGGCGTTCCAGACTCTGTTCGGTGCAAGACCTTGACTCCGGGGACCGGGGTGTTTTTCCACGAGGAGCTTCGATGAGCATACTGAAGACGATCACATCGCGCCGCCGCTTCATGCAGGCCAGCGGTGCAGCGGGTGCCGCGGTCGGCGTCGGCCA
>JANMSR010000479.1:0-6899 GCA_031389565.1 Burkholderiales bacterium
GCGGCCGTGATCTGCGAGATCATGAATGACGACGGCACCATGGCGCGGCTGCCCGACCTGCAGGTCTTCGCGCGCGAGCATGGCCTGAAGATCGGCACCATCGCCGCGCTGATCCAGCACCGCAGTCACAACGAGTCGCTGATCGAGCCGCTCGGCACGCGCGAGATCCACACCGCGCAAGGCGCCTTCCAGTGCACCGCCTTTCGCGACCGCAGTTGGGGCGGCCTGCACCTGGCGCTCACCGTGGGCCGATGGGCGCCCGATGACGAGGTGCCGGTACGCGTGCACGAACCGCTGTCGGTGATGGACCTGCTCGACACCGGCGCCGGCCCGCACTCGTGGCCGCTGCCGGCTGCACTGTCCGCCTTGCAGCAGGCGGGTCGCGGCGTCGCGGTGCTGCTCAACGCCGGCAACGATAGCGCGGCGCTGCTCGGCCGCGTGCTGCCGGCGGCGGCGACCGCGGCAGCACCGGCCTCACCGCAGATGGATCTGCGCACCTACGGTATCGGCGCGCAGATCCTGCGCCACCTCGGCGTGCGCCGCATGAAGCTGCTCGGCAACCCGCGCCGCATGCCCAGCATGACAGGCTACGGCCTCGAAGTCACCGGCTTCGTCGCCGCCCCCACTTCTCACTGAGACGACCATGCAAGGTTCAGACAACGGCGCTGACGTGCCCCTGGACGGCGAGGGCCTGCGCATCGCGATCGTGCGCGCGCGCTTCAACGGCGCCATCACCAGCAAGCTCGAAGCGGCCTGCCTGGCCGAGTTGGCGCGGCTCGGCGTCGCCGGCAAGCATGTCAAGCAGGTCAGCGTGCCCGGTGCGCTCGAAATCCCGATCGCCCTCAAAGCCCTGGCCGAGAGCGACGAGTACGACGCACTGGTCGCCATCGGCTGCGTGATTCGCGGCGAGACCTACCACTTCGAGCTGGTGGCCAACGAGAGCGGCGCCGGCGTCACGCGCGTGGCACTCGACCACCAGGTGCCGGTGGCCAACGCGATCCTCACGGTCGACAACGAGGCCCAGGCCTGGGCCCGCGCAGAAGAAAAAGGCCGCGATGCCGCGCGAGTCGCCGTCGAGATGGCCAATCTGATGGAAGACTTGTCGTGACCGATGCGCCCGCGAAGAAGGTCGCGCGGCGCACGCCCGCCAAATCGCAGCGCCGGCGCTCGCGCGAGCTGGCGCTTCAGGGCCTGTACGAATGGCTGCTGGCGGGCGGCGAGCCAGGCGCCATCGACGCCCACATGCGCGAGCACGACGGCTTCGACAAATGCGACGGCGTGCACTTCGATGCGCTGCTGCACGGCTGCATCGCCCAGGCGACCGACCTCGACGCCGTGCTGGCACGCCACGTCGACCGCAAGACCACCGAGCTGTCGCCTGTGGAGCACGGCGTGCTGCTGATCGGCGTGTACGAACTCATGCACTGCATCGACATCCCGTACAAGGTGGCGATCAACGAAGCGGTCGAGTTGGCCAAGAGTTTCGGCGGCACCGACGGCCACAAGTACGTCAACGGCGTGCTCGACAAGGCCGCCGCCGACCTGCGGCCGGTCGAGGTCCAGGCCATGCGCGCGGCGCGGGCCTGATCCGGTTGGCGGCTGGGCTGGCTGGTGCTGCCCGAAGCGCTGTTGGCACCGCGCCAGAGTGACAGCCCGATGGACGTGCACGAACAGGCCGCGCAACGGTTGCCTCGCAGGCTGTGAGGTAATGCGTCGACGACCTCGCGATCTGGTGACAAAAGCGTCAAGGTCGCGACCGTTGACACGATTTCGCACCACTTGCACGGCGCGACGATCGCGCCGCGCCGATAAGCTCGTACCGTCATGCCTGCTGCCCACTCCGATCGTTCCGGCGACGATGGCGACGACACGTTTGCCGTCACCATCGCCGAAGAACTGCCCGACACCGAAGACCCCGAGGCCTTGCCCGGCGCGATCCCGGTCGACGAGCGGCCGCTGCATACGCTGCCGACCATCGACCATGTCGGCCGCTATGCGCTGAAATACCAGCTCGGCGCCGGCGGCCTGGGCACCGTATACGCAGCGCTCGACCCACTGCTGTCGCGGCCGATCGCGGTGAAGACGCTGCACGTGGATGCCGCCCCCGCCGAGCGCGAGGCGCTCGAGTCCCGGCTTCTGGCCGAGGCCCGCGCCGCGGCCGGCCTGAACCATCCGCACATCGTCACGGTGTTCGACGCCGGGCTGTCGGAGCAGGGCGTGTACATCGCCATGGAGCGGCTGCAGGGACGCGACTTGCGTGACCTGCTGGCCGACGGCTGGCGTCCCGAGCCGGCGCAGGCCGCGCGCATCGCCAAGCGCATTGCCGACGCACTGGCCTACGCGCACAGCCGCGGCGTGATCCACTGCGACATCAAGCCGGCCAACATCTACATGACCGGCCGCACCCAGCCCAAGGTGCTCGACTTCGGCATTGCCCGGGTGGCACAGCAGCAGGGCCTGCCCGAGCCTGTCGTCGACATCCCGGCCGGCGCCAGCGTGCCACCGGTCGAACTCGGCTCGCCGTACTACGTGGCCCCCGAACTGTTGCGCGGCCAGCCGCTCGACCTGCGCTGCGACGTCTATGGCGTGGGCGTCGTGCTCTACGAACTGCTGACCGGCCGGCGGGCCTTCGACGGCCGCTCGCTCGAAGCCATCCGCCACGCCGTGCTCGAGGCCGACGTGCCGCTGGCGCACAGCGTCAATGGCAACGTCAACGCGGCGTTGTCAGACATCGTCGCCCGCGCCATGGCGCGCAACCCGGCGCAGCGCTACCGCTCGGCGCGCCAGCTCGCGCGGGCCTTGCGCGGCTGGCTCGAAGAACAAGCCGGCCACCAGGCCGCGCCATCGCTCGACCGGTCGAACGGGGCTTGGGCCGCCTTTGCGGGCCTGGGGCTGGTGGCGGCGGCGGCATTCTGGGTGCTCGGCACAGGCAGCGAGGCGCCTGTGCCGGCTGAGTCGCGCAACGAAGCGTCGCCGGCCGTCACGGCGGCCCCGGGACCCCCACTTGCGCCTGCGCCTGCGACCGCGGCAATCGCGCTGCCCGGGCCGGTCGCGGCGGCCGCAGCCAGCGCCGCAGCACCGGTCAGGCCGACCAAGACCGACACCGCCGAGGCCGCGCGCGCACGCGAACGCCGCACTGCACGCGCCGCTGCGGCTGCGGCGCCCGCCGCCGCCGCTGCGCCCGGCATTGCCGCGCCGGCGCCGGTACAGGGCGTGGTGCAACTGGCCATCAGCCCGTGGGGCCAGGTCGAAGTCAATGGCGTGGCGGCCGGTACCACACCACCGCTGTCGCGTTTGACCCTGCCGGCGGGCAAGCACCAGATCGTTGTCCGCAACGACGACTTCCCGCCTTTCACCGCCACCGTGACGGTGCAAGACCAGAAGCCGGTCACGCTGCGGCACCGCTTCGGATCGTGAACCGCCAGCCCGTGCCCCGGCTGGGTTGTGCCGTCGTGCTCGTGTGCGCGCTGCTCGCCGCCTGCGCCGTCGCGCCCGCGGGGGGGCTGTCGGAAGTGATGCAGCGGCCGGCCGAGCGCGCCTTGCTCGCCGGCCTTCGCGCCTACGACGATGCGCAATACACCGACGCCGAGCGTGAGCTGGCCAAGGCCCTTGCGACCGGCCTGGTCAGCGCCAAGGACCGCGCCAGCGCGCACAAGCACCTGGCATTCGTCTACTGCACCAGCCAGCGCGTGGCCGCCTGCGAAGGCGCGTTCCGCGCCGCGCGCGCGGCCGATAGCGAGTTCGCACTGACGCGCGCCGAAGCCGGCCACCCGCTGTGGGGCCCGGTGTACAAGCGCGTGGTGGCCTCGCCGTAGTACGGCAGCGCACGCGCGGCGACATAATCCCGCGCAACATGACCGCAGCGCTCTCGTTCTCGCACGCCGTGCGCATCTACTGGGAAGACACCGACGCCGGCGGCGTGGTCTTCTACGCCAACTACCTGAAGTTCTTCGAGCGAGCACGCACCGAGTGGCTGCGCGCACTCGGCTTCGCCCAGCAGCAACTGCGCGAACAGCAAGGCCTCATGTTCATCGTCACCGATACGCAAGTGCGCTACCTCCAGCCGGCGCGGCTGGACGATGAATTGACCGTCACCGTGGCCCTGGCCGCCGCGGCGCGCGCCACGCTCACGCTCGAACAGTCTGCGCTGCGCGGCGCCACACTGCTGGCCGACAGCCGCATCACGCTGGCCTGCGTCGAGGCCGGCACGTTCCGCCCGCGGCGCCTGCCTAAGACCCTGCTCGACGCGCTGACGTCACAACCCACCCCGCCATGACCCAGGACCTTTCGATCTTCTCGCTCGTGCTGCAAGCCAGCTTCGTGGTGCAACTGGTGATGGCCGGCCTGATGATCGTGTCGCTGATCAGTTGGACGGTGATCTTCGGCAAGGTCTTCGGCCTGAAGCAGGTGCGCGTGGGCAACGACGAGTTCGAGCGCGACTTCTGGTCCGGTCGCAACCTCTCCGAGCTGTACCAGGCCGCCAGCGGCAAGCTGGCGACGCAGCGCACGGCGCCGATCGAGCGCATCTTCGCCAGCGGCATGCGCGAGTTCCTGAAATTGCGCGAGAAGAAGCACGACGCCGGCGCCCAGCTCGACGGCGCGCGCCGTGCGATGCGCGCGAGCTTGCAGCGCGAGCTCGACGTGATCGAAAGCCACCTCAGCTTCCTCGGCTCGGTCGGCTCGGTCAGCCCGTACGTGGGCCTGTTCGGCACCGTGTGGGGCATCATGCACGCCTTCGTCGGCCTGGCGAATTTGCAGCAGGTGACGCTGGCCAGCGTCGCGCCCGGCATTGCCGAAGCCCTGGTGGCCACGGCCATCGGCCTGTTCGCCGCGATCCCTGCGGTGATCGCCTACAACCGCTTCGCCCGCGACATCGATCGCATCGCGATCCAGTTGGAGACCTTCATCGAGGAGTTCTCCAACATCCTGCAGCGTAGCGGCGGGGTGGCCTGACATGGCGCAGATGATGGCTCGCGGCGGCGGGCGTCGCCGGCGCACGATGAACGAGATCAACATGGTCCCGTTCATCGACGTGATGCTGGTGCTGCTGATCATCTTCATGGTCACCGCGCCGCTGATCACCACCGGCATGGTCGATCTGCCGAGCGTCGGGGTCTCGAAGGTGCGGCCGCAGAGCGTGGTCGAAGTCATCGTCGGCACCGATGAAAAGCTGCGCCTGAAGATCGATGGCAAGCCCGATGTGCAGCCGCTCACCCTGCCGCAACTCGCGGCGCGCGTGCGGCAGGTGCAGGGCGGCAATGCGGACACGCCGGTCGTGATCTCGGCCGACCGCAGCGTGAAGTACGAGGCCGTGGTGCGGGTGATGGACACCTTGCAAAAGGCTGGCGTGCTGCGCGTCGGGCTGTCGGTGAAGCAGGGCTCGTAATGCATACCACGGCTGTCAACGGCTCCGATCCCCTGCGCCCGCAGCGCCCTGCGGGCCTCGGCCGTGGCGCGTTGCTGGCGCTGGTGGTGCACGGCGGCCTGCTGCTGGCCTTGGCGCTCGGCGTCAGTTGGCGCGCGAGCGAGCCGACCGGCGCGTCGGCCGAGTTGTGGGCCGCGGTGCCCGAGTTCGCCGCACCGGCGGCCGTCGTGCCGCCGCCACCACCACCGCAGCCGCCACAACCGGTCGCCAGGCCGGAGCCCAAGCCGGAACCGAAGGCCGAACCTGTGCCGTCGCGCGACGCCGAGATCGCGATCGAGAGGGTCAAGCGCGAGCGCGAACGCGAGCAGCGCGAGCGCGAAGCCAAGGCTGTGGCCGAAAAGAAGCGCCTGCAGTCCTTGCAGGAGGAGCAGCGCAAGAAGCTGGCCGAGAAGGTCGAAATGGCTGACAAAGCGGAACAGGCGCGGCTCGAAAAGCTGCGCGAGGACACCCTCAAGCGCATCCAAGGCCAGGCCGGCGCCACCGGCGGGCCCACGGCCACCGGCACGGCGCCACGCGACGCCGGCCCGTCGGCCAGTTACGCCGGCCGCATCATCGCCAAGGTCAAACCCAACATCGTGCTGACCGAGACTGTGACCGGCAGCCCACGCGCCGAGGTCGAAGTGCGCGCCGCGCCCGACGGCACCATCATCGGCCGCCGCCTCGTCAAGTCCAGCGGCAACAAGGACTGGGACGACGCGGTGTTGCGCGCGCTCGACCGCACCGAGATCCTGCCGCGCGACACCGACGGCCGCGTGCCCTCGCCGATCACGATCGGCTTCACGCCCTGATTGTCAGCGCTGTTTTTTAGCGCTTGCCCTTGGGCAGCCGCCCGAGCAGGTAGAACTCGTCGTTCGGCCGCAGCGAGATCAGGTTGGCCATGCGGTTGGACAGGCCGAACAACGCCGTGATTGCGCCGATGTCCCAAATGTCTTCGTCGGAGAAGCCGTGCGCGCGCAAGGCCGCGAAGTCGGCCTCGACGATATTCGCCGAGTCATGGCTGACCTTCAACGCAAAGGTCAGCATCACGCGCTGGCGCTCGCTGATGTCGGCCTTGAGGTAGTTGGTGGCCAACTGATCGGCAAGCTGCGCTTGCTTCGCGACCACCCGCAGGATCGCGCCGTGCGCCACCACGCAGTACAGGCAGTGGTTGGCGCCGGAGGTCGCGACGACGATCATCTCGCGCTCGGCCCGGGTCAGGCCGCTGTCTTCCTTCAGCAGCAGCGCGTCGTGCCAGGCGAAGAAGGCGCGGGCCTCGTCGGGGCGGTGGGCGAAGCCGAGGAACACGTTGGGCACGAAGCCGGCCTTGGCCTGCACGTCGAGGATGCGCGTGCGCAGGTCCTCCGGCAAGTCCTTCAACTCGGGAACGGGCCAGCGGGAGATGGGAGGTCTCATGTCGGTGCTCCTGGGCGATTCGTGCGACGCACGTTGCATGAAGTGGGCTTACCCAAGCGAACGCCGCGGATCCGGCTTTGCC
>JANMSR010000507.1:0-1596 GCA_031389565.1 Burkholderiales bacterium
CTTCGCGACATCGACCGGGCGCGACAGGATGTGGCTCGACATGTCGGCCACCAGTGGGACGGCGCCTACGTCGGGTGTGAAGTGGTACTCGACGCCGCCGATGGTTTCGTTGCTGCAGATGTGCACGTAGGCGGCGTTGGCATCGAGCTTCCACTCGCTGCGCGCCGGCACGCGGTCGTAGCCGCTGGCCTCGGCGCTGGCGGCCACGTTCACCTTGGCGTACTTCCTGGCCTCCTTGATCGACTTCTTCGACCATTCGCCGGTGTCGATGAAGTCGATGCTCGATTTGCCGCGCAGCAGGTTCATCGGCACGATGGCGTTCTCGCCGATCGCACCCCCCTGCATGAACAGCACTTTGTAGTTCACGGGGATGGCCAGCAGCTCACGCAGGTCGCGCTCGGCCGCCGCATGGATGCCGATGAACTCCTTGCCGCGGTGGCTCATTTCCATCACCGACATGCCCGAGCCATGCCAGTCGAGCATTTCCTCGGCGGCTTGGCGCAACACGGGCTCGGGCAGCACGGCCGGGCCGGCGCTGAAATTGAAAACACGATTCATCGGGGCGAGCTCCTGGGCGGGTAGTGGGGGTCGAAGTCGATTATCGTTGCCGCATGGCACCGTTCAGCTTCCTCTGGCACGACTACGAAACCTTTGGCGTGCTGCCGCGCCGTGACCGGCCAGCGCAGTTTGCCGGCGTGCGCACCGATGCCGACTTGAACGAGATCGAGGCGCCGGTCGAGCTGTTCTGCCGGCCGGCGATCGACTCCTTGCCCAACCCCGAGGCCTGCCTGATCACCGGCATCACGCCCCAGGTCTGCGCGCAACGTGGCGTGGCAGAGCGCGATTTCGCCGCTGTGATCGAGGCCCAGCTCGCGCGCCCCGGCACGGTCGGCTGCGGCTACAACAGCCTGCGCTTCGACGACGAGGTGACGCGCCATTTGTTCTGGCGTTGCCTGATCGACCCCTACGCCCGCGAGTGGCAGAACGAATGCGGCCGCTGGGATCTGCTGGACACCGTGCGCTGCGCCTGGGCCTTGCGGCCCGAAGGCATCGCCTGGCCCACGCGCGACGAAGGCAAGCCCTCGTTCAAGCTCGAGCACCTGACGGCCGCCAACGGCCTGGCGCACGAGGCCGCGCACGACGCGCTGTCGGACGTGCGCGCGACCATCGCGCTGGCCCGCCTGGTCCGGGACCGCCAGCCCAAGCTCTGGGCCCATTGCCTGAAGCTGCACAGGAAGCAGGCCGTGATCGACGAGATGGGCGTCGGCCGGCCCTTCGTACACCTGTCGGGTCGCTACCCCGTCGAGCGCGGCTGCATGGCCGTGGTCTGGCCGCTGGCGCCGCACCCGAAGTTCAAGAACGAGGTCATCGTCTGGGACCTCGCGCAGGACCCGCGCGAGCTGTTCACGCTCAATGCCGCGGCTGTGCGCGAGCGCCTGTTCATCGCCGCCAACGCCCTGCCGGCCGGACATGCGAGGCTGCCGATCAAGACCATCCACCTGAACAAGTCGCCGATCGTCATCGGCAACCTGAAGACGCTCGGCCCGGCCGCCGCACGCTGGCAGATCGACATCGACCAGGCCCTGCGGCACGCCG
>JANMSR010000532.1:0-3259 GCA_031389565.1 Burkholderiales bacterium
CACTGATCGAGATCGGCCCGGGGCTCGGCGCGCTGACCTTGCCGCTGCTCGCGCGCAGCGAGCGTCTGACGGTCGTCGAGCTCGACCGCGACCTGGCCGCACGGCTGCGCCGCAATCCGGCGCTCGAGGTCATCGAGGCCGATGTGTTGAAGGTCGACTTCGCGGCCCTGGCCGCGACACGCGGGCAGCCGCTGCGCGTGGTCGGCAACCTGCCCTACAACATCTCGACGCCGATCCTGTTCCATCTGCTGCCCGCCGCCGGCCAGGTGCAGGACCAGCACTTCATGCTCCAAAAGGAAGTCGTCCAACGCATGGCGGCCACGCCCGCCAACAAGGACTACGGCCGTCTGACGGTGATGCTGCAGTGGCGCTACCACATAGAGCTGCTGTTCGAGGTGCCGCCCGAGGCCTTCGAGCCGCCGCCGCGTGTGGACTCGGCCATTGTGCGCATGCTGCCCTGGCCCGCAGCGTCGGCGCTCGACGCCGCCTTGCTCGAAGCGCTGGTGCAGGTGGCCTTCTCGCAGCGCCGCAAGCTGCTGCGGCACACACTCGGGCGCTGGCTCGAAGCGCGCAGATTCGGCGGCGCGTTCGACGTTCAGCGTCGCGCCGAGGAAGTGCCCGTGGCCGAGTACGTCGCGCTAGCGCAGGCCGTCGGCAGCCGCTGAAGACAGTTGCGAGCGCCGCGCCTTCCAGGCGCCATAGATCGCGACCAGGCCCGGAATCAGGATCATCGCCCAGACGATCTTGCTCAGGTTGTCCTTGACCCAAGGGATGTTGCCGAACAGGTAGCCTGCGCCGACCAGGCTGACCACCCACAGCGTGCCGCCGGTCACATCGAAGAAGGTGAAGCGGCGCCGCGTCATCTGCGCCACGCCGGCGACGAAGGGCGCGAAGGTGCGCACGAACGGCATGAAGCGCGCCAGCACCAGCGTGATGCCGCCGTAACGCTCGTAGAACGCATGCGCCTGCTCGAACGCGCGCTTGTTGAAGAAACGGCTCTGCTCCCACTGGAACACACGCGGCCCGAAATAACGCCCGACGGTGTAGTTGGTCTGGTTGCCGAGCACCGCCGCCGCGATCAGCAAGGCCATCGACAGCGGCAGGCTCATCAGGCCCACGCCGGCCAGCGTGCCGACCACGAACAACAGCGAATCGCCGGGCAGGAACGGCATCACCACGACGCCGGTCTCGACGAAGATGATCAGGAACAGCAGCGCGTAGACCCAGGCGCCATAGGCATGCACGAAGGTCTGCAGGTGCACATCGACGTGCAGGATGAAGTCGAGCAGGAGGTGGAAGGCTTCGGCCATCGGCGGCCATTATCCGGGGCGCCGGCAAGCGGCGGCCCGGCTGCGACAATTCAGCGATGAGTGCTGCCCCAGGGTTCAAGGTGACCGCTCCGCGGCGCCCGATCCGCGACTTGCCCGACGAGCTGGTGAGCCAGATCGCGGCCGGCGAGGTGGTCGAGCGGCCGGCGTCCGTCGTGCGCGAGCTGGTCGACAACGCGCTCGATGCCGGCGCGACGCAAGTCACCGTCAGGCTGGTGGCCGGTGGCGTGCGCTCCATCGTGGTCGAGGACGATGGTGCAGGCATCGCGCGCGATGAACTCGGACTGGCCTTGCGCCGCCATGCCACCAGCAAGATCGCCAGCCTGGCCGATCTGGAAGGCGTGGCGACGATGGGCTTTCGCGGCGAAGCGCTGGCCGCTATTGCTTCAGTGGCAGAGATGGCGCTGGCCAGCCGCACCGCCGATGCACCGCATGCGACGCGACTCGATGCCCGGAGCGGCGAAATGGCACCGACGGCGCGCGCGGTCGGCACCAGCGTCGAGGTGCGCGAGCTGTTCTTCGCCACCCCGGCGCGGCGCAAGTTCCTGAAGACCGACGCCACCGAGCTCGCCCATTGCGTCGACGCGGTGCGCCGCCATGCGCTGGCGCGGCCCGACGTCGGCTTCGCGGTCTGGCACGACGGCCGGCTGGTGGCGCAGTGGCGCACCGCGGTCGATACGCAAGCGCGGCTGGCCGATGTGATGGGCGCCGAGTTCATGGCCGCCAGCGTGGCCGTGCAAGCGCAGGCCGGACCGCTGCGCCTGCACGGGCGCGTGGGCGTGCCCGACGCCGCGCGCGCCCGTGCCGACCAGCAGTACACCTATGTCAATGGCCGCTGCGTGCGCGATCGCGGTGTCGCGCATGGCGTGCGCAGCGCGTTCGAAGACGTGCTCCACGGCGCGCGCCAGCCGGTGTATGTGCTGTTCATCGAGATCGACCCGCAACGGGTGGATGTGAACGTGCACCCGACCAAGATCGAGGTCCGCTTTCGCGATGCGCGCGAGGTGCACCAGGCGGTGCGCCATGCGGTCGAGAATGCCTTGGCGACACCGCGCGCGGCTGCCGCCGCCGCAACCACGCCGGTCGCGCCTTCCCTGTCATTAGCGGCCACGCTGTGGCGAACGGCCCCGCCGTTGCAGGCGGGCCTGGCCTTGCAGCAAGCCGCGACGCTGTATGCGCGCGAAGCCGCGCCCGCAGCGTACCTCGCTGCACCGGCGCCCACGCCGCAGGCGCGCGACGGCGAGTGGCCCCTCGGTCGCGCCCTGGCGCAACTGGCCGGCGCGTACATCCTGGCCGAGAACTCGCAGGGGCTGGTGATCGTCGACATGCACGCAGCGCACGAGCGCATCGTCTACGAACGACTCAAGCGCCAACTCGGTGCCGCCAGCCTCGAAGCGCAACCGCTGCTGATTCCGGCGACCTTCGCGGCCACCCTGGCCGAGGTGGCCACGGCCGAAGAGCACAGCGCCACGCTGCAGGCACTCGGCCTGGATGTCGCCCCGCTGGCCGCCACCACGCTGGCCGTGCGCTCGCGCCCTGCCGCTTTGGCCGATGCCGACCCGGTGGCACTGGCGCGCGCGGTGCTCGCCGAGCTGGCACAGCACGACGCCAGCCGCGTGGTCGAACGCGCGCGCGACGAGCTGTTGTCGACGATGGCCTGCCACGCCGCGGTGCGTGCGAACCGGCGCCTGACCGAAGGCGAGATGAACGCGCTGCTGCGCGACATGGAAGCCACCGAGCGCAGCGACCAGTGCAACCACGGCCGCCCGACCTGGCGCCAGGTGACGACCAAGGAACTCGACGCGCTGTTCCTGCGCGGCAGATGAGGGGCCCCAGCTCGCTGCGCTCGGCCTTCAGGCCACGCGCCGCAGGCTGGCGCGCTCCGCGCCCAGCGTGCCGCCGAACAGGTTCTTCGGGTCCGCGAGCCGCGG
>JANMSR010000016.1:0-26614 GCA_031389565.1 Burkholderiales bacterium
GGCCGGCCGGCGCCGGCCGGCCTTCGAGATTGGTCAGCGCGGCGTTGACGGCCTGGTCGACATAGCGCTCGATCACCGCGTCCTGGAAGTAACCCAGGCCGAAGCGGCCGCCGCCGCCGCCGGTGCCGACTTCGCGGCGCACCACGCCGCCGATCGTTTGCTCGGCGATCACAGTCACCGACAGCCGCACCAGCGGCCGCACGTCCGCCGCACGCGTGCCGTCGGCGCGGGCCACCAGCACCACGTCGTACTCGGCCGCGACACCGGCCATCACCTGCGCGATACGCGGATCCTTGGCCCGGGCCCGGCGCTCGACCTTCTCGAGCAACGCCACCTTCTGCGCGCTGTCGAGCGTGGTGATCGGGTCGGTGGGGGCGTAAAGCACACGGCTGCGGGCCACTGTCGACTTCACGCCGACCTTGACGCGCCGGCTCTGCCCCGCCGCCGCGATCGTGCGCACCGTGCGCGCCGCGTCCTGCAGCGCGTCCTCGGAGATGTCGTCGCTGTAGGCGAAGGCGGTTTTCTCGCCCGCCACCGCGCGCACGCCCACGCCCTGGTCGATCGAGAAGCTGCCGCTTTTGACGATGCCTTCTTCCAGGCTCCAGCCTTCGTGGCGGGTGCTCTGGAAGTACAGGTCGGCATCGTCGATGCGGTGCGCAGCAATCGTCTGCAGGGCCGCACTGAGATGCCCATCGTGCAGGCCAAACGGCTCCAGCAGCAGCGCCTGCGCCTGGGCCAGGCGCTCGATCGTCGGTTCACGGGTGATCATGCGGGCCATTGTAGGAGTGCGGCACGCGCGCTGCCGGGGGCCCGCGCTTTACCCCTCAACGGAACTCAGTCCGCCGCTGTGCCGCCCTGGCCCGGCGCCTCGCGCCAGGCCAGTGCGCACGCATAAAGCCGATTGCGCGGCGCGGCTGTCAGCGTGGCGGCCAGTGCCACCGCCTGCTTCAGCGGCAGCTCGGCCAACAACACCCGCAACGTGCGCTCGGTGGCTGGGTCGAGCGCGTCTTCGGCAAGCCGGTCTGCGCGCTCGGCGTGCAGCACGAGCACGAACTCGCCGCGCGTGCGGTTGGCATCCGCAGCCAGCCAGCCGGGCGCTTGCGCTGCGGTCATCGTGGCCACGGTCTCGAACTGCTTGGTCAGCTCGCGGCCGAGCGTCATGCGCCGGCCGGGCATCGCCGCAGCGAGTGCGTCGAGCAGGGCGGCGATGCGGTGCGGCGCTTCGAACAGCACCAGCGATTCGGTTTGTCGCTGCGCCAAGACAGCCAACGCGCTGTCGCGCTCGCCGGCCTTGGAGGGCGGGAAGCCGATGAACGCAAACCCCGCCGCCCCGGTGTCCCCGGCCACGCTGAGCGCAGCCAGCACGCTGCTCGCCCCGGGCAGCGGCACCGTGGCATGGCCGGCCAACTGGGCGGCAGCCACCAGCACAGCCCCCGGGTCGGACACCGCCGGCGTGCCCGCGTCGCTGAGGTAGGCCACCCGCTCGCCGCGCGCCAGTCGCGCCAGCACCTGCTGGGTGGCCGCCTGTTCGTTGTGCTGGTGCAGTGCCAGCAGGGGCTTGGTCAAACCCAGGTGGCCGAGCAGCGAGCCGCCGACACGGGTGTCCTCGCAAGCGACCGCGTCGACCAGGCCGAGCACATGCACCGCACGCAGCGTCAGGTCGGCCAGGTTGCCGATCGGGGTCGCTACCACGTACAGCGTGCCGGCGGGATACTGCTGTGCGCCTGCCGCGGCCGCGGCGGCCTGGGTGATGATCGCGGCAGAGGCGATGGAGGTGGCGACGATGTTCTCCCGCCGCGATGCGGCAACAACCGACAAGCAACAGCGCGGGGCTGCGGCCGAAGCCCAGGCGCTCGCGCACCTGCGCCAGCACGGCCTGGTGCTGGTCGAACGCAATTATCGGGTCGCGCGCGGGCCCCACTTGCGCGGCGGCGAGGTCGATCTGATCCTGCGCGAGCGCGACGGCACGCTGGTGTTCGTCGAAGTGCGGGCCCGTGCCAACGCGCGCCATGGCGGCGCGGCGGCCAGCGTCGGCGCGGCCAAGCGCGCCAGCCTGGTGCTCGCGGCGCGCCACTACCTGCTGCGTTTTGCCGCAATACCATCGTGCCGATTCGATGTCGTGGCCATCGACAACGGCGAACTGCAATGGTTGCGCGGTGCCTTCGATGCGTGAACGACGGCCCCGAGCTCGCTGCGCTCGCGCCCCCCGAGGGCAGCGCAGGCCGCCCTTCGACTGGGCTCAGGACAGGCTTGGGAGCGGCCCGGCGCAGGCCTGCTGCAAGCTGGAACCGATCGCACGAGGGGCGTGTCATATGATCCATGCCCATGCTCGAACAGCGCATTCAGCAGCAGTTCTTCGAAAGCGCCGACCTGCTCTCGCAGACCGCCGAAGCCCTCTCCAAACCGATTGCCGACGCCGCCCAGGCGCTGCTCGGTTGCATCACCGCGGGCGGCAAAGTCATGCTCTGCGGCAGCGGCCCGGCTGCGGCGCTGGCCCAGCATGGCGCGGCGCTGATGGTCGGCCGCTTCGAGCGCGATCGTCCCGGCCTGGCCGCACTGGCGGTCGCTGGCGAGACCGAGGTGCGAGCGCTCGGCGCCCCGGGGGACGTGCTGTTGGCGATCGGCACTGCCAGCCCGGCACCGGAACTGGCAGCGGCGGTGCTGGCCGCGCAGGACAAGGACATGACCGTGGTGGCGTTGACCGGCCGCGACGCCGGTGGCCTGCTCGCGCATCTGAACGAAACCGATGTGCACATCGCCGTGCCGCACGAACGTGCGCCGCGGCTATTCGAAGCCCACACGCTGGTACTGCACTGCCTGTGCGACGCCGTGGACTTGCAACTCTTGGGTGAACAGGAACCGACATGAACCAACAACCGACCCTCACGCTGCTGCGCAATGCGACGCTGGCGACCCTGGCCGCATTGACTCTCGGCGGCTGCGCTGCGCTGGTGCTGGGGGGCGCGCTGGGCGCGGCCATCATGGTCAGCGATCGCCGCACCTCGGGCGTGCAGATCGAAGACCAGGCCATCGAATTGAAGGCCGTCAACCGCATTCGCGAGGTCGTGGGCGAGCGCGGCCACGTCAATGCCGTGAGCTACAGCCGCACCGTGCTGCTGACCGGCGAGGTGGCCAGCGAGGCCGACCGCAGTGCCATCGAGCAGACGGTGGCGCGGATCGAGAACTTACGCTCGACCGTCAACGAACTGGCGGTGATGGGTTCGAGCTCGCTCACGGCACGCTCCAACGACATCATCCTGACCAGCAAGGTCAAGGCCAGCTTCGTCGATGCCAAGGACCTGCACGCCAACACCATCAAGGTCGTCACCGAACGCGCCACCGTCTACCTGATGGGCCGCGTGACCGAACGCGAAGCGGTCCGCGCCACCGACCTGGCGCGTGGTGTGTCGGGCGTGCAGAAGGTGGTCCGGGTGTTCGAGATTCTGACCGAGGCCGAGCTGGCCGAGCTGGGCGGAAGAAAACTCTGATTCGGCTCGCGCCGCACGGGCGCTATGCGAGCCGCTTGATCAGGCTCGAGGTATCCCAGCGCCGGCCGCCCATGGCCTGCACATCGGCGTAGAACTGATCGACCAGGGCGGTCACCGGCAGTTGCGCGCCGTTGCGGCGCGCTTCGTCGAGCACGAGGCCGAGGTCCTTGCGCATCCAGTCGACCGCGAAGCCGAAGTCGAAGCGGTCGTCGATCATCGTCGCGCCGCGGTTGTCCAACTGCCAGCTCTGCGCGGCGCCCTTGCCGATGACGTCGAGCACCTGCTTCATGTCCAGGCCCGCTTTCTGGCCGAAGGCGATGGCCTCGGCCAGCCCCTGGACCAGGCCGGCGACGGCGATCTGGTTGACCATCTTGGCCAACTGCCCGGCACCCGATGGGCCGACCCGCGTGACGGCCTTGGCGAAGGCCATGGCCACTGGCTGGATCGCGTCGAAGGGCGCCGCGTCGCCGCCGCACATCACGGTGAGCTGGCCATTGACGGCGCCGGCCTGACCGCCCGAAACCGGGGCGTCGATGAACGCCAGGCCGCGCGCCGTGGCCACGGCGTGCAACTCGCGAGCGACCGCGGCCGAAGCGGTGGTGTGGTCGACGAACGCGCTGCCGCGCACCATGCCGGCGAAGGCACCGTCTTCGCCGAGCACCACCGAGCGCAGGTCATCGTCGTTGCCGACGCAGGCGAACACGACCGCTGCACCGGCGGCGGCCTCGCGTGGCGTGGCAGCGGCGCGAGCGCCGTACTCTGCCACCCAGGCAGCCGACTTGGCCGCGCTGCGGTTGTAGACCGTGACCCGGTGCCCGGCGCCCGCCAGGTGGCCGGCCATCGGGTGGCCCATCACGCCCAGGCCGAGGAAGGCCACGCTCTGGGGTTCGATCGGAGAGTAGGTTTTGGCGTTCATGCGGGCAAGTATGCCCGCATGAACTCGCTCAAACGATCGTCAGATGTTCAGTCCCCGCGGCCAGGTCGGTGGTGCGCGAGCGCTGGCTGTTGAGCTTGATCTGCAGCCGCAGGTCGTTCACCGAATCGGCGTTGCGCAACGCGTCTTCGTAGCTGACCATGTTGGTCTCGTAGAGGTCGAACAGGGCCTGGTCGAAGGTCTGCATGCCGAGTTCGCGCGAGCGCTTCATCAGCTCCTTGATTTCGCCGACCTCGCCCTTGAAGATCATGTCGGCCACCAGTGGCGTGTTGAGCAAAATCTCCACCGCCGCAATGCGCCCCTTGCCCTCCTGGCGCGGCAGCAGGCGTTGCGAGACCAGCGCCTTCAGGTTCAACGACAGGTCCATCAGCAACTGCGCCCGCCGCTCTTCGGGAAAGAAGTTGATGATGCGGTCCAGCGCCTGGTTCGAACTGTTGGCGTGCAGCGTGGCCAGACACAGGTGGCCGGTTTCGGCGAACGCCACCGCATGCTCCATCGTTTCGCGGTCGCGGATTTCGCCCATCAGGATCACGTCAGGGGCCTGGCGCAGCGAGTTCTTCAGCGCGGGGCCCCAGTCCTCGGTGTCGATGCCGACTTCGCGCTGGGTGACGATGCAGTTCTTGTGCGCGTGCACGAACTCGACCGGGTCTTCGACCGTGATGATGTGACCGTAGGAGTTCTCGTTGCGGTAGTCGACCAGCCCGGCCAGCGAGGTGCTCTTGCCCGAGCCGGTGGCGCCGACGAAGATCGTCAGCCCGCGCTTGGTCATCGCCACTTCTTTCAGGATCTGCGGCAAGCCCAGGCTGTCGATGGTCGGGATGGTCTGCGCGATCGTGCGCATCACCAGGCCGACATGGCCCTGCTGCACGAAGGCGTTGACGCGAAAGCGGCCGATGCCCGTCGGCGAAATCGCGAAGTTGCACTCCTTGGTGCGCTCGAACTCGGCGGCTTGCTTGTCGTTCATCACCGCCCGCGTCAGCGCGATGGTGTGTTGGCCCGTGAGCGGCTGCGGGCTGACCTTGGTGATCTTGCCGTCGACCTTGATCGCCGGCGGGAAGTCGGCGGTGAGGAACAGGTCGGAGCCACTGCGGCTGATCAGCAGTCGCAGCAGGTCGTTGACGAATTTCGAGGCTTGGTCGCGTTCCATGAAAATCCTTGAATTGACTCAGCCTGGGAAGTTTTCCGGCGAGCGCGCGCGGCCGCGCGCTTCAGCCGGCGAGATGATGTTGCGCTTGACCAACTCGGTCAGGGTCTGGTCCAGCGTCTGCATGCCCACGCTCTGGCCGGTCTGGATGGAGGAGTACATCTGCGCGATCTTGTTCTCGCGGATCAGGTTCTTGATCGCCGAGGTGCCGAGCATGATTTCGTGGGCGGCCACGCGGCCGGAGCCGTCTTTCAACTTGCACAGCGTCTGCGCGACCACCGCGACCAGCGACTCCGACAGCATCGAACGCACCATCTCCTTCTCGGCGGCGGGGAACACGTCGACGATGCGGTCGATGGTCTTGGCCGCGCTCGAGGTGTGCAGCGTGCCGAACACCAGGTGGCCGGTCTCCGCGGCCGTCAGCGCCAGCCGGATGGTTTCCAGGTCGCGCATTTCGCCGACCAGGATGCAGTCCGGGTCTTCGCGCAGGGCGGCGCGCAGTGCGTTGTTGAACGACAGCGTGTGCGGCCCGACCTCACGCTGGTTGACCAGACACTTCTTGCTCTCGTGCACGAACTCGATCGGGTCTTCAACCGTCAGCACATGGCCGTATTGGTTCTCGTTCAAGTGGTTGACCATCGCCGCCAGCGTGGTGCTTTTGCCCGAGCCGGTCGGCCCGGTCACCAGCACCAGGCCGCGCGGCTTGAGTGCCAGTTCGGCGAAGACCTTCGGCGTGTTGAGTTGCTCGAGCGTCAGGATCTTGCTCGGGATGGTGCGGAACACCGCGCCCGAGCCGCGGTTCTGGTTGAAGGCATTGACGCGAAAGCGCGCCAGGCCCTGGATCTCGAACGAGAAATCGCACTCCAGCGTGTCTTCGTAATGCTTGCGCTGCGAGTCGTTCATGATGTCGTAGACCATGTCGTGCACATGCTTGTGCTCGAGCGGGTCGACATTGATGCGGCGCACGTCGCCATGCACACGGATCATCGGTGGCAGCCCCGCCGACAGGTGCAGGTCGGAAGCCTTGTTCTTGACCGAGAAGGCCAGCAGTTGGGTGATGTCCATGGGTTGGTGTGGGGATCTTGAGATAGGCTCGGGCGATTATGGCGAGCATCGCAGCCAACGTACAACAAGTGCGAGAACGCATTGCGCTGGCCTGTGCCGCGGCGCAACGGCCCGTGCAAAGCGTCACGTTGCTGGCGGTGAGCAAGACTTTCGGCGCCGACGCGGTGCGCGAGGCTCGGGCCACGGGGCAACGCGCCTTCGGCGAGAACCATGTGCAGGAGGCGCTGGCCAAGATCGATGCCCTGGCCGATCTGCGCTCGGACATCGAATGGCACTTGATCGGCCCGCTGCAAAGCAACAAAACGCGCGAGGTGGCGGCCGCGTTCGATTGGGTACACAGCGTCGACCGTCCGAAGCTGGCCGAGCGGCTGTCGGCCCAGCGCCCGCCGGGCCAACCGCCCTTGCAAGTGTGCGTGCAGGTCAATGTCAGCGGCGAAGCCAGCAAGAGCGGCGTGGCGCCGGGCGACGTGCAGGCCCTGGCCCGCGCGGTGGCCGCGCTGCCGAACCTGCGCCTGCGCGGGCTGATGTCGATTCCCGAACCCGCCGCCGACTTCGAGGCCCAGCGCGCGCCGCATCGTCGATTGCGTGAGCTGCTCGATTCGCTGCACCGCGATGGCCTGGCCCTGGACACGCTGTCGATGGGCATGAGCGCCGATCTCGAAGCGGCGATCGCCGAAGGCGCGACCCTCGTGCGCGTGGGCACGGCGATCTTCGGCGCTCGCGCTTAGCGCTCAGATCGCCAGCGCGGTGCTGTTCTTCACCTCTTCCATCACCGCGTAGGTGCGCGTCTCGCGCACGCCGGGCAGGGTCCAGATCACGCTGCCGACGAACTCGCGGTAGGCGGCCATGTCGGCCACGCGCGTCTTCAGCAGGTAGTCGAAGCCGCCGGCCACCAGGTGGCATTCGAGGATCTCGGGCCGCACCTGCACCGCGGCCTTGAACGAGTCCATCACGTCGTGCACCGTGCGGTCGAGCAGGACTTCGATGAACACCATCAGCCCCGCGCCGAGCTTGGCCGGGTTCAGCCGCGCTTCGTAGCCGAGGATGAAGCCGTCGCGCGTGAGGCGCTTCACGCGCTCGAGCACGGCGGTCGCCGACAGGTGGACCGCCTCGGCCAGCTTCAGGTTGCTGATGCGGCCGTCGGCCTGCAGCGCGCGCAGGATGCGGGCGTCGATCTTGTCCAGGCCGCGCGCGGCAGCGTTGTCGTTCATGGCGCAGAACTCTCCGTGCCGGGCACCAAACTCGGAATCATTCGCGGCGTCAAGCCGCGTAAGCTGGCGATTATCCAACTGTCGGGAGTTGCCCTGAGCCCGTATACACCACCCTTCGTCGCCCCGCCGGCGCACGCCCGGCTGCCCTACCCGTATCGCCCGGAGGCCGAGGCGGTGGATGCAGCGCTGGCGCGGGTCGGTGCTCTCGACTGGCCCGACGTGATCGCTACCGCGCGGCCCTGGGTCGCCGGTGTGCGCGCCAACCCGGCACCCTTCTGGGCCATGGAGTCGCTGCTGCGCGAGTACCCGATCACCAGCGCCGAGGGCCTGGCGCTGATGCGGCTGGCCGAAGCGTTGCTGCGCGTGCCCGATGCGCAAACCGCCGTGGCCCTCACGGCCGACCAGCTCGGCCGCGCCGATTTCGACAGCCAGGGCGCCGACGGCCCGCACCGCATGCTGGCCAGCCTGTCGGCGAGCGCGATCGCGTTGTCGAAGAAGTTCCTGCCCGAGGTGGAGAACCAAGGAGGCGTCTTGCAACGCCTGGGCGCGAAGACGGTCGTCGCCGCCACCGTGCGCGCGATCGGGCTGCTCGGCCGCCAGTTCGTGCTCGGCCGCACGATCGTCGAAGCGATGGCCGAGGCGGCAGGGCTACGCAAGGCACGCGAGTCGCTGCGATTCTCCTACGACATGCTCGGCGAGGGAGCACGCACCGAGCGCGATGCCGAGCGCTACCTCGCCTCGTACCGCGGCGCCATCGACGCCATCGCCAGCCTGGGGGTCGCGCCCAGCCCGCAGGCCGCCGACGGCATCTCGATCAAGCTCAGTGCGCTGTTCTCGCGCTACGAAGACGCGCAGCGCGAGCGCGTGTTCGCCGAGCTGTTGCCACGGGTCTGGAGCCTGATCGAGCCGGCAGCGGGCGCGAACATGAACCTGGCCATCGACGCCGAAGAGAGCGACCGCCTCGAACTCTCGCTCGACGTGCTCGATGCCCTGGCCTCGCGAATCGCGCAAAATTTCCCTCGATGGCGCGGCCTCGGCCTCGCGGTGCAGGCCTACCAAACCCGGTCGCTGGCGGTGATCGACGAAGTCGCTCGCATCGCGCGCGCACACGGCCTGCGCTTCATGGTCCGGCTGGTCAAGGGCGCGTACTGGGACGGCGAGATCAAGCGCGCGCAGGAACTGGGCCTGGCCGGCTACCCGGTGTTCACGCACAAGCAGCACACCGACGTGTCGTACCTGGCCGGCGCGCGGGCCTTGATCGGCCATGCCGACGTGATCTACCCGCAGTTCGCGACGCACAACGCGGGGACCGTCGCCGCCATCGTGCAGATGGCGACCCAGGCCGAAGCGCCGTTCGAGCTTCAACGCCTGCACGGCATGGGAGTCGGGATTTACCGCGAGTTGACGACCACACCCCCCGCTCCCCCCGCGCAAGCGGGGGGCTTGAATGCAGTGCCGGTGCGCATCTACGCCCCGGTCGGCGAACATCGAGATCTGCTCGCGTACCTGGTGCGCCGGCTGCTCGAGAACGGCGCCAACTCGTCCTTCGTGCACCAGCTCGCCGACGAGGCCGTGGCCGCCGATGTGCTGCTGGCCTCGCCGCTGGCGCGCATCGATGCCGTGGCGCTGCCGCTGCCGCGCCACCTGTACGGCGCGTCGCGCACCAATTCGACGGGCGCCGACCTGGCCTGCCTGGCCGAGCGCACGCCACTCGATGCGGCCCTGGCCCGCGTCAGTGTGGGCAGCGTGCCGGGCGCGACGGCGGCCGACATCGGCGCCACGATGACGCACCTGGCGCACGGCTTTCCCGCCTGGAGCGCCACACCGCCAGCCACGCGCGCCGCTGTACTGCGCCACGCCGCTGACGCGCTCGACGCGCGCCTGCCCGAGTTCTGCGCCCTGCTGGTGAAGGAAGCCCACAAGACGCTCGGCGACTGCGTGGCCGAAGTCCGCGAGGCGGTCGACTTCCTGCGCTACTACGCCGGGCAGGCCGAGCAGCGCGGGGCGTCGCAAGGCCTGGACGGTTGCGGCGTCTTCGTCTGCATCAGCCCGTGGAACTTCCCGCTCGCGATCTTCGCCGGCCAGGTGGCTGCGGCGCTGGCGGCCGGCAACGCGGTGGCCGCCAAACCGGCCGAGCAGACGCCGTTCGTCGCCGCGCGCATGGTGGCGCTGCTGCACGCGGCCGGCGTGCCAACCGATGCGCTGGCGCTGCTGCACGGTGCCGGTGAGGTGGTTGGCGCCGCGCTGGTGGCCGACCCCCGCACGGCGGGTGTGTGCTTCACCGGCAGCACCCAGGTGGCGCAGATCATCCAGCGCGCGCTGGCGGCCAAGGAGGGCCCTGTGGTGCCGCTGATCGCCGAGACCGGCGGCTTGAACGCGATGATCGTCGACTCGACCGCGCTGCCCGAGCAGGTGGTCGACGCCGTCGTGCAAAGCGCCTTCCGCTCGGCCGGCCAACGCTGCTCGGCGCTGCGATTGCTCTGCGTGCACGAGAGCATCGCCGACAATCTGATCGAGATGCTCGCGGGTGCGATGGCCGCATTGAACGTCGGCGACGCGACCCTGCTGGCCACCGACGTCGGCCCGGTGATCGACGCCGAGGCCCACGCCAACATCGCGCGTCACATCGCGCGCTTGCACCGCGAAGCGACCTTGATCGGCGAAACCCGGGGCGGCAAGGCCGGGCCGACGCACGTCGCCCCCATCGCCTTCGAGCTGGCCCGCATCGCCGACGTGCAGGAGGAAGTCTTCGGCCCCGTGCTGCATGTCGTGCGCTGGGGCGGCGAGGTCGACGCCGTCGTGGCCCAGATCAACGCCCTCGGCTACGGCCTGACGCTGGGCGTGCAGACGCGCATCGACAGCCGCGCCGCATGCATCGCCGACGCGGCGCGCATCGGCAATGTCTATGTCAACCGGAACATGATCGGCGCGGTGGTCGGCGTGCAGCCTTTCGGTGGCGAGGGCCTCTCCGGCACCGGCCCAAAGGCGGGCGGGCCGCATTACCTCGACCGTTTCACCGCATTGCCGCAGATCGAGGCTGGCGGCCCTGTGCCGACGTGGCCACGCGGCGCTGCGGCGCCCGCGCTCGACACCCTGTGGCCAGCCTTCGAAGCCTGGTCGGCACGGCCGCTCGCAGAGCGGGTGGCGGCCGTGCAGCGGGCAGCGCCGCGACTTGCCGCCGCCGCGGCGCGCGCGCGCCTACTGGCCGACCAAGCATCGGTCGAGCTGGCCGATCGGGACCTGCCCGGCCCCACCGGCGAAAGCAATACGCTGCGGCTGCGCGCCCGCGGCGTGTTCGCGCTGTTGGTGCAAGGCGCCACCGAATCCGACACCGCTGCGGCGCTGGCTGCCGCGCTCGTCACAGGCAACAGCGTGGCCCTGGTCGGCGCTGAGGCCGGCGAGGCCCTGCGCGCGGCCTGCGTCGCAGCCGGCGTGCCGGCCGACGCGATCATGCTGCTGGCCGCCGACGCCACCGGCGCCGTGCTCGCCGACCCCTCACTCGCAGGCGTGTGCTTGGCCGCGCCCGGGGCGCGAGCCAGCCGCGCAGTGGCGCGCGCACTGGCCGCGCGCCAGGGCGCGATCCTGCCGTTGATCAGCGCTGCCGAGGCGCAGCGCCCCGACCGGCTGTGGCGTTTCTGTAGCGAGCAAACGCTGAGCATCAACACGGCGGCCGCCGGCGGCAATGCCGAGCTGCTGGCCGGCGCAGGCCGCGATCTCGACGGGCCTGCGCGAGCGGCGTAGCATCCGCCGCCGAACCACGCCTACCCAAAGGAGCCACGATGCAAAACCCCGACACCTGCTGCACCCTGGTGCCGTATTTCAAGGTCGCCGACGGCGCGTGCCCTTGGCCGGGTTGAATCCAACCTACTTTGCCGTCGCAATGGGCTTTCGCCGCTGAACCTCAGTCCAGCTTGACGCCGATCCTGGCGATGATCGGCCCCCAGCGCTTGACCTCGGCGTCGAGCACGCGCTTGAAGTCGGCCGCGCTGCCGCCCACCACCGTCAAGCCCTGGGCGTCGAGCGCGGCCTTCACCGCCGGGTCCTGCAGCACCGCGTTGACATCGGCGTTGATGCGCGCCACCACCGCGTCGGGTGTGCTCGCCGCAACGAACAGTCCGTTCCAGGCCAGCGATTCGACGTTTTTGTAGCCGGCGTCGGCCAGCGTCGGCAGGTCTTTCTGCGACTCGGGCCGCTGCGCGCTGCTCACCGCGAGCAGCCGCAGCTTGTTGTTGCGCACATGCGCCAGCAGGGCCGGTGCGACCATGAAGGTCGCGTCGGCCTCGCCTTGGGCCACGGCCATTGCCGCGGGCGGCGAGCCGTTGAACGGGATGTGCGTGGCCGTGATGCCGGCTTCGGCGAGGAACAGCTCCATCGTCAGGTGCGCCAAGCTGCCGTTGCCGAGCGACGAATAATTCACCTTGCCACCCTGCGCCTTGGCCCAGGCCACGAACTCGGCCACGGTCTTGGCCGGCACCTTCTCGGCGTTGACGGCCAGCACGTTGGGCTGCGACGTGGTCATCACCACTGGCACGAGATCCTTGGCCGGGTCATAGGGCATCTTGCGGTACAGAAACGGCGCGTAGGCCACCGGGCCGTTGAAGCCGATGGCCAGCGTGTGGCCGTCGCTCGCCTTGGCGGCCACGTCCATGCCGAGCATGCCGCCGGCGCCGGGCTTGTTTTCCACCACCACCGGCTGGCCCCAGCGGGCACCGAGCTTGTCGCTCATCGCGCGCACGATCAGGTCCAGCGAGCTGCCCGCCGGCGCAGGGACCACGATCTTCACTGTCTTGCTCGGCCACCCGGTTTGCGCCCGAGCGGGCATTGCGGCCAGCAGGGCAGCGGTGGCGGCCAGGGTCAGCAGCGGGCGTCGGTTCATCGGGCGCTCTCCAGCGAGGTCAGGGCAGGCGCGCATCGTAGCCGGCGCGCGATTCAGGCCGCGCCGGGCCGCGCCCAAGCGGCCTGAGCTACCCTCGGGGGACGCGAGCGCAGCGAGCCAGGGGCCGTCAGTTCATGCGACGATGCGGGCCATCACGCACCAGGGCCCTGCTCAGCCATGTGGATCAAGCGCCTCGCCGTCGCCCTCGTCGTTCTGGCCGCCTTGCCGGCGGCGTATTTCTGGCTCGCGCTGAAGTGGAGTTATTCCAGCGGCGAGCGTGCCGGCTGGGTGCAGAAGTTCTCGCACAAGGGCTGGGTCTGCAAGACCTGGGAGGGCGAGTTGGCGCTGGTCTCGCTGCCCGGCAGCACGGTCGAGAAGTTTTACTTCACCGTGCACGATGACGCCGCCGCTCAGGCGATCCAGCAGGCCGTGGGCAAGCGCGTGACGCTGCATTACGAAGAAAAGGTCGGCCTGCCGACAAGCTGCTTCGGCGAGACACGCTACTTCGTATCTAAGGTCACCATCAATCCCGACATCCCGCTCGGGCCGGGGGTGATGGTGCCGACCACGCCGGCGGCCGCGGCGCCGGCTCCGTCGGCTGCCTCGAGGTGATCAGGGGTACAGGCCGCGCTCCTGGCGCGCCATCAGGATGCGCTCGCAGGCCACGGCGAAGGTGGCGGTGCGCAGCGTGATCTTGTGCTGGTCGGCGGTGTCCCAGATGTTCTTCAGCGCGCCGGTCATGATCTTGTCCAGGCGCACGTTGATCTCGTCTTCGGTCCAGAAGAAGGACGAGAAGTCCTGCACCCATTCGAAGTAGCTCACCGTCACGCCGCCGGCGTTGCAGATCACGTCGGGCACGACCAGGATGCCGCGGTCGGACAGCGTGTCGTCGCCGGCCTGCGTGGTCGGGCCGTTGGCGCCTTCGAGGACCAGCCGGGCCTTGATGCGCCGGGCGCGGTCGGCGCCGATCTGGCCTTCGAGCGCGGCCGGGATCAGGATCTCGCAGGGCACGTCCCAGAACGACTCGTTCTCGATCGCCTCGCCGCCCTTGAAGCCGGCGACGCCGCCCGTGGCGTTGACGTGCGGCACCAGGTCGGCGAGGTCGAAGCCCTTGGCATTGACGATGGTGCCGGTGTGGTCCTGCGCGGCGACGATCGTGCCGCCGGCCTGCGCGAACAACTCGGCCGCCGAGGAGCCGACGTTGCCGAAGCCCTGCACTGCGACCCTCGCGCCGTCGAGCCTCAGGCCGATGCGCCGCGCCGCCTCGCGGCCGGTGACAAAGACACCGCGGCCGGTGGCCTTGACGCGGCCGAGCGAGCCGCCCAGGTGCAGCGGCTTGCCGGTGACGACGCCGGTGGCCGTGGCACCCACGTTCATCGAGTAGGTGTCCATCATCCAGGCCATGATCTGGCCGTTGGTGTTGACATCGGGCGCCGGGATGTCCTGATTCGGGCCGATGATGATGCCGATCTCGCTGGTGTAGCGGCGCGTCATGCGCTCCAGTTCCTTGAGCGACAGCTTCTTCGGATCGACGCGGATGCCGCCCTTGGCGCCGCCATAGGGCAGGTTCACCGCGGCGTTCTTGATCGTCATCCAGGCCGCCAGCGCCATCACCTCTTCGAGCGTCACGTCGGGGTGGTAGCGCACCCCTCCCTTGCCCGGGCCGCGCGTCAGCGAGTGCTGCACGCGGTAGCCCTCGAAGTGGGCGATGCTGCCGTTGTCCATCTCGATCGGCACGTCGACGATCAGCGAACGCTTGGGGCGCTTCAGGGTCTCGGCCCATCGTCCCAGGTGGCCCAGGTACGGGATCACGCGGTCGACCTGCATCAGGTAGGTGCCCCAGGGGCTTTCCGGGCTGGGGTGAACGTAGCTCAGGCTCATGGTGGGGGCTCCTTGGCAGATTGGGTGGGCGGCCGGCCTCGCGGGCCGCTTCGTGAGCGGGGCGAGGATGTGTCGAAGGCCCGCACTGTAGGGCGAGCGGCACCGAATGTGCCACGGTCGAGCATGCCGGCTTTGCATGGCACCCGCCGCTGCGCGTCATGGCGGCGCCTCTAAACTGCGGGCATGGCACACCCCACCCTGGCCTTCATCGGCGGCGGCAACATGGCCGGCGCCATCTTCGGCGGCTTGGTGCGCAGCGGCTGGCCGGGGGCCGGCATCCTGGTCGTCGAGCCCTGGGCCGAGCAGCGCGAGCGGATTGCCGCCGCGCAGCCCGGCGTGCGCCTGCTGGCCGCGGCCGACGCGTCGTTGGCCGCGGCCGACATCGTCGTCTGGGCCGTCAAGCCGCAGAGCTTTGCCGAGGCCGCCGCGCCTTGCGCAGCGCATGTGGCCCGCGCGCTGCAACTCAGCGTGATGGCCGGCATCCGCAGCGAGGCGATCGTGCGCGCCACCAGCAGCGAGCGCGTGGTGCGCGCGATGCCCAACACGCCGGCCCTGATCGGCCAGGGCATCGCCGGCCTGTTTGCGCGCGAGGCGGTGAGTGCGGTCGACCGCGCCGAGGCCGACCGCGTGCTGGCACCGACCGGCCAGTTGCTGTGGGTGGCGCGTGAAGCCGACCTCGACGCGGTCACGGCCCTGTCGGGCTCGGGCCCGGCCTACGTGTTCTTTTTTCTCGAAGCCATGATCGAAGCCGGCGTACAGATGGGTCTGCCCGCCGAGCACGCACGCCACCTGGCGCAGCAGACCTTCATCGGCGCGGCCGGCTTGGCGCTGCAAAGCAGCGAGCCCGTGGCGCTGCTGCGCGAGCGCGTCACGTCCAAGGGCGGCACCACGCAAGCGGCACTCGCTTCACTCGACACCGACCAGGTCAAGGACGCCTTCGTGCGTGCGTTGCACGCCGCGCATGCGCGCGCGGTCGCGCTCGGACTGGGCTGAGCGCGGTGGCGTTCGCCGTCAGCGCAGCGCCAGGTCGAGCGCGGTCCCGGCGAAGACGGCGAAGCCGAGCCAGTGGTTGGCCCGAAAGGCCTTGAAGCAGCCCTCGCGCGTGCGGCCGCGGATCAGCGTGAAGTGCCACAGCGCCTGTGCCGCAGCGGCTGCGATGCCCGCGAGAAACCAGAGCCCAAAGCCCAGCGTGCGGCCCAGGAGGGTCCATGACGCGAGGTACAGCGCGTAGGACGCCATCACCGCCGTGACGTCGAAGCGGCCGAGCGTGATCGCCGAAGTCTTCATGCCGATCTTCAGGTCGTCGTCGCGGTCGACCATCGCGTACTCGGTGTCGTAGGCCAGGACCCAGAACAGGTTGCCGGCCAGCAGCGCCCAGGCCGGCCACGGCAGGGCGGCGCGGACCGCGTCGAGCGACCACTCGTTGCCGCCCTGCACCGCGGCAAAGGCCATCGGAATGCCGAAGCTGAAGGCCACGCCGAGGACGGCCTGCGGCATCGCGACGACGCGCTTGGCGTAAGGGTAGGCCAGGGTGATCGCCAGCGCAACGAACGAGAGCGCGACGGTGGGTGCGTTGGTGCTCAGCACCAGCGCGAAGGCCGCACCGGCCAACACCGCGCCGACCGCCAGCGCCTCACCCGCCGGCAGCGCGCCGCTCGTCACCGGCCGCTGCGCGGTACGCGCCACATGGCGGTCGAACTCGCGGTCGGCGACATCGTTGACGCAGCAGCCCGCGCTGCGCATCAGGATGGTGCCGAGCACGAACACCGCCAGCAGGTGCCAGCCCGGAAAGCCATCGGCGGCGATCCACAGCGCCGACAAGGTGGGCCACAGCAGCAGCAGCCAGCCGGCCGGGCGGTTCCAGCGGATCAGGTCCAGGTAGAGGGCGAGGCGCGAGGATGTGTTGCTCACGCGTTCAATTATCGACGCGCGCTGCGACCGATCAATCGACAGCCAATGGCGCCGCGTTCGAAGTGGACGTTGGCCACGTTCACGATGGCGACGCGGTCGCGTTGCAGGTCATGCGAGTGAACTCCTGCCGCTCGGCATCGCGTCCACCCTGTGCGAGATGTCCGATATGCTCACCGGAACAATGGCTCGACCGATGTTCGGTGAACGGTCCTGGGAATGAACTTGAAGCCAACGCTGGTTGAAGCGATCGCGAAGTTCGGCAAGGACGCCAAGGCCAAACTCGGCAATCCGTCGGTGACAGGCGAACCAGAGGATCAGCTCCGCGGGCCTTTCGAGCAGCTTGTCCGCCACATGGCTGCACTTTGCGGCTTTGCTCCAGGCGCCGTCGTGCCTGTGGGTGAGACATCCATTGCAGCGCTGCGCACGCGGCCAGACTACGCGATCACCGTGAACGGAGCGTTGGCGGGTTTTGTCGAGCTCAAAGCCCCAGGCAAGGGCGCCGACCCCCGCCGGATGAAGGGTGCGCACGACAAGGCGCAGTGGCAGCGCCTGCAGTCCTTGCCCAACCTGATCTACGCCGACGGCAACGAGTTCAGCCTCTGGCAGGACGGCAAGTTCGAGTCGGCGACGGTGCGCCTGGATGGCGACATTGAATCCTCTGGCGACAAGCTCGCACCAGGCCCGGGCCTTCAAGCGCTGTTCGAGAGTTTCTTTCAATGGAAACCGATCGCACCTCGCACGGCCAAGGACTTGGCCGAGGTCAGCGCCCGGCTGTGCCGACTGCTGCGCGATGAAGTCACTGAAGCGCTGGCTGAAAAGAGCGAGGCGCTCACGACACTGGCCACCGACTGGCGCGAGTTGCTCTTCCCACAAGCCAGCGACAGCCAGTTCGCCGACAGTTATGCGCAGGCTGTGACCTTCGGTCTGCTCACAGCGCGGGCGCGTGGCATCGAGCTCAGCTCGGGCATGCACGAGGTCTCCCAAGAGTTGAAGAAAACGGGCTCACTGATTGGCGCTGCACTGCAGCTACTGACCGACAGCGACGCAACGCACAAAGCCCTGTCCACTTCGCTGGACACGCTGAAACGGGTGCTCGATGTTGTCGATTGGCCCACGATCAGCAAGGGCCGCAGCGATGCCTGGCTGTACTTCTATGAAGATTTCCTCGAGGTCTATGACAACGACCTGCGAAAACGGACTGGCTCGTACTACACACCGCCGGAGGTCGTGGGCAGCATGGTCAGCCTGGTCGACGAAGCCTTGCGTCGGCCGGGTTTCGATCGGCCGCGCGGCATCGCCGACCGCAGCGTAACGATCGCCGACCCAGCCACCGGCACCGGCACATTCGTCCTGGGCGTGATGCGGCATGTCGCTGCCGCTGTGGCTGCCGACGAAGGCCCTGGCGCGGTGCCTGCAGCCATTGGGTCCGCAATGCAGCGGCTGATCGCTTTCGAGTTGCAGCTCGGCCCATTCGCGGTGGCGCAATTGCGTATTTTTGCCGAAGCCTTGGCGCTGACGGGCGCGGCACCGAAGGTCGCGCCGCGCATGTTCGTCACCGATACACTGGGCAATCCGAACGACGATGGCGGCCACTTCCCGGGCTTCCTCGCCGCCATCGGCAAGCAGCGAAAAGACGCCAATCGCATCAAACGGGAAGAGCCGATCACCGTGGTGATCGGCAACCCACCCTACAAGGAAAGGGCCAAAGGCCGCGGCGGCTGGGTCGAGGGCGCCGACCGCCCCAAAGGCAGCTACGCGCCGCTGGACGACTGGATGCCGCCGCCTGCCTGGCGCGTCGGCGCACACAGCAAGCACCTGCGTAACCTGTACGTCTACTTCTGGCGCTGGGCCACCTGGAAGGTGTTCGACCACCAGCCGGCCACCGGCGCCGCAGCAGGCACCGGCATCGTGGCCTTCATTACCGTGGCCGGCTTCCTCAGCGGCCCGGGCTTCCAGCGCATGCGCGAGTACCTGCGCCAGCGCTGCCACGAGGTTTGGGTCATCGACTGTTCGCCCGACGGGCATCAACCGGAAGTGGCGACGAGAATATTCCAGGACGTGCAGCAGCCGGTGTGCATCGTGCTAGCGTCGCGGTGGATCGCGGGCGAAAAGGTGGAGCCGGCTGTCGTGCGCTGGCGCGCGCTGCCGGCCGGGCATCGCAGCGCCAAATTCGACGCGCTTGCGGCACTGAAGCTCGACGGGCCGGACTGGGTGCTCTGCCCGAGCAATGGCCGAGCGCCCTTTCTGCCGGCGTCCACTGGGGCATGGGCGGCGCATCCGGCGCTGGAAGACTTGTTTATCTTCAATGGCTCGGGCGTTCAACCCAAGCGCGTTTGGGTCATCGCACCCGACGCGCAATCGTTGACACAGCGCTGGCAGCGTTTGATCGACGCGCCGATTGAGAAGAAGGAAGAACTCTTCCATGCGACGTTGCGCGACGGGGTGCCTGCTGACCGCCACATTCGATGCGTTGTCCTCGAAGCGATACCGGGGTTCAGCGCAACGCCAAAACCGCTTGTCAATGAGACAGGCCAATGCGTGGAGCCAGTGCGCTACGGATACCGTTCCTTCAATCGCCAGTGGATCATTCCCGATATTCGCGTCATTACCCAGCCAAATGCGGAGTTGTGGGGGTCGCGCTCTGAGCAACAGGTCTACCTCACCGCGCTAACGCGAACGGCACCATCGTCTGGCCCCGCACTGAGCTTCACGGCGCTCGTTCCTGACGGCGACCACTATCGGGGGTCGTTTTCTGGACGAGTGTTTCCACTTTGGGCCGCCGCCGCAGCCACGCGGCCCAACATGCGCCCGGCGCTACTGGCCCATCTATCGCTCGTTTACGGTCGAGCGGTTAGCCCAGAAGACTTGTTCGCCTACATCGCCGCCGTGGCCGCGCACCCGGCCTATATCGAGCGCTTTCGCAAAGACCTTGCGACGCCGGGCTTGCGCATTCCGCTCACTGCCGACGTAGCCACGTTTGCCGAAGCGGCGGCCCTCGGCCGGCGCGTAGTTTGGTTGCACAGCTTCGGCGAGCGCTTTGCCGACGCAGGTGCAGGCCGCACTGCCGGTCCGCCGCGCCTGCCGCCGGAGCGCCGCCCAAAGGTCCCGGCCGGCGCTGCGATCCCGAGCGACAGTGCCGGCATGCCCGATGCCATGACCTACGACGCAACGGCGCAGTGCCTTCACGTGGGCAGCGGGCGCATCGCGCCCGTGGCTGCCGCCGCGTGGCACTACGAAGTCTCTGGCAAGCAGGTGCTGACGCAATGGTTCAGTTACCGGCGCAAGACAAGGCAGCGGCCGATCATCGGCGAGCGCCGCGTGCCTTCACCGCTCGGCGACATTCAGCTCGAGGCTTGGCCCGCCGAATACACCACAGAGCTGCTCGATCTGCTCAACGTCCTGGGTCTGCTGGTCGATCTCGAGCAGGCTGCCGATGCGTTGCTGGAACGAATCTGCACCGGTCCGCTTCTGGATGCAGTGGCGATGCGGGCGCAGGGCCTTTTCACCGACGCACCTGTCGGTCCCTCGCAGCGAAGGCGCAAGGTTCGTGCGGCCGAGGCGATTGCCGATCCGCGCGCACCGCGGCTCGACGGCATCTGAAGCTATGTTGCGGGCAATGCGGCATCATTGCGTCATGGACCGATCGCGCGCCGTCGCTTTGTTGGGGGAGCACAAGCCCGTGCTGGCCCAGCGCTTTGGTGTGACCAAGCTGACCTTGTTTGGCAGCGTGGCCCGCGATACGGCCCGGCCAGACAGCGATATCGACCTGCTGGTCGAGTTCGACGGGCCGGCCACGTCGAGCCGTTATTTCGGGGTTCAGTTCTACCTCGAAGACCTGCTCGGCTGCCCGGTCGATCTGGTGACCACCAAGGCGCTGCGTCCGCGTTTGCGGCCATACGTCGAGCGCGATGCCGTCACCATCTGAGCGTGACCCTCGGCTCTATGTCGAGGACATGGTCGAATTTTGTGATCGTGTTCTGACCTACACGCACGGCATATCTGCGACGGAGTTCAACTCGGATCGCATGCGCTACGACGCGACTTTGCGCAACCTTGAACTTCTTGGCGAGGCTGCCACCCATGTGGGACAGGAACTTCGTGACAGGGCGCCGGATTTGCCTTGGCGACAGGTGATAGCGACGCGCAACCGCCTGATTCACGCCTACCTGGGCATCGACAGCGATATCGTCTGGAGCATCGTGTCGAGCGATGTGCCGACGCTGCGCGCCGGGCTCGCAGAATTGCTCGATTCGATCTAGCCCGCGAGGCCAGCGCGGCGCCTGTCAGCCCTCCAGCTTCTTCTGAAACACCAGCCCGGCGTGCTCGCGCAGGGCGTGGAACCTGATCTTCGGCCAGTTGGCCTCGATCGCCCGCAACTCGGGCGCGTACTCGACCAGCAGGGTCGGTGCGTCGACTGCGTCGTAGGCCACGCGGTGGGCGTTGGCGTCGATGAAGCGGGCCAGTTCCTTCGCATCGTCGCAGGTCACCCAGCGCGCGATCTGGAAGCGGCTGGGCATCACGCGGGCCTTGCAGCCGTACTCGTGCTCCAAGCGGTGGGCGACGACCTCGAACTGCAACTGGCCCACCGCGCCGAGCAGCAGCGCGCTGCCGGCCACCGGGCGGAAGACCTGGATCGCGCCTTCTTCGCCGAGCTGGGTCAGCCCGGCCTTCAACTGCTTGGTGCGCAGCGGGTCGGCAACCTCGACGCTGCGAAACATCTCGGGCGCGAAGAACGGCAGCCCGGTGTAGAGCAGCGCTTCGCCTTCGGTCAGCGTGTCGCCGAGCTGGAGCACACCGTGGTTGGGGATGCCGATGATGTCGCCGGCAAAGGCCTCGTCGAGCAGCTCGCGGCGCTGGCTGAGGAACGAGACCACGCTGTTGGGCCGCAGTTCCTTGCCCGAGCGCGTGACCTTCAGGCGCATGCCGCGCTCGAAGTGGCCGCTGGCCACGCGCACGAAGGCAATGCGGTCGCGGTGCGCCGGGTCCATGTTGGCCTGGATCTTGAACACCACGCCGCTGAATTTGTCTTCGTCGGGTTGCACCACGCGCTGCACGGCGGCGCGCGCAGACGGCGGTGGCGCCAGGTCGACCAGGGCATCGAGCACTTCCTGCACGCCGAAGTTGTTGATCGCCGAGCCGAAGAACATCGGCGTCTGGTGGCCGGCCAGGAACTCGGCCTCGTCGAACGGCGGCGCGGCGGCCTGCAGCAGTTCGATGTCGTGGTTGGCGTGCGCCCATTCGGCGCCGAAGCGTTCGGCATACCGCGGGTTGGCCAGGCCCTCGAGCACCTCGTCATCGTCGCGCTGGCGGTCCTCGCCCGGCGCGAACACGCGCATGCGCTCTTCGCGCAGGTCCATCACGCCATGGAAGCGCTTGCCCATGCCGACCGGCCAGGTGAAGGGCACCACTTCCATGCCGAGCTCGCGCTCGATCTCCTCCATCAGCGCCAGCGGCTCCTGCACCTCGCGGTCCATCTTGTTGACGAAGGTCAGGATGGGGGTGTTGCGCGCACGGCAGACCTGCAGCAGCCGCCGCGTCTGCGGCTCGACGCCGTTGGCCGCGTCGATGACCATCAGCGCGGCATCCACCGCGGTGAGCACGCGGTAGGTATCTTCCGAGAAATCCTGGTGGCCAGGGGTGTCGAGCAGATTGATGACGCAGTCGCGGTACTCCATCTGCATCACGCTCGAAGCCACCGAGATGCCGCGCTGCTTCTCGATCTCCATCCAGTCCGAGGTGGCATGGCGCGAGGCCTTGCGCGCTTTCACCGACCCGGCGATCTGGATGGCCCCCGAGAACAGCAGCAGCTTCTCGGTCAGCGTGGTCTTGCCCGCGTCGGGGTGGGAAATGATGGCGAAGGTGCGGCGGCGGCGCACCTCGCCGGAGAGGGCTGTGGACATGGCGGCGGGCGCGGCGGGTGGCGCCGGCAACAGGCAAAGATGGAATTATCGCGGTGCCCACCGCGCAGGCCGGGCCTGGCGTCATGCGGCGGCACAATGCCGCGCATATCCACCCCCTCAACACCATGAGCCTGGCCGCCCGATTCTTCCGCTGGCACCGCTGGGTCGGCTACCTGGTTGCCCTGCAGGTGCTGGCCTGGGTGCTCGGTGGCCTGCTGTTCGCGTGGTTGCCGTTCCAGGCCTGGGTCAAGGGTGGCGATGTGCTGGCCAAGCCGCAACAACCGCTGCCTGCCGACTGGCTGCGCGCACTGGCCGGCTCGCAGCCCGGGCGCGGCCCCCTGCTGTCGGTGCAGAGCGTGGCCACAGCCTCGGGGCCGGCGCTGAAGCTGCGTTACGCTGCAGGCGAACAGTGGCTCAGCGCAGCGGGCGGCGAGTTGCCTGCGCCCGACGCCGAGTCGATCGGCCGCTATGCGCGCACGCTGTACCGCGGTGGCGGCACGCTCAGCGCGGTGCAGCGCCTGCCCGAGGCGCCGCGCCGGCTGGGCCTGGTGCGCGAGTTGGCCGATCGGCAAGACGTCTGGCAGGCGCGCTTCGACGATGGCCTGCAAACACGGCTTTATTTCGATGCCCGCAGCGGCGAGCTGCTCGCGCTGCGCAACGAAGCCTGGGTCATCTATGACTTTTTCTGGCGCCTGCACGTGATGGACTACGAAGGCGGCGAAGACTTCAACAACTTCTTGCTGCGCGCGGCCTCGATCGCTGCGCTGGGGCTGGTGCTGACCGGCCTCACGCTGATGGGGCTGGCGCTGCGGCGGGCCTGGCGACGGCGGCGCCAGGCATCACGCTGAAGCGGACGGTCCGACTACTCCTCGAGCAGCGAACGCAGCATCCACGCTGTCTGCTCGTGGACGGTCAGGCGCTGCGTCAGCAGGTCGGCGGTCGGCTCGTCGCCGGCCTTGTCGGCCAGAGGGAAGATGCCGCGTGCCGTGCGGGCCACCGCCTCATGGCCAACAACCAGGATGCGCACCATCTCGAGCGCCTTCGGCGGCGTGGCCGGAGCGTCCTCGATCGACGCGAGCGCGCTGAATTGTGCGTACGAACCCGGCGCCGGGAAGCCGAGCGAGCGGATGCGTTCGGCTACCGGGTCGACGGCGTTCCACAGTTCGGTGTACTGCGCCATGAACATCTGGTGCAGCGTGTTGAACATCGGCCCGGTCACGTTCCAGTGGAAGTTGTGCGTGGTCAGGTACAGCGTGTAGGTGTCGGCCAGCAGGTGGCTGAGGCCGCCGACGATCGCACCGCGGTCGGCTTCGCCGATGCCGATGTTGATCTGCGAACCGCGCGCCGACGGCGTTGCCTTGCTCTTCTTTGCCATGCTGTTTCTCCAGTCCGATCGGGTCGGTAAGTATCGAATGGTTTGCCGGCTCGCAGCGACCGCCGCGAACCTGCCCCGCTGTCAGCCCTCCTTGACCACCGAGAGCTGCTTCGCCGCTTCGGCGTCGGCGCCACCCAGCAGCGCGAGCTTGCGCGCCACGGCCGCACCGTAGGCCGGGTCGGCCTTGGTGAAGTGGCCGATCTGGAGCGTCTTAATCTCGACCGACACGTCCTTCATTGCGCCGGCGATATTGCTGGTCAGGCGGTCCTGTGCATCGGCCGGCATGATGCGGAACAGGTTCCCGGCCTGGGTGAAATCGTCCGACTCGCCACGCTCGTCGTAGCGACCCGCAACACCGTTCAGCGCCCAGCCTGGGTCGCCGTGGCCGAGGCCGCGCGATCCGGTGCCTGCCGCATTCACGGTCTCGTAGTTCTGCGCCGAGCCGCCGTTGTTGTGGCTGTCGGCGCCTGCCATGCTGCCGTCGCGCTGCTGGTTGCCGAACGGGCAGCGCGCACGGTTCACCGGCAGGTGCTGGTGGTTGGTGCCGACGCGGTAAAGCTGCGCGTCGTGATACCCGAACAGGCGCCCCTGCAGCATGCGGTCCGGGCTGTAGCCCAGGCCGGGCACGATGTTGGCGGGCGACAGCGCGGCCTGCTCGACCTCGGCGTGGTAGTTGGCCGGATTGCGGTTGATCTCCAGCACACCGACCGGGATGCGCGGCGCGTCGCCGTGCGGCCAGACCTTGGTCACGTCGAACGGGTTCCAGCCGGTCTTCTTCTCCCATGCCTCGGCCTGCGCTTCGGTCATGACCTGGATGAACACGTCCCACTTCGGGAAGGCGCCGTCATTGATCGCATTGAACAGGTCGCGTTGGGCATGGTCAGGGTCGGCACCGGCCAGGCGCCCGGCTTCGGCAGCGCTCAGGTTCTTGATGCCCTGCTTCGTCTTCAGATGCCACTTCGCCCAGACGCGCTCGCCCGTCGCGTTGATCAGGCTGAAGGTATGGCTGCCGAAGCCGTCCAGGTGGCGGTAGCCGTCGGGCGTGCCGCGGTCGCTGAACAAGATCGTGACCTGGTGCAGGCTCTCGGGCGCCTTGCTCCAGAAGTCCCACATCATCTGCGCCGACTTCAGGTTCGTCCGCGGGTCGCGTTTCTGGGTGTGGATGAAGTCGGGGAACTTGATCGAGTCCTTGATGAAGAACACCGGCGTGTTGTTGCCGACCAGGTCCCAGTTGCCTTCTTCGGTGTAGAAGCGCAGCGCGAAACCGCGCGGGTCGCGTTCGGTGTCGGCGCTGCCCTTTTCACCGCCGACGGTCGAAAAGCGCAAAAAGGTATCGGTCTGTTTGCCGATTGCCGAGAACAGCTTCGCCTTGGTGTACTTCGCGATGTCGTGGGTCACGGTGAAGCTGCCGTAGGCGCCGGAGCCCTTGGCATGCACCACGCGCTCGGGAATGCGCTCGCGGTTGAAGTGCTGCAGCTTCTCGATCAGGTGGAAGTCTTGCAGCAGCACCGGCCCGCGCGGCCCGGCGCTGAGCGAGTTCTGGTTGTCGGCCACCGGGATACCGGAAGCAGTGGTCAGGCGGGTCATGGTAAGCTCCTGTCAATTCACCCTGCGGAATCGGGCGACAGGGAAAATTCTAGAAAGGCGGCTGGCAATCGTCCATTCGGAATCCCGAATTGCGGCGATAGCCGCGCTCAGGACAGCCGCTTCACCCCTTCCAGCGGGCAGGCATAGATCGCATTGCGCAGCGCCGCAATGGCTTCGTAGCGCGTGAAACTGCGGCGCCAGGCCAGCACCACGCGGCGCGTCGGCACCGGCGCACTGAAGCGCACGTAGGCCACATGCGTCTGCGGCTCCTTGGGCACACTCAACTGCGGCACCACCGTTACGCCCATGCCCGAGGCCACCATGTACTTGATGGTCTCCAGCGACGAGCCCTCGAAGCTTTTGCGGATGCCCTCTGCGCCACTCGAAAAACGCGCGTACTCGGGGCAGACCTCGAGCACATGGTCGCGAAAGCAGTGGCCGGTGCCGAGCAGGAGCATCGTCTCCTGCTTCAACTCTTCGGCGCTGACGCTCTTGCGCTTGGCCAGCGCATGGCTCTTGGGCACCGCGATCATGAAGGCCTCGTCGTACAGCGGCGCGATCGCCAGGCCGCTGTCGGGGAAGGGTTCGGCCAGGATCGCGCAATCGAGGTCGCCGGTGCGCAGCATCTCGAGCAGCTTGACGGTGAAGTTCTCCTGCAGCATCAGCGGCATCTGCGGGCTCATCTCGATCGTGTGGCGCACCAGGTCGGGCAGCAGGTAGGGGCCGATGGTGTAGATGATGCCCAGCTTGAGCGGCCCGGCCAGCGGGTCTTTGCCGCGCTGGGCGATTTCCCTGATGGCGGCGGCCTGCTCGATCACGATCTGGGCCTGGCGCGCGATGGCTTCGCCCAAGTGCGTGACGCTGACTTCGTTGGCGCCGCGCTCGAACAGCTTGACGTCGAGCTCTTCCTCGACCTTCTTGATCGCCACGCTGAGCGTGGGCTGCGACACAAAACAGGCTTCGGCGGCGCGGCCAAAATGTTTCTCGCGGGCGACGGCAACGATGTAGCGCAGTTCAGTGAGCGTCATGGCGGCATTCTGCCGCTGCCGCGTCAGAGGCGGTAGACGCGTTGCGCCGAGCCGCCCAGGATCTCGTCGCGGGCCCGGCTGTCGAACGCGGCCAGCAGCGCCGCGGTTTCGGCCCACCACGCGGCGTAGGGCGCCGCCCGTTAGAGCACCGGCCAGTCGCTTCCCCCCAGCACGCGCGATGCGCCGAAGCTGGCCAGCACGTGGGCGGCCCAAG
>JANMSR010000045.1:0-3158 GCA_031389565.1 Burkholderiales bacterium
GAACGGCAGCATGATGCGGTTGTTCGTCGAGTAACTCGTCGCCGCGGCGATCCAGCTACCCATCCCGCCGGCTTCGTTGATGCCTTCCTGCAGGATCTGGCCGTCGATGGCCTCGCGGTAGTACATCACCTGATCCTTGTCGACCGGCGTGTACTTCTGGCCTTCGGGGTTGTAGATGCCGATCTGGCGGAACAGGCCTTCCATGCCGAAGGTGCGCGCCTCGTCGACCAGGATCGGCACCACGCGCGGGCCGAGATCCTTGTCGCGTAGCAGTTGCGTCAGGAAGCGCACATAGGCCTGCGTGGTGCTGATCTCGCGCCCTTCGGCGGTGGGCTCGAGCACCGCCTTGAAGGTCTCCAGCGGCGGGACCCGGAACGTCTCGTCGGCCTTGGCGCGGCGCTTGGGCAGGTAGCCGCCGAGGGCTTGGCGCCGCTCGTGCAGATACTTCATCTCCGGCGTGTCGTCGGCTGGTTTGTAGAAAGGGATTTTTTCCAGCTCGCTGTCGGGGATCGGGATATTGAAGCGGTCGCGGAAGATGCGGATGTCGTCGTCGCTGAGCTTCTTGGCCTGGTGTGCGGTGTTCTTGCCCTCACCGGACTTGCCCATCCCCCAGCCCTTGACGGTCTTGATCAACAACACCGTCGGCAGGCCTTTCGCGTTGTTGGCACGGTGGAAGGCGGCGTGCACCTTTTGCGCGTCATGGCCGCCGCGGCGCAAGTCCCAGATCTCGCCGTCGCTCATCTTGGCGACCATCTCCAGTGTGCGCGGGTCGCGGCCGAAGAAATGCTTGCGCACGAACGCGCCGTCATTGGCCTTGAAGGCCTGGTAGTCGCCGTCGAGCGTGTCCATCATGATCTTCTTCAGCGCGCCGTCCTTGTCGCGCGCCAACAGCGGATCCCAGTTGCTGCCCCAGATCAGCTTGATGACGTTCCAGCCCGAGCCTCGGAACTCGCCTTCCAGTTCCTGGATGATCTTGCCGTTGCCGCGCACCGGCCCGTCCAGGCGCTGCAGGTTGCAGTTGATGACGAAGACCAGGTTGTCGAGCTTCTCGCGAGCGGCCAGGCCGATCGCGCCGAGCGACTCGGGCTCGTCCATCTCGCCGTCGCCGCAGAAGACCCACACTTTTCGATTCGCGGTATCGGCGATGCCGCGCGCGTGCAAGTACTTCAGGAAGCGCGCCTGGTAAATCGCCATCAGCGGGCCCAGGCCCATCGATACGGTCGGGAACTGCCAGAACTCGGGCATCAACTTGGGGTGCGGGTAGCTTGACAGCCCCTTGCCTGCGCCTTCCTGACGGAAGTTGAGCATCTGCTCCTCGGTCAGGCGGCCTTCCATGAAGGCCCGCGCATAGATGCCCGGCGAGCTGTGGCCCTGGATGTAGAGCAAGTCGCCACCATGACCTTCGCTTTCGGCGTGCCAGAAGTGGTTGAAGCCGGCCGCGAACATGTGCGCCAGCGACGCGAAGCTCGAGATGTGGCCGCCGAGGTCGCCACCGTCAGCCGGGTTCAGGCGGTTGGCCTTGACCACCAGCGCCATCGCGTTCCAGCGCATGTAGGCGCGCAAGCGGCCTTCGAACTCGAGGTTGCCGGGGCTGCGCTCCTCGTCGTCGGGCTCGATCGTATTGACGTAGCCGGTGGTGGCCGAGAACGGCCGGTCGATGCCGTGCTGGCGGGCGTGCTCGATGAGTTGCTCGAGCAGGAAATGGCCGCGCTCGCGGCCTTCGGCGGCGACCACGGCCGACAGCGCGTCGAGCCATTCGCGGGTTTCCTGGTTATCGGTGTCGGTGCCATCGGCCGCGCCGAGCGGGGACTGGGGAAGCGCTGACATGCTTGTCTCCTGTTGATCTCTTTGCGGGCAATCGCGAATGCGCCGCAAGGGCGCCCAGCGCGGGCCGGCGCGAGTGTCGCACAAGCCGCGCTGCATTTCAAATAGTGGCTATGTTTTTCACAATATGAAGTTCTGCTCCTGTAGGGCGAACCACGCGCCTTGATAATCGCATTCTTATGCAGCCCCGCCCCGAACCGACGCGCGACAGCGAGCTGCCGACGTTCACGCGCCGCCAGCGCCTGTTCGGTAGCTGGTGGCGGCGACAGTCGCCGACGCGGCAAGACCGCTTCGCGACGATCGGTCCGCTGGTCTCGGTGCTGCTGTTCCTGGCCGCGATCATTGCGGCCTTCTGGTACCTGCGCAACGAGGAAATCGAACGCGAGACCGACACGGTGCAGCGCGACACCGAGATCGCCCAGCAGCAAATCCGCCTGCGCCTGCTCGACGACCAGGAACAGGTGGTGCGGATGGCGCGCCAGATCGCCGGCAATGAGATCGACGGCGCAGCGTTCGGCCTCCAGGCGGTGGCCTTCGCGCGCGAACGGCCCGCGTTGACGCACCTGAGCTGGGTCACGGCCAACCGGGCGCTGCACGGCAGCCATGCCGTGGCCGTGTTCCACCCCGAAGCCAACCCCAGCGGTGACGCGATGCAGCCCGCGCTGCCGGCGGCTGGCGAAACCAGCGAGCCCGAGCGGGCCTTCGCGGCGGCGCGCGACACGCGCCGCCTGCTGTTCTCGCGCGCATTTCGCAATGCCAGCGGCACGACCGTGTTCCAACTCCACGTGCCACTGCTCGAGCGCGGCGCCTTCAACGGCGCGTTGATCGCTGAGTACGCGATCGATCCCCTGCTGCGAGCCTCGGTGCCGCCCGAAGTGACGCAGCGCCACACGGTGGCCGTGCTCGACGCCGACGGTCATGAACTCGCCGGCAGCGTGTTGCAGATGCCGGGCAAGACGGCCAGCCGGCCGACCATCGTCTATGACTTGCCGCTGGCACCTGCTGCCAATGGCCTGGTGTTACGGGGCCAGGGCTGGCGCACCTCGGTCGGCCTGGTCGGCAACACGCTGTTCTGGATGGTGGTGGCGCTGTCGGTGCTGACGGTGTGGATGCTGCTCGGCACCTGGCGCCACATGCGCCGGCGCAGCCAGATGCAGAGCACGCTGGTGCAGGAAACCAACTTCCGCCGGGCGATGGAAAACTCGATGCTGACCGGCATGCGCGCGATGGACGCCGAAGGCCGCATCACCTACGTCAACCCCGCGTTCTGCGCAATGACAGGCTTCGCCGAGGCGGATCTGGTCGGCCAATTGCCGCCGTTCCCGCATTGGCCG
>JANMSR010000100.1:0-3685 GCA_031389565.1 Burkholderiales bacterium
CTTCTTCGCCCGCCCGGTACCGATCAGCCTCGCCCTGCAAGGCGGCGGTGCGCACGGTGCCTTCACTTGGGGCGTGCTCGACCGGCTGCTCGAGGACGGGCGCTTTCCGGTCGCCGCCATCAGCGGCACCAGCGCCGGCGCGGTGAATGCCGTCGCGCTGGCGCATGGGCTGCTGGATGACGGCAACGACGGCGCGCGTGCCGCGCTGCAGCGCCTGTGGCACGCCGTGGGCAGCGGCTCGCCATTGGAGCCGTTCATGACCGGCAGCAGCGACAGCCCGGCCTTCGCGCCGGCAACGCGGGCCTGGATGCACTGGGCGCGGCTGCTGTCGCCGCAGCAGTTGAACCCGCTCGGCCTGAATCCGCTGCGCGACGTGCTGGTCAAGCAGATCGACTTCGAGCGCCTGCGGGCGGCCAGCCCGGTGCAACTGTTCAACGCCGCCACGCACGCCAACAGCGGCCGCCTGCGCGTGTTCGACCACACCGAGGTGAGCGTCGATGCCGTGCTGGCCTCGGCCTGCCTGCCCACGCTGCAGCCCGCGGTCGTGATCGACGGCGAGCCCTACTGGGACGGTGGCTACAGTGCCAACCCGGCCCTGTTCCCGCTGGTGCGCAGCGGTGTGCGCGACCTGCTGGTGGTCTGGCTCAGCCCGCTGGCCTATGCCGAGTCACCGGTCAGCGCCGAGGCCATTCGCGAGCGGGCGCTGGACTTCGCCTTCAATGCCACCTTCCTGCGCGAGGCGCGGCTGTTGGCCGAACTGCGCGCAATGGCGCGGCCATCGATCCTGGCCTTCATGCCGTTCGGGCGCCTGGAGCGCAGGCTGGTGCGGCTGCGCACGCACCTGATCGATGCCCACGACGATCTCGGCAGCCTGGCGCAGGAAACCAAGTTGATCGCCCACCGACCGTTTCTCGAGCGCCTGCGCGACCTCGGCCGCGAGCGCGCCGAAGACTGGCTTGCCGGCCCGGGGCAGCAGGTCGGCCGCGCATCGAGCGCGGATTTCGACGCGCTGTTCGGCGCACCCGCGCTGGCCCGGCAGCCGCCCGCCCGACCCGCGTAGAATGCGCCACCGGGCCCCGATAGTGGCGCCCGGTTTTCATTTCCGGGCCCCCAAGTCAAGCGCTCGCAGCCCTGCGACGGCACTGCACCAACGCCGCCGCAACCCTGACGAAAAGCGCGCCCATGGAAATCTTCGACTACGACAACATTCTGCTGTTGCCGCGCAAATGCCGCGTCGAGAGCCGCAGCGAATGCGACGCCTCGGTGGCCTTCGGGCCGCGCCGATTCGCGCTGCCGGTGGTGCCGGCCAACATGAAGACGGTGGTCGATGAAGCGATCGTCGAACAGTTGGCGCGCAGCGATCACTACTACGTGATGCACCGCTTCGACCTCGACAACATCGCCTTCGCGCGCCTGATGCGCGAGCAGGGGCTGTTCGTCTCGATCAGCGTGGGCGTCAGGCTGGTCGATGCGGCCATGGTGGATCGCCTGGCGGTCGAGGGCTTGGGCGCCGACTACATCACCATCGACATCGCCCACGGCCACGCCGACAGCGTGCGCCGCATGATCGAGCACATCAAGCTCAAGTTGCCGCAGAGCTTTGTGATCGCCGGCAACGTGGCCACGCCCGAGGCGGTGATCGAACTCGAGAACTGGGGTGCCGACGCGACCAAGGTCGGCGTCGGTCCGGGCAAGGTCTGCATCACCAAGCTGAAGACGGGCTTCGGCACCGGCGGCTGGCAGTTGTCAGCCTTGAAGTGGTGTGCGCGCGTGGCCACCAAGCCGATCGTCGCCGACGGCGGGATCCGCCATCACGGCGACATCGCCAAGAGCGTGCGCTTCGGCGCCGCGATGGTGATGGTCGGCTCGCTGTTCGCCGGCCACGAGGAAAGCCCGGGCCAGACCGTCGAGGTCGACGGCAAGCAGTACAAGGAGTACTACGGCAGCGCGTCGGACTTCAACAAGGGCGAGTACAAGCACGTCGAGGGCAAGCGCATCCTGGAGCCCATCAAGGGCCGGTTGGCTGACACCTTGCGCGAGATGCGCGAGGACCTGCAAAGCTCGATCAGCTATGCCGGCGGCAACCAGCTCACCGACCTGAAGAAGGTCAACTACGTGGTGCTGGGCGGCGAGAACGCTGGCGAGCACCTGTTCATGTGAGCACGCGCCGGGCCGCCCCAAGTGTGCTGACGCCCCCGTGGGGGGCAGCGAACGCAGTGAGCTTGGGGGCGGTTCACCTGGCAGCGTGGCGGCTGTGCTGGCGCACCGGCACGCGCATCGTCACCAGCTCTTCGGCGGCCGTCGGGTGCACCGCCAGCGTGGCGTCCAGATCGGCCTTGGTGGCGCCGAGCGTGAGAGCCACGCCGACGAGCTGGATCATCTCGGCCGCATCCGCGCCGACGATGTGGCAGCCGAGCACGCGGCCGTTGTCGCGTTGGACGACCAGCTTCATCAGCGTGCGTTCTTCGCTGCCGGCGAAGGCCGCCTTCATGCTCCGGAAATGGCTGCTGTAGATGTCGATGTCGGTGTGCGCGGCCAGCGCCTCGGCCTCGGTCAGGCCGACCGTGCCGACTTCGGGCGTGGTGAACACCGCCGAGGGCACGACGGCGTGCACGCCCAGGTGCGACAGGCGCGTGCTGTCACGCCCGCCGAACACCGCATCGGCATACGCTTGGCCTTCGCGGATCGCGGCCGGCGTGAGCTGGACGCGGTCGGTCACATCGCCGACCGCGTGGATGTGCGGCTGCGACGTCTGGCCATGGAAATCGACCACCACCGCGCCACCGGTGTCGAGCGCCACGCCGGCCGCTTCGAGGCCGAGACCGGCGGTGTTCGGCCGCCGGCCGAGCGCGCGCAGCACGGCGTCGGCGCCGAGCGCGGTGCCGTTGTCGAGCATCACAAGCAGCCCGTCGCCGCGGCGCTCGATGGCGGCCAGCGACGCGCCGGTGAGGAAATGCAGGCCCTGGCCGGCGAGCTGCTCCTGCAAGTGCGCCCGCAACTCGTCGTCGAAACCGCGCAGCACCTGCTCGCCGCGCAGCACGACCGTCACCTCCGAGCCGAGTCGCTTCAGCAGGCAGGCGAACTCGAGCGCGATGTAGCCGGCACCCTGCACCGCCACGCGCCGCGGCTGGGTGGGCCAGTGAAACAGCTCGTTGGAGCTGGCGGCGAGCTCGGCGCCGGGAATGTCGGGCGCCACCTGTGGCGCGGCGCCGGTGGCGATCAGGATGCGGTGGGCGTGAACCCGCTCGCCGCTGGCCACCAGTTGCACGGTGTGGGCGTCGTGCAGCACGGCGCGCTCGGCGTGCAGGGTGGCCCCCGCACGCAGCAGATTGGCGGTGTAGATGCCCTCCAGGCGCGTCACCTCGGCGTGCACGCGACGCATCAACTCGGGCCAGTCGAAGCTCGGTGATGAGGGCAGCGTCCAGCCGAACCCCGCCGCATCGTCGAAGGCCTGGGCGAAGCGCGAGCCCAGCACCATCAGCTTCTTCGGCACGCAACCGCGGATGACGCAGGTGCCGCCGACGCGGTACTCCTCGGCCAGCGCCACGCGCGCGCCGTGCTGGGCCGCCACCCGCGCCGCGCGCACGCCGCCCGAGCCGCCACCGATGACGAACAGATCGACCTCACGCATCGCACATTCCCGTCAGCCCCTTGCGAGAGCATGACAGGGTCGTGGAGCGCGACC
>JANMSR010000125.1:0-4095 GCA_031389565.1 Burkholderiales bacterium
CTGATCGTCGCGTTGCTGGCCGCGATGGTGGTGATGGTGTTCGGCAACGTCGTGCTGCGCTATGTCTTCAACTCCGGCATCACGGTGTCGGAAGAATTGTCGCGCTGGGCCTTCGTCTGGATGACCTTCCTGGGCGCCATCGTCGCGGTCAGGGAGAACGGCCACCTGGGCACCGACATCCTGGTCGGCCGACTCGGGCCCAGCGGCAAGAAGATTTGCCTGGCGCTGGCCGAGACTCTGATGATCTATTGCACCTGGCTGATCTTCTCCGGCAGCCTGATGCAGACGCGCATCAACCTCGACGTTGAAGCGCCGGTGTCGGGCTGGTCGATGGGTTGGGTCTATGGCGCGGGCATTGTGTTCGCGGTCTCCGCGGCCTTGTTCCACCTCCTCAAGCTCGGACGGTTGCTGGCGGGTCGCCTGGCCGATGACGAACTGGTCACGGTGCAGGAGTCGGAAGACCTGACTCACCTCAAGGCCGACGCGGCAGACAAGTCATGACCGTCGCCGTCTTCCTCGTCTCCCTGCTCGCCGCGATGGCGTTGGGCATCCCGATCGCCTACTCGCTGCTGCTGTGCGGTGTGGCGCTGATGCTGCAGATGAACAACTTCGATGCGCAAATCCTGGCGCAGAACCTGCTCGAAGGCGCCAACAGCTTTCCGCTGCTGGCCGTGCCCTTCTTCATGCTGGCCGGCGAGATCATGAACGTCGGCGGCCTGTCGCGCCGCATCGTCAACCTGGCGTTGATGCTGGTCGGCCACGTGCGCGGAGGACTGGGCTACGTGGTGATCCTGGCGGCGGTGATGATGGCGGCGCTGTCGGGCTCGGCGGTGGCCGACACCGCGGCGCTGGCCGCCCTGTTGTTGCCGATGATGGTCAAGGCCGGCCACAACAAGGCCACCGCCGGCGGCCTGATCGCCAGCGCCGGCATCATCGCGCCGATCATCCCGCCATCGATCGCCTTCGTGATCTTCGGCGTGGCGGCCAACGTGTCGATCACCAAGCTGTTCCTGGCCGGTATCGTGCCCGGCCTGCTGATGGGCGTATCGATCGCGGTCGCGTGGTTCTTCGTCGCCAAGCGCGAAAGGGTCACACCGCCGCCCAAGTCCACCCGCGCCGAGCGCTGGAAGGCGCTGCGCGACTCGACCTGGGCCCTGGTGCTGCCGCTGATCGTGCTGGTGGGCCTGAAGATGGGCGTGTTCACCCCCACCGAGGCAGCGGTCGTGGCGGCGGTGTATGCGCTCTTCGTTGCCACCGTGGTCTACCGCGAACTGAAGCTCGCGCAGCTCTACCAGGTGTTCGTCAGCGCGGCCAAGACCACCGCGGTGATCATGTTCCTGGTGGCTGCGGCGATGGTCTCGGCCTGGCTGATCACCATCGCCAACCTGCCGCAGGAGCTGATCGCTCTGCTGCAGCCCTTCCTCGACCGGCCGATGCTGCTGATGTTCATCATCATGCTGATCGTCATCGCGGTCGGCACGGCGATGGACATGACGCCCACCATCCTGATCCTCACGCCGGTGCTGATGCCGCTGGTCAAGGCCGCGGGCATCGACCCGGTGTACTTCGGCGTGCTGTTCGTGATGAACAACGCCATCGGCCTGGTCACGCCGCCGGTGGGCACCGTGCTCAACGTGGTGGCTGGCGTGGGCAAGATGAAGATGGACGAGGTCACGCGCGGCGTGATCCCCTTCATGTGCGCGCAATTCGGCGTGCTGTTCCTGCTGGTGCTGTTCCCGCAGATCGTGCTGTGGCCGCTCAAGCTGTTCTATTGACCGAGTTCCCCCCGCAACCCATTTCCCAAGGAGACATCGATGAAGCACTCACTCGTGAAGCGTTGGTTCGTGAAAACCGTTCTGGCCAGCATCGCGCTGGCCGCCTTCGGTGCCGCGTCGGCGCAGGACATCAAAGAGCACACCATCAAGTTCGCGGCGAATGCCCCGGAAGGCCACCCGGCCGTCGCCGGCATGCGCAAGTTCGCCGACCTCGTGGCGGCCAAGTCGGGCGGCAAGATCAAGGTCAATATCTTCCTCGCCGGCGTGCTCGGCAGCGACCAGGCCAACGTCTCGGCCGTGCAGGGCGGCACGCTTGAAATGGCGGTCATGAACACCGGCATCCTGGCCAGCGTGGCCAAGGAACTGGCGATCTTCGACTTCCCCTTCCTGTTCGCCAACGAGAAGGAGTCCGACGCCCTGGTCGACGGCCCGGTCGGCAAGAGGCTGCATGCCAAGCTCGAAGAAAAGGGCATCGTCGGCCTGTCTTACTGGGAACTGGGCTACCGCCAGATGACCAACAGCAAGCGGCCGCTGAACAAGGTGGAGGACATCGACGGCCTGAAGCTGCGCGTGATCCCGAATCCGATCAACGTCGCCTGGGTCAAGGCGCTGGGCGCCAACCCGACGCCGCTGCCCTTCCCCGAGGTCTATGGCGCGCTCGAGAGCAAGGCCATCGACGGCCAGGAAAATCCAATAGGCGTGATCGCGTCCAACAAGTTCTGGGAAGTGCAGAAGTTCATCACCCTCACCAACCATCAGTACAACCCGCAGACGGTGCTGATGAGCAAGAAGTTCTGGGACACCCTGACGCCGGCCGAGAAGAAAATTCTCGACGACTCTGCCGACGAGGCGGCCAAGGTCCAGCGCCAGCAGTCGCGCGCCGCAGTGAGCACCAATCTGGAGTTGCTGAAGAAGAACGGCATGACCGTCACCGAGTTCTCGCCAGCCGAAGTGGCCAAGCTGCGCGAGAAGATGAAGCCGGTGATCGCCCAGTTCAGCGTCAACGTCGGCGAAGCCACCGTCAACGAAGTGATGGCCGAGTTGGCCAGGATACGCAAATGAGAACCAGCGAGCGCAAGTTGCTGGTCGGCCTGATCGGCGCCGGCATCGGGCGCTCGCTGACGCCGTCGATGCATGAGGAAGAGGCGCGCCACCACGGCCTGCGCCTGCACTACCAGTTGATCGACCTCGACCGCGTCGACCGTGGACCCGCCGGTGCCCACGCGCTGGCGTCGCTGCTGGCCGCGGCGCGCACGATGGGTTTTGCCGGCTTGAACATCACCTTCCCCTGCAAGCTGGCGGTGATGCCCCTGCTCGACGACTTGTCCGACGAAGCGCGGGCGATGGGCGCGGTCAATACGGTGGTCTTTCGCCCTGACGGCCGCGGTGTTCGCGCGATTGGCCACAACACCGACGGTTCGGGCTGGGCCTGGGGATTTCGGCGCGCCTTGCCCGAGGCCAAGCACGACCGCGTGGTCCTGCTCGGCGCCGGCGGCGCGGGCTCGGCGATCGCGCATGCGCTGCTGCGCCTGGGCGCGGGCCGGCTGGCGGTCGTCGATCGCGATGCGGCACGGGCGGCAGAGTTGGCTGCCCAACTGGCGTCGATCTATGGCGCCGACCGGGTCGAGTCGGGGACGGACGCCGCCGTGGCGCTGGCCGGTGCCAAGGGCCTCGTGCATGCCACGCCCACGGGCATGGACAAGCTGCCCGGACTGCCGCTGCCGGAGACGCTGCTGCGGCCGGACCTGTGGGTTTCGGAAATCGTGTACTTTCCGCTCGAGACTGCGCTGCTGAAAGCCGCACGACGCATCGGCTGCGCCACCGCCGACGGCGGTCACATGGCGGTCGGCCAGGCCTTCGGCGCGTTCGAGTTGTTCACCGGGGAACTGCCCGATGCGACTCGGATGGACGCCCACTTTCGCCGCCTGGTGGCCGCCGCAAGTTAGATCCGCGATCTGGAGGCCCGCATGAACCACGAGACTGCCCGCGAAGCCCTCGTCGATGCCGCCAACCCGCTGGCCATCGAGGGCATCGAGTACATCGAGTACGCGACGGCCAAGCCCCAGGCGCTGGGCCAGGTGCTCGAGCAACTGGGCTTCAAGCCGGTGGCGCGACACCGGTCGCGCGAGGTTCTGCTGTACCGCCAGGGCGGCATGAACGTGATCGTCAACGCCCACGCCGACACCGTGGCAGCGCCCGATGCGCCGGTGCTGTCGGCCGTCGCGTTGCGCGTGCGCGACGCCGCGGCAGCGCATGCCCGTGTGCTCGAACTCGGTGCCTGGGACGTGCCGGTCCAGGTGGCGCCGATGGAACTGCACAT
>JANMSR010000135.1:0-2565 GCA_031389565.1 Burkholderiales bacterium
TTCAAGTTCGCTGACGAGGCCCACCTGGGCCAGTTCCGCGCCAGCGGCGAGCCCTACATCACGCACCCGATCGCGGTGGCGGGCCTGTGCGCCGACTGGAAGCTCGACGTGCAGGCGATCATGGCCGCGCTGATGCACGACGCTATGGAGGACTGCGGCGTCACCAAGCCCGAGCTGATCGAGCGATTCGGCGCGCCGACGGCCGAGCTGGTCGACGGCCTGACCAAGCTCGACAAGCTGCGCTTCTCCACCCGCGAAGAGTCGCAGGCCGAGTCCTTCCGCAAGATGCTGCTGGCGATGGCGCGCGACGTGCGCGTGATCCTGGTCAAGCTGGCCGACCGGCTGCACAACATGCGCACCGTCAGCGCGATCGCCGCCGACAAGCGCAGCCGCATCGCCCGCGAGACGCTCGACATCTACGCCCCCATCGCGCACCGGCTGGGCCTGAACCAGATCTACCGCGAGCTGCAGGAGCTGTCGTTCGCCCAGCTCTACCCGTGGCGCCACGCGGCGCTGGCCAAGGCCGTGACGCGTTCGCGCGGCACCCGCCGCGACATCGTCGAGCGGGTGCAGAAAGAGGTCGAGAAAGCCTTTGCCGGTGCCAAGCTGAAGGTGCAGGTGTCGGGCCGCGAGAAGACGGTGTATTCGATCTTCCGCAAGATGCGGCAAAAGCACAGCAGCTTCGCCAACGTCAGCGACTTGTTCGGCTTTCGCATCGTCGTCGCCCAGTTATCCGACTGCTACCTCGCCCTGGGTGTGCTGCACCAGTTGTACAAGCCGGTGCCGGGCCGCTTCAAGGACTACATCGCGATCCCCAAGGCCAACGGCTACCAGTCGCTGCACACCACCCTGGTTAGCCCGCTGGGCACCGCGGTCGAATTCCAGATCCGAACCGAGCCGATGAACGCGGTGGCCGAGAGCGGCATCGCGGCGCACTGGATGTACAAGACCAAGCGCAGCGGCAGCACCGGCGGCGATGCGCAGCACCTGGGTGCGAGCTGGCTGCAGTCGCTGATCGACATCCAGGACGACACCCGCGACGCGGCCGAGTTCCTCGAGCACGTCAAGATCGACCTGTTCCCCGATGCGGTCTATGTCTTCACGCCCAAGTCGCGGATCCTGGCGCTGCCGCGCGGCGCCACGCCGATCGATTTCGCCTACGCCATCCATTCCGACGTCGGCGACCATTGCGTCGCGGCCAGCGTCAACGGCGAGGCCGTCGCGCTGCGCACCGAACTCAAGAGCGGCGACGTGGTCGAGATCACCACCGCGCCCGGCGCCAAGCCCAACCCCTCGTGGCTGAACTTCGTTCGCACCGGCCGCGCGCGCTCGAAGATCCGCCACCACCTGAAAAACATGGAGCACGAGGAGTCGCGCGCCCTGGGCGAGCGGCTGCTGGCCCAGGCGCTGCGCAGCGAGGGCCTGCTGCTGCCATCGTCCGATCCGAACGACGAGGCCGCCGCCGCGCTGTGGCAGCAGCTCACGCGCTGGAGCGGCAACCGCACGCGCAGCGACCTGATGGTCGACATCGGCCTGGGCCGCAAGATCGCCTCGATCGTGGCCAAGCGGCTGGCGCATGTGATGGGCGAGCGCGGCGGCGCGCGGCCCGACGCCGTGACGCTTAGCCGGCGTCACTTTGCCGCGCACGACGGCGACGAGCCGGCGGCCAGCCACGGCCTGGTCACGATCGACGGCAGCGAGGGCGCGTCAATCCAGTTGGCCACCTGCTGCCGGCCGATCCCCGGCGACGACATCGTCGGCTACCTCGGCCGCGGCGAAGGCCTGACGGTGCACACCGCCGAATGCTCGGTGGGCAAGCGGCTGTACGAACGCGACCGCGAACGCTGGCTGCCGGTGGAATGGGCCGAGCAACCGGCGCGGCCGTTCGAGACCGCGATCACCGTGCTGCTGCAAAACAGCAAGGGCGTGCTGGCGCGCGTGGCCGCGGCCATCAGCGACAGCGAGGCCGACATCACCCACCTCGACATGGGCGACGAGCCGGCCAGCGAGGCTACCGAGCTGCGCCTGCTGCTGTCGGTGCGCGACCGCCAGCACCTGGCCGACGTGCTGCGCACCTTGAAGCGCGCGCCGGCCGTGCTTCGTGTCGCCCGCGTGAAGGGCTGACTACTTCGCCGGCGGCTCCGGCGGTGAGCCCTGGTCGAAGATCACCCGCCAGCGCCCATCGGCCTCGCGCTGCCAGATCGAGTTGAAGCGCGCCACCCCGTGGCCCAGCGGGTTGCTTACCGGGCCGCTCGACTGCGTGAACTGACCTCAGGCCGGTGCGAGATGGCGGCCGAACGCAGCGTAATCGCGGTCGGCCCGTCATCTCGGTGGCTCAATTGTTGACGAACTCGATGCGCGTGGCGATGACCCGCGTGCGGTCGGCGCCGAGCGTTGCGCGCACCCGCACGAAGCGCCCTGGCCGCAGGTCGGCGGCACTGCCCTTTTCAAAGAGCGGCGGCGGCACCGTGCCGTAGAACACTGTGATCTCGCGCAGTGTGAAGGTGCTGGCCTGCGGATTGAAGTTGTCGATCTGGCCACGCAGATCGACGCCCTTGTTGAACG
>JANMSR010000143.1:0-2644 GCA_031389565.1 Burkholderiales bacterium
GTACGCATCGTGTGGCGGTCGACGCTCACCCAGGCGCCTGCCGCGGCCAGCCCGGCCTCGACCAGGAGCGCGGGGACGCTGTGCTTGGGCACATAGGCGAGGTGGTCGAACGCGGCCGTGGTTTGGCCGAAGTCGAGCCGACCCTGTTCGTCCAGGCCCTGGATGCTGTGCTTGGGAGAGTAGGCGATGCCTTTGCGGGCCAGCAGTTGCACCAGTTGCGCCGACACCTTCTCGCCGGCCACCGGCATCGGCCCCGGCTCGGGCGTGTAGATCGCCACCCGGGTGCCCTTGCCGTAACGCTTCAGACTCGACTGCCACAGCATCGCCGCCTCGTACGGCGCGGCCGGGCATTTGAACGGCATCGAGCAGATCAGCACGGCGACCCTGCTGCCGGCGGGCTTGGCGCCGAGTTCATGGATCGCCTGGGCGCCGGCCGCGGTGTAGAGGTTGTGTCCGGCCCGCGCCACCGCCTCGAGCCCGCTCATGTGGGTGTGGGCGCCCAGGGCAACGAGCAGACGGTCCGCTTCGATGACGCCATGATCGGTGCGCACGCTGCGGGTCTGCGGGTCGATTGCCTGCACCGTCGCCTGTTGAAAGCGAATGCCTTTGCGCGCCACCCGGGCGATCGGCACCGAGATGTCCGCCAGGGTTCGCTTGCCGGTCAGCATCCACAGGTAGGACGGCGAGAACTCGTATTGCGCCGCCTGGTCGACGAGCACGATCTCGTGCTTGCCACTCAGCCGCTTGGCGAGCTGGTTGGCTGCGACGACGCCGCCGATGCCGGCACCCAGGATCACCACGCGTTGGGTCATGGTCGTGTCACTGCTCGATGGGCAGCCCATGGGCGCGCCACTCGGCCACGCCGTCGGTCAGGTGGAACGCGCGGTAGCCTTTTTTGCGCAGCAGTTCGACCGCATCCTTGGCCATCAAACAGAACGGGCCGCGGCAGTACGCCACCACCGGCATGTCCTTGGGCAGCTCGGCCAGGCGCTTCTTCAGCTCGTCCACCGGCAGCGAGCGTGCGTGCGGAAGATGCGCGGCGGCGAACTCGTCGACCGGGCGCACGTCCAGCACCAGCACTTCGCCCGCTGCGGCCTTCTTCAGCAGGGCCTTGCGGTCGAAGCCCTTGAGTTCCTCGCGGTGCTCGACGATGTTCGCCAGGGCCACCTGAAGCTCAACCAAGCGTTCTTCGGCCTCGGCGCGCAGCGTCACCCACAGGTCGGCCACACTGGTGCTGGCCAGGCGGTACTGCACGTACTTGCCCTCCTTGCGGGTCTCGACGAGGCGCGCCAGCCGCAACTCCTTCAGGTGCGCGCTGGCCAGCTTGACGCTGATTTCCGCCTGCGCCGCGAGCATCTCGACGGTCTTCTCGCCCTGGCACAGCAACTCGATGAGTTGCAGGCGTTTCGGGCTGGCGACCGCCTTGCCGATGCGGGCGACCTGTTCGTACAGGAAGTCTTTGATTTGGCTCATGGCATCATTCTAACGCCTATTGGATTATGCTGTCGAGCCCATCGACGCAGCCGCGAACGCGGCGCCCCCCTCACGAGACCTCGACGATGTTCATCGGACGCCGCAACGTCGTGCTGCTGGCACTGAGCCAGGCGGCCACGCTATCCGCCATCGTGATGTCGATGACGCTCGCGGCCATGCTCGGCGCCCAGCTAGCCCCCGACAAAGGCCTGGCGACGCTGCCGATCGCGGCGATGGTGGTCGGCACCGCACTGGCCTCGCTGCCCGCCGCGCTGCTGATGCGCCGGCTCGGTCGCCGCGCGGGCTTCCTGATCGGTGCGGCCTTGGGCCTCGCGGGCAGCCTGCTGTCTGCGCTGGCCCTGCACCGGGGCTCGTTCGCGCTCTTCGTCACCGGCCACCTGCTGCTCGGCAGCTACCAGGGCTTCGCCAACTACTACCGGTTCGCCGCCGTCGAGGCCACTGACGCGGCCCATGCGAGCCGCGCGATCGCGTGGGTGGTGGCGGGCGGCGTCGTGGCCGCTTTCGTCGGCCCGCAACTCGGGCAGTGGGGCCGCGACTGGTTCGCGAACGAGTGGTTCGTCGGCTCCTACCTGGCCCAGGGAGCGCTCTGCCTGCTCGCCCTGGCCCTGCTGTCGCAAGTGCGTCTGCCAGCGGCGGCGGTGGACACCGTTGGCGTCGCGCGCCCGTTGCGCGAAATCCTGGCCCAGCCGGCACTGCGCGCGTCGATCGTCGGGGCGGCCCTGGGCTATGTCGTGATGATCATGGTCATGACCGCCACCCCGCTGGCCATGCTCGGCTGCGGGTTGCCCGGATCGAGCGTGACGCCGGTGATCCAGTGGCACGTGGTCGGCATGTTCGCGCCCTCCTTCTTCACCGGCACACTGGTCGAGCGTTATGGCGCGCCGCGGATCATGCAGATCGGCTTCGTGCTGCTGCTCGGGCACGTCGCCGTCGCGCTCTCCGGCGTCGAGTTCCTGCACTTCCTGTCGGCGCTGATCCTGCTCGGCGTCGGCTGGAACTTCGCCTTCATCGGCGGCACTGCGCTGCTGGCCCAGAGCGTGCGGCCCGCCGAGCAGTTGAAGGTGCAGGCGGTCAACGAGTTCGCGGTCTTCGGCCTGGTCGCGTTGGCCAGCCTTTCGGCCGGCTGGCTCTATGACCGCTTCGGCTGGAC
>JANMSR010000188.1:0-4906 GCA_031389565.1 Burkholderiales bacterium
CGTCAGCGCAAACAGCAAGGGCTCGCCGATGACCCAGAACCAAACGCCGAAGGTCAGCAGCCCGATGGCGATGGCGGCCAGCACCAGCCACTGCGACGCCTGGTCGGCGAGCAACTGACCGGGTGCCTTGGAGTTCTGCGCTTCCTGGACCAGCTTGACGATCTGCGCCAGCGCCGTGTCGGCACCGACCTTGGTGGCCTTGTAGCGGAAGCTGCCGCTCTTGTTGATCGTGGCGCCGATGACGGGGTTGCCGACGACTTTCTTCACCGGCATCGATTCGCCCGTCAGCATCGACTCGTCGACCTGCGAGCTGCCTTCGGTGATTTCGCCATCGACCGGGATCTTGTCGCCCGGCTTGATGACGACGATTTCGCCGACGAGAACTTCCGCCGTGGGAACCTGGGTCTCGACACCCGCCCGAACGACGGTGGCCATCGGCGGCGCCAGGTCCATCAACGCACGGATCGCGTCCGACGCGCCGGCGCGCGCGCGCATCTCCAGCCAGTGCCCGAGCAGTATGAACACCAGCAAAACGGCCGACGCTTCGTAGAACACCTCACCGTCGTAGAAGAAGGTGGCGCCGACGCTGAAGACATAGCCGGTGCCGACCGAGAGCACGATCAGGGTGGCCATGTTGGCGATCTTGTTGCGCGCGGCCCGCACGGCCGCGACCACAAAGGGCCAGACCGGATAGGCGATGGCGCAGGTAGCCGCGATAAACAGGAAGAGCTTGCGGTCCAGTCCGAAGGGCACGGGGAAGTCGCCGAACATCTCGCCCATCGGCGAGTACAGGAAGACGGGCACGGCAAACACCAGGGCCACCAGGAAGCGGTTGCGCATGTCCTTGGCCATGTCCTGCATCGACATGCCGGGCGCATGGCCCATGTCATGCATCATGCCGGCCTTCGTGTCATGCGACGCAGCGCTTGCCCCTTCATGGCCAGCGTGGCCGCCGTGGCTCGCATGACCCGCATGACCCGCGTGAGCGGCATGGCCGGCGTGGGCATCTCCGGCCATCTTGTGGTCTGCCGGATCGCAGACATGGGCCGGGACGAGCTCACCGCGGCAGTGGTAGCCGCAATCGACAACGCGTTGCCGGATGGCCTCGAGGGTGACTCGCGATTCGTCGTAGTGCACGCTCGCGCTGCCGGCAACATAGTTCACGTCGGCGTGATGAACACCTGGCAGCGTTGAAAGCTGCCGATGGACGCCCGCCGCGCTCAGTGTGGAGACCAGCTCGCCGACTTCGATCGTGCTTGTCTTCATGCCGGGGCGTGGCCGTCGTGCGCTGCCCCGCGCGCCTTGGTGGGATAGCCGAGCTGAGTGATTGCCGCTTCGATCTGCGCGGACGTGACTCGGGCGGGATCAGCCACCACCGTGGCGACGCCCGGGCGCAGGGTGACTTCGGCATGGCTGACGCCGTCGATCTTGCTGAGCACGCGCTGCACGCTGCCGGTGCAGCCGCCGCAGGTCATGCCACTGACGTCGAAACTGAGGGTTTGCATATTGAGTTCTCCTTGTGGTTGAGGGATCAGGCCTGCGCATCGACGAGTGATCCACAAGCGGCGATCGGGGTCGTTGGGGTGGGTGGGCGACATGGATGTCATCCGCAAGCGACGCCTTCAGGCGGCCGACGCTTCCTTGGGCCACGACGGCAGGAAGCCTGGCGTGCTCGCCGCGTAGGCCTCGAATTCAGCGCCGAATCGCTTGCGCATCTCCGCCTCTTCCGAAATTGCGAGCCGCGCATACATGACCAGCAGGATCGGGAACATCAGCAGCGTGAGCAGCGTCGGCCACTGCAGCAGAAAGCCCAGCAGGATCAGGACGAAGGCCACGTACTGCGGATGGCGAATGCGCGCATAGGGTCCGGACGTGGCCAGCGCATTGCGGCGCTGCGCTTGGTACAGCACGTTCCAGGCGCTGGACAGCAGGTAGAAGCCCAAGCCCAGGAAGACATAGCTCGCGATGTGCAGCGCTCCGAAGTGCGGATCACCCGTTTCGCCCAGCAGCGTCGACCACAGGTGACCCGTGTTGTGCGACAGCAGGTCGAGATTCGGGTATTTCGTCTGCAGCCAGCCCGACATCAGGTAGATGCTCAGCGGGAAGCCGTACATCTCGACGAACAGCGCGACGATGAAGGCGGCAAAGGCGCCAAAGGTTCGCCAGTCGCGCCCGGTCTGCGGCTTGAAGAAGCTGAACGCGAACATCAGGAAGATGGCCGAGTTGATGACGACGAGCGTCCACAGCCCGTAGCTGGGGGTATCGGGGGTCATGGCCGTTCTCCGGTCTTGGTCGCGGGCATGTCGGCGCCTGGCTTGCCGCTGTCGTGACCACCGTGGCCACCATGGCCGCCGTGCATGAAGACATGCATCAGCGGGCAGGCCAGCAGCAGCAGGAACGGCAGCGCGCCGAAGAAATGGGCCCGGTGCTCGCTGAGCAGGAAGTACGCGGCGATGGCGCCCATGACGAGCAGTCCGATGGCATAGCGCGAGCGCCAGAAGTCAGTAGGTGCCGGGTCAGGTTGCGAATGGTCGTGGTTCACTTTTTTTCCTCCAAAGTTCGAGCGTTGATCAGCGCTTGCTGCCGTTGAGGCGGTTGAACAACCAGCCGAAGAACGTGCCGGCAAGCAGCGCCCACGCGCTCAGAACGAGCAGCGCCCCCAGGAACCCCGGCCACGCGAAGGGCCGCGGCTGCACCATGCTGCTGAAGTCCATGCCGTGGAACAGGTTGTTCATGAAGCCCAGGAAAGGGCCCGGTGCGAGGGCCCAGACCAGCGCGCACAGGGCATAGAACAGCCCGACGGTGGTGGCCAGCGCAAGGCCGGCGCTGAATGGGCGAAAGACGGGTGTCATGGCAGTGGCTCCGTCAATTCGCGGGCGCGGCGGGCAGACGGTCCATCACCATCTGCATCGTGGCCTGCATCATTTCCATGCGCTTTTCCATCATCTGGTGGTGTGCAGCCATATCACCTTGCATGCCGCCCTTCATACCGCCCATGCCGCCCGTGCCACTTGCACCGGGAGCGCTCATTGCGTTCATCATGGTCATGCCGTCCTGCATGACTTTCATGTGTTCGGCCATCAGGGCATTGCGCTCCTCGGGCGTCTTGGCCGCCATCATCTTGTCGCGCATCGCCCCCATGGCCTTCATCTGGGTCTCCATGCGAGCGATCTGGGGGTTGGGCTTGCTTGACGTGGCTTTGGAGGCGGGGGCAGAGGCCGATCCTGCCGGGTGGTGACCCTTGTGCTGATCGTGTTGGGCGGCACTGCTGGTTGCACCCACGGTGACGAGTGCAAGCGCGAGTGAAAGGGGACGAACGAGTTTCATGTGGGGCTCCTGGCCTGTGTGTCGATGGAATTGACGTGGGTTCGCGCGCTGTCCGCGGAGCGCAAGGCTCCGGATCCAGCGTTGCCGGCGGCTAAAGCGCGAGTCGCGAGTAGCGGACTCGGAGCGGCGGCCCCACTGCGGGGGGCTGCAGGTCGTCCAGTCGGCGGTTCGCCGAGACGACGTGCGCTGACGCGGTCCACAGGGTCGCGACGAGGAACGCCGGACCGGGATCGGTTTGGTCAAGCCCGGCGCTGGCATTGCGCACAGACTGCGCACCGTCGTCGCTGGCCGGCACGCACGATTCCATCGCAGTGGCCGCGGTTTCGTCGTGGCCGGCGCGCGTCGCGTGGGAGTGCGTCTCAGGCGCCTCCAACGGGCAGGCATGCGCAACCCCTGAAGCCAACGCGAACAGCCACACCAGCAGCAGAGCGAATGCAGTGTTGCGCTTTGTGCGGTTGTCAGAGAAGAACTTCATGCTGGGCGAATGACGTTTGATTCATCCTACGTGAGCGCCGCAGCGCAGGCTTGATTCCCATCAAAGTTGCGCCGGGCAGTTCACGAGCCGTCCCGGCATCAGGCCAAGCGGGCCAATTGCCCGTCCGCCGATCGGCTATTTCTCGCGGATAAAAAGCAACGCATTGCGGCACTGAGTCGCCACGCGCGCAGCCACTGAACCGAGCACGGCAGAGCGCAAGGCACCGTAGCCATGCGAACCCAGCGCAAGCAGATCGAGCTTGCTCTTCTTGGCATACGCAGCGATCTCGTCGCCCGGATTGTTGCCAGCCGAACGAATCTCCGTCGCCCGCAGCCCTGTTTTCTCGAGCAGTTGCCGCGGTGCTCAATTCCAGCGGCCGTCGGCCCCGCCGGCGCTGAAGCGGCCGGCACCCAGCAGCGCAATGGCCAGCGCCGTCGCCAGGAAGAACCCCTGCAGCTCGAGGGCCCAGCCGCCGTTGGGCGTCAGCGTCGCCAACTGGGCACCGTGCACCAGCGCCACGGCAACGATCATGTTGATCGCGATCACGACGGCCGCCGCGCGCGTCCACGCGCCGGCGATCAGCAGCAGCGGGGCGAGAACCTCGCCGACGTAGACCAGATAACCGAAGGCCGCAGGCAGGCCGGCCTTGGCGACCATACCAAGGATGGGATCGATGCCGCCCGTCAGCTTGCCGATGCCGTGCAGCAGCATCAGCGCGCCGAGCGTGAGGCGCAGCAGCAGCTTGCCCGCGTCGTCGAGATTGCCACCCGGGCGCGCCAGGAGGGTGGGTGGGCGAGTAGTCGCGGTGATGGCCATGTCGGATCCTCAAAGTTGCGCCCATTTGGGGTGCTCACGCGGGTGCGATTCATATGTCAACACACCCTAGGTAGTGACTTCGCGCGCGTCTGTGCGCTAGCGCACTCGCGCCGGGGTTAGGTGGCTGTCGAACACCACACTGAACAACAGCGGAATGAAGACCCCCAGGCACAGCGCAGCCAGCACATCCGACGGCCAATGCACACCGAGCACGAGGCGCGACAACGCCACCAGGCCGGTCCACAGCAGGGCCGCGACCACCGCCAGGTTGGCGCTGCGCGGCCAGAC
>JANMSR010000209.1:0-4654 GCA_031389565.1 Burkholderiales bacterium
GGCCAAGCTCGGGCTGGCGGGCGGCTTTGTCGATGCGGTGGGCGGGGGCGGCTGGGGTCCGGTGGTGACGACCACGCTGATCGGCACCGGGCACGACCCGCGCATGACCATCGGCTCGGTCAATCTGGCCGAGTTCTTTCTGACCTTCGTCGCCGCGATCGCCTTCGCGGTGCTGGTCGGCGAAGGCCCCTGGCCGACGGTCGCCGGCCTGGTGTTCGGCGGCCTGTTTGCGGCGCCGTTCGCGGCCTACCTGACAAGTCGCCTGCACACCAAGGCCCTGCTCGCCCTGGTCGGCACGCTGATCTCGGTCATCAGCCTCTACAACCTCTATCGGGCGCTGGCCTGATACCGCAATCCCAGGCAAGCGGCCGAGCCGTCCCAGGCAACCCATGTACCACTACACCGACTTCGACCGCCAGTTCGTTCGCGCCCGCGCCGCGCAGTTTCGCGACCAACTGGAGCGCAACCTCAAAGGCGAACTCGGCGACGACGAGTTCCGGCCCTTGCGCCTGCAAAACGGCTGGTACGTGCAACGCCACGCGCCGATGCTGCGCGTGGCCGTGCCGTACGGCGAGTTGAGCAGTGCGCAGTTGCGCCAGCTCGCGGTCATCGCGCGCAAGCACGACCGCGGCTATGGTCACTTCACGACGCGGCAGAACCTGCAGTTCAACTGGATTCCGCTGCCGCAGGCCGCCGACGTGATGGACCTCCTGGCCGCCGTCGACATGCACGGCATCCAGACCAGTGGCAACTGCATCCGCAACATCACCAGCGACGCGCTGGCCGGCATCGCGCCCGACGAAATCGTCGATCCGCGGCCTTACTGCGAAATCCTGCGCCAGTGGAGCACCCTGCACCCGGAGTTCGCGTTCCTGCCGCGCAAGTTCAAGATCGCGGTGACCGGTGCGCACGAAGACCGCGCCGCGACGCTGTGGCACGACATCGGCTTGCATCTGGTGAAGAACGAGGCCGGTGAGATCGGCTTCAAGGTCTTCGTCGGCGGCGGCATGGGCCGCACGCCGGTGATCGCTGCGCTGATCAACGCCTTCGTGCCGTGGCCGCAGGTCCTCGTCTACATCGAGGCCATCGTGCGCGTCTACAACCGCTACGGCCGGCGCGACAACGCCTACAAGGCGCGCATCAAGATCCTGGTCAAAGCCGAAGGGCAGAAGTTCTTCGACGCGGTGAATACCGAGTTCACCTCGATCCTGGAACGCGATATCGATGGCAGTGCGCACCTGGTCACGCAGGCCGAGCTTGACCGGGTGTCGGCCTCTTTCAGGGTGCCGGCCGGGGTGAAGCAGGCCATGCCTGCCTTTGCCGCAAACGCCACCAACGATGCGCCGCTGGCCTACACCCGCTGGCGCGAACGCAACGTCCACACTCACCGCATCCCTGGCTACCGCGCCGTGACGCTGTCGCTCAAGCGCGCGGGCCAGGCGCCCGGCGACGCGACCGACACGCAGATGGAGCAGGCCGCCGACATCGCCGAACGCTTCAGCCACGGCGAGTTGCGCGTCACGCACGACCAGAATCTGCTGCTGCCGTGGGTGCGCGAGAGCGACCTGTTCGCACTCTGGCAAGCGGCCAAGGCGGCCAGCTTCGCGACTCCGAACATCGGGCTCATCACCGACATGCTCGCCTGCCCGGGCGGCGACTTCTGCGCCCTGGCCAACGCGCGCTCGATCCCGTTGGCCGAGCAGATCACCGAGCGCTTCGCCGACCTCGACGAGCAGTACGACATCGGCGACATCGACCTGCACATCAGCGGTTGCATCAACTCCTGCGGCCACCATCACAGCGGCCACATCGGCGTGCTCGGCGTCGACAAGGACGGCGCCGAGTGGTACCAGCTCACGCTCGGCGGCTCGGACGGCACGACGGCCAGCGGCGCCTCGGTCCCCGGCAAGGTGATCGGGCCGTCGTTCGCGGCCGACGAAATTGCCGACGCCATCGAAGCCGTGATCGCCACCTACCGGCGCGAGCGCAGGGCCGGGGAGCGCTTCATCGACAGCGTGCGGCGTCTGGGCACTCCGCCGTTTCGCAACGCCACCGACGCGGTGCGGCTGGCCACGGCAGCCGCTCACGCATGAACCGGATCAGGGAAGGCCAGAGCATGAAATTCATCGACCCCCAACACGACCGCTGGCGCGCCGCGGTCGGCGAAGACGGCCCGATGCCCACGCCCGACCCCTGCGCCGACTGCCTGCTCACGCTCGAGCAGTGGCACGCCGTGCGCGAGCAATGGCCGCATGTAGTGCGCGCCGGCGTGGTGGTGCCCAACGACGTTGATATCGAAGCCCTCGAGCCCGACCTGCCGCGGCTGGCGCTGATCGCCTTGCAGTTTCCGACGTGGGTCGATGGCCGCGCCTACAGCCAGGCCCGCCTGCTGCGCAGCCGCCTGCGCTTTGCCGGCGAAGTGCGGGCCACCGGCGAGGTGCTGGTCGATATGCTGCCGCTGTTGCACCGCACCGGCTTCGACGCCGTGCAACTGCGCGGCGACCAGACCCTCGAATCGGGCCAGCGCGCGCTGCGCTTCTTTGCCGCCCATTACCAGGGCGACGTGCATGAAACGCAGCCGCGCTATGCACGGAGGGCAACATGAGCGCCGTGTCATTGCACGCTCGCGCCAGCGACAGCTTCGAAGCCAAGCTCGCGCACACCACGGTGGCGCTGACGTCGGCCGCCGCCGAACACGGCTCGCACATCGTGCAAGCCACCAGCCTGGGCGCCGAAGACATGGTCATCACCGACCTGATCGCCCGCTGGCAGTTGCCGATCGCCATCGGCACGCTCGACACCGGCGTGCTGCATGCCGAAACCCTGGCGCTGCTGGACGGCATCCAGGCGCGCTACGGCCTGACCGTCGAGGTGATGCAGCCGCCGCGCGAGGCGGTGGTCCACTTCGTCGCCCAACACGGCGAGCGCGCGATGTACCAAAGCATCGAACTGCGCAAGGCCTGCTGTGCGCTGCGCAAGCTCGAGCCGCTGTCGCGCCTGCTGGCGGGCAAGAGCGCCTGGGTCACCGGCCTGCGCCGCGAACAGTCGGACCACCGCGCCGCGGTGCCGTTCTCCGAGCGCGAAGCCACGGGTCGCCTCAAGTTGAACCCGCTGGCTGACTGGACCTGGGGCGACGTGTGGCACTACATCGCCATCAACAACGTGCCCTACAACACGCTGCACGACCGGTTCTATCCGAGCATCGGTTGCGCGCCATGCACCCGAGCCATCGCGCTGGGCGAGGATTTTCGTGCCGGGCGCTGGTGGTGGGAAAACGAGCGCGCCAAGGAGTGCGGCCTGCACATCGCGCACACCGAAGGAGCCGCTGCATGAACGCGCCGATCTCGATCGACAAGCTGTTGCCCGAACTCGACCAGCGCCACCTCGACCACCTGGAAGAGGAAGCCCTCTTCATCCTGCGCGAAGTCGCCGCGTCGTTCGAGCGCCCTGCCCTGCTGTTCTCCGGTGGCAAGGACTCCTGCGTCGTGCTGCGCCTGGCGGAGAAGGCCTTCAAGCAGCGCGCGAACGACAAGCGGGGCAACGAGTTCAAGGGCCGCCTGCCGTTTCCGCTGCTGCACGTGGACACCGGCCACAACTTCCCCGAAGTCATCGCCTTCCGCGACCAGCGCGTGGCCGAGATGGGCGAACGCCTGGTGGTCGGCCACCTCGACGACTCGATCGAGCGCGGCAGCGTGCGCCTGGCCCACCCGATGGAACCCCGCAACGCGCATCAGACGGTGGCCCTGCTCGAAGCCATCGAAGAACACCGTTTCGACGCCCTGATCGGCGGCGCCCGGCGCGACGAAGAAAAGGCCCGCGCCAAGGAGCGCATCTTCAGCCACCGCGACAGCTTCGGCCAATGGCAACCCAAGGAGCAGCGCCCCGAGTTGTGGACCCTGTTCAACACCCGGCACCGCCCAGGCGAGCACTTCCGCAGCTTCCCGATCAGCAACTGGACCGAGCTCGACGTCTGGTTGTACATCGCGCGCGAGAACATCCCACTACCGGGGCTGTACTACGCGCACGAGCGCCAGGTCGTGCGCCGCCGCGGCCTGCTGGTGCCGGTGACTGCCGTGACGCCGCCCGAAGCCGGCGAAACCATCGAGACCGTTCAGGTGCGCTTTCGCACCGTCGGCGACATGACCTGCACCTGCCCAGTCGAGAGCGACGCCGCCAACGCGACCGAGATCGTCGCCGAGACCTTGACCGTCACGGTCAGCGAGCGCGGTGCCACGCGCATGGACGATCGCACCAGCGACAGCTCGATGGAGCGGCGCAAGAAGGAAGGGTATTTCTGATGAGTGCGGTTGTGAAATCGGCAGTCCACGCCCCCGCCACCCGCGCGCTGCGCTTTCTCACGGCGGGCAGCGTCGACGACGGCAAGAGCACCCTGATCGGCCGCCTGCTGTGGGACAGCCGCGCGATCCTGGCCGACCAGTTGGACGCGCTGGAGCGCCGCGCCGCCGGCGCGCCGCGAGCCGAAGGCGAGCCCCCATTCGATCTGTCGCTGCTCACCGACGGCCTGGAGGCCGAGCGCGAGCAGGGCATCACCATCGACGTCGCGTTCCGCTACTTCGCCACCCGAGCGCGCAAGTTCATCATCGCCGACGCCCCCGGCCACGAGCAGTACACGCGCAACATGGTCACCGCCGCG
>JANMSR010000210.1:0-9779 GCA_031389565.1 Burkholderiales bacterium
TTCAGCAAGTGCAGGCCGATGTCGTGCCAGAGAGTGGCGGCACGGTCCTCGGTAGCGCCTGTCACGGCGATCTTGAACTTGCGCGGCAGGAACGCGAACTCCGGGTGCAGCGTGCTCCACTGGCGCAGGATTTCGCAGTAGGGCCGCGGATCGACAATCTCGTCGGGCGCGATGCCCGCGAGTGCGTCGCTGGTGATGTTGCGGATGCAGTTGCCGCTGGTCTGGATGCCGTGCATGTCGACTTCGGCCAGCAAGTCCATCACGTCGGCGGCCTGCGGCAGCGGGATCCAGTTGTACTGCAGGTTCTGCCGCGTCGTGAAGTGGCCATAGCCGCGGTCGAACTTGCGCGCGATCAGCGCCAGTTGCCTCAACTGCGCACTGCTCAGCTCGCCGTAGGGCACCGCCACCCGCAGCATCGGCGCGTGGCGCTGCACGTACCAGCCGTTCTGCAGGCGCAGCGCGCGGAACTCGTCGTCGCCGAGTTCGCCCCCGAGATGGCGTTCGAGCTGGTCGCGGAATTGCGCCGCGCGGGCGTGCACGAACTGGCGGTCGAAGTGGGTGTATTGGTACATAGGTTGCCTGGGACGGCTCGGCCGCTTGCTTCGGATTGCGCTATCAGGCCAGCGCCCGATAGAGGTTGTAGACGCTGATGACCGAGATCAGTGTGCCGACCAGAGCGAGCAGGGCCTTGGTGTGCAGGCGACTTGTCAGGTAGGCCGCAAACGGCGCCGCAAACAGCCCGCCGAGCACCAGGCCGGCGACCGTCGGCCAGGGGCCTTCGCCGACCAGCACCGCGAAGGCGATCGCGGCGACGAAGGTTAGAAAGAACTCGGCCAGATTGACCGAGCCGATGGTCATGCGCGGGTCGTGCCCGGTGCCGATCAGCGTGGTCGTCACCACCGGACCCCAGCCGCCCCCGCCCACCGCATCGACAAATCCGCCCGCCAGCCCGAGCTTGGCCACATGCCGGGGCTCGTCGCGACGCGATTTGATCTTGCGGAAGATCTTGCTGATCACATACAAGCCCATCAGCAGCAGATAGCCGGCCACATAGGGCTTGATGGCGTCGCCGTCGACGCTGGACAGCAGCCACGCGCCGGTGATGGCGCCGACCATTCCCGGCAGCAGCAGGCGCAGGAACAGGTTCTTGTTGACGTTGCCGAGCTTGATGTGCGAGACCCCCGAGACCCCGGTCGTGAACACCTCGGCGATATGCACGCTGGCGCTTGCAACCGCCGGGCTGACGCCGGTGGCGAGCAGGAAACTGGTCGAAGTGATGCCATAGGCCATGCCCAGCGCGCCGTCCACCGTCTGCGCCAGCAGGCCGACGGCCACGGCGCTCCAGAAAGCATGGCTGTGGAGCGTTTCGGCGATGACGCGCATGACGCTGTCGCCGTTGGGCTGATTGAACAGCCGCCCCAGCAGGTAGATCGTCGCGCCGAGCAACAGGAACAGGACCGCCCACATCGCCCGGCGCAGCACCGGATGCTCGGCCGGGTGCGTCAGCGCGATCTCGACCGGCGGCAGGCCGAGCGCGCGGTGCTCGGTGTTGATCGGGTTATCACTGAGGTCTAGATCTCGGATCTTCATGTTTGCATGCGCTGCGGTGGCCACGGTGCAGGTGAGGTCGCTATGCTAGGAAGGCGCCTTATTCTTCACAACTACATTTAATTAGGTTGCTAATTCACTATGAGAATAAAGGCGGAGACAATTTCAGGCGTGGGGGCCAGCACCGCGGCCAGGCCTGACCCCGACCAGCCGCGGCCTTGGCGGCGGCGCCGAGTCGTCCTCGGGCTGGCGCTGTTGGCGGCTGGCTGCCAGACCGCGCCGCCGCAGGCGCCACCGGTAGCGCCAGCGGTACCGCCGCCCGTGGCGCCCCCAGCGCCGCCGCCGCGTCCACCGCGCATCGGCCTGGCCCTGGGTGGCGGCGCGGCGCGGGGATTTGCCCACATCGGGGTCATTCAGGTGCTCGAGGAGGCCGGCATCAAGCCCCACTTGGTGGTGGGTACGTCGGCCGGCAGCCTGGTGGCGGCGATGTACGCGTCGGGCAAGAGCGGCGCCGAGCTCGGCATGTTGGCGCTGGGTATGGACGAATCGGCGCTGACCGACTGGTCGTTCCCCGGCCGCGGCGTGATCCGTGGCGAGGCGCTGGCGCGCTACGTGCGCGAGCAGACCGCTGGCCTGGCGATCGAGAAGATGAAGCTGCCGCTGGGCATCGTGGCCACCGATCTCGACAGTGGCCAGCCGATCCTGTTTCAGCGCGGCGACCCCGGTGTGGCGGTGCGGGCATCGAGCGCGGTGCCGGCCGTTTTCCAGCCGGTCAAGATCGGCGAGCGCGAGTACGTTGACGGCGGCCTCGTGTCGCCCGTGCCGGTGCGCTTTGCGCGCCAAATGGGCGCCGAGCTGGTGCTCGCGGTCGATATCTCGAACCCGCCCGACGGCCAGGCCACGGGCGACGCGGTGCGCATGCTGCTGCAAACCTTCGCCATCATGGGCAAGAGCATCAGCAGCTTCGAGCTGCAGGGTGCCGATGTCGTGATGCGCCCGCGCCTCAACGGTGTCGGCAGCGCCGACTTCACGGCGCGCCAGCGCGCGATCATGGCCGGCCGAGAAGCAGCGCTGGCGGGGCTGGTTGAATTGCGCGCCCGCATCGTCTCGCTCACACGCTGAGCCAAAAACAAACGGCCCGGTGTCGCCACCGGACCGAAAGGTACCGTCAGACCAGGTACCGAGGAGACAACCATTCAAGGTCCGCCGCGGGCCAAACCCAGCGGCAAGCCGTCAGACGCGGCCTTGACCTTGAAGTTCAGTGAAAGTCAAGCAGCGCGCTTGGCCTTGGTCGCGCCTTGCGTGGCCTTGACCGCGGTGGCGGTCATGGCCTGCAGGTTGGCTTCGGCCACATCGGTGGCTTGCTTGGCGGCCTTTTGCACGCTCTCGAAAGCGTTGTTGGCGGCAGCCACGGCCGAGCGCATCAGGGCCACGGCGTTTTCGCTGCCGGCCGGCGCGTTCTTCGAGGCGCTGTCCACCAGGCCCATGAACTTCTTCTGTGCGTCGCCGATCTGCGACTCGACGGCCTTGGTGACTTCGGCATTGGTCGCCGCGGCGATGTCATAAACATGGCGGCTGTAGGCAGCGGCCTTCTCCGCCGTCGGCTGGAGCAGGCTGGCTTGCAGGGCCACCAGTTCTTGCGCGTCCTTCACCGACAGGGCGGCGCGGGCGGTATCGCCGGCTTCACCGAGGGCGGTCTTGGCCATTTGCAGGTTCAGTTCGACGAGCTTCTCGACGCCTTCGAAGGCCTTGTTGGTCAGACCGAACAGGGTCTCGACATTGGCTTTTTGGGCGGCCATCAGTTGTTCAGCGGTCAGCATGGTGAATCTCCAGGGAAGTTGAGGGGGACTACAGAAATTGCTGCAATGCAACATGAACTGAATTGTAGGTGCCGGCGCCAGCATTGCAAGAACTATTTGCTGCGTTGCACCATTCCTAGGGTTGCCGACCTATAAATGTCCTGTTTTCGCCGCGCCGCCACAATGCCGCCACCCATGCAGGCCTACTACGCCGACCACTTCGTGTTGCCGCTGCCAGCCGGCCACAGCTTTCCAATGGGCAAGCATGAGCGCCCGCGAAAGTGCCGGGTGGCCGCATGCCCGGGCATCGCGCTGGCCGCGGCGCTGCCGGTCAGTGACGGCGAGCTGGCACTGGCGCACGCCTCAACACCCTCCAATCACCCCCCCTTGTTGAGCGCATGACGAGAGCCATCACCCCCATCACGCCGGCCACCACGGCCACGGTCGACGCCGCGATCACCTCACGCCGTTCGGTGCGCGCGTTCCTGCCCACGCCGGTGCCGCGGCAGACGATCGAAGACATCCTGGCGGTCGCCTCGCGCGCGCCCTCGGGCGTGAACACCCAGCCATGGAAAGTCACCGTGCTGACCGGTGCCGCGAAAGACAGGCTGTCGCGCAAGATCATGGCCGCACACGACGCCAATGCGGCCGCAGCTTCCGTCGGCGCCGATGTCGGCGAGTACGACTACTACCCGACCGAGTGGGTCTCGCCCTACATCGAGCGCCGCCGCAAGATCGGCTGGGACCTGTATGGCCTGCTCGGCATCGTCAAGGGCGACAAGGCCAGCATGCACGCCCAGCACGGCCGCAACTACCGCTTCTTCGACGCGCCGGTCGGCTTCATCTTCAGCATCGACCGCATCCTGCGCCAGGGCAGTTGGCTCGACTACGGCATGTTCCTCGAGAACATCATGGTCGCGGCGCGTGGCCGTGGGCTGGACACCTGCCCGCAGGCGGCGTTCATCGGTTTTCACAAAATCATTGCCGAGCACCTGTCGTTGCCGGCCGGCGAGATGGTGGTGTGCGGCATGTCGCTGGGCCGCGCCGATGAAAGCGCGCCCGAGAACCGGCTGGTCACCGAGCGTGTGCCCGTCGCCACGTTCGCGCGTTTCGTCGAGTAGCGCGTCCCTAGAATCGGCTGCCCAAGATGAAACTGAACTCGAGGAGAGCGCCTGATGTCGATCGCCGGTATCCCTTTCGATTTCGTGCTGTTCGCGCTCACCCTGCTTGGCGTGGCGCTGTTCCATACGCGCACGCTGCAGGTCGCGCTCACGGGCGCAGCGGCGATCACGCTGTACCAGTGGCTGGTCACCGGCTTCAAAGGCGGTGCCGGCCTGGCCGGCTTGACGGCACATGTAGGCCACGAATGGGTCACGTTGGCCAACCTGCTCGGCCTGTTGATCGGCTTCGCGCTGCTGGCCGACCACTTCGAGAAGAGCCGCGTGCCCGATGTGCTGCCGCGCTTCTTGCCCGATGACTGGAAGGGTGGCTTCGTGCTGCTGCTGGGCGTGTTCGTGATGTCGGGCTTTCTCGACAACATCGCCGCCGCGATGATCGGCGGCAGCATGGCCGCGGTGCTGTTCAAGCGCCGCGTACACATCGGCTACCTGGCGGCGATCGTGGCCGCGTCGAACGCCGGCGGCGCCGGCAGCGTGGTCGGCGACACCACCACCACGATGATGTGGATTGCCGGCGCCAACCCGCTCCGGGTGCTCGAAGCCTATGTCGGCGGCGCGGTGGCGATATCGATCTTCGGCGTCTTTGCGGCGCGTCAACAGCATGCCTACCAACCGATCCAGAAGGAGGCCACGGCCGGCACCGTGGTCGACGGCAGCCGGCTGGCCATCGTCGCCTTCGTGCTGTTGGCCGCCATCGGCGTCAACGTCTGGTGCAACCTGAACGCGCCTGCATTGTTGGGTCGCTTCCCGGTCATCGGCGCGGCCGTCGTGCTGGCGATCGTGGTCAGCGCACCGCTGCGGGCGCCAAACTGGGCCCTGTTGCCTGGGGCCTTCAAAGGCAGCGTGTTCCTGCTCGCGCTGGTCTGGTGTGCGTCGCTGATGCCGGTGCAGCACCTGCCGGCGCCTTCATGGCCCACCGCCTTCGGCCTGGGCTTCGTCTCGGCCGTGTTCGACAACATCCCGCTGACCGCGCTGGCCATCCGCCAGGACGGCTACGACTGGGGCTTCCTGGCCTACGCCGTGGGTTTCGGCGGCTCGATGATCTGGTTCGGCTCCTCCGCCGGTGTGGCGCTGTCGAACATGTACCCGGAAACGAAGTCGGTGTGGGCCTGGCTGAAGGCCGGCTGGCACATCGCGGTCGGCTATGTGGCGGGCTTCTTCGCGATGCTGCTGATCATCGGCTGGCACCCGCACCCGATCAACGAACGCATGCTCAACATACCGGCCAGCGCCACGCCGGCCGTCAAACCATGACTTCAAACAAACGCCTGGCCGTGCTGGTCGCCCGCCACATCTTTCCTCGAGTGGTCGCCCATCTCGGCATGCACTTCGATGTCGAGGCCAACGACCAGCCGGTCGACTGGTCGCACGACGAATTGATCCGCCGCTTGCAAGGCAAGGCCGGCGCGTTCGTCTCATCCACCGAGCGCATCGATGCGGCGCTGCTCGACGTCTGCCCCGGCCTGCGCGCGGTGTGCAGCATGTCGGTCGGTTTCAACAACATCGATGTCGCGGCCTGCACGGCGCGCGGCGTGCAGGTCACCAATGCACCCGACGTGCTCACCGAAACCACGGCCGATTTCGGCTTCGCGCTGATGATGGCCGCTGCGCGCCGCATCGCCGAGAGCGAACATTTCCTGCGCGCCGGCCAGTGGCAGCGCTGGGCCTACGACATGTTTGTCGGTGCCGACGTGCATGGCGCCACGCTCGCCGTCCTGGGCATGGGCCGCATCGGCCAGGCCATCGCACGGCGCGGCGCCTTGGGCTTCGGCATGCCGGTCGTGTATCACAACCGCAGCCGTCTGGCGCCCGAACTCGAGGCACCACTCGGTGCGCGCTGGGTCGAGAAAGCCGAGCTACTGCGCCAGGCCGACCACCTGGTCATCGTGGTGCCGTATTCCGCCTCCAGCCACCATGCCATCGGCGCGGCCGAGCTGGCACTGATGAAGCCGAGCGCCACGCTGACCAACATCGCGCGCGGCGGCGTGGTCGATGACGCCGCACTCGCGCAAGCCCTGGCCGAGCGCCGCATCGCTGCGGCCGGGCTGGACGTCTTCGAGGGCGAGCCGGCGGTGCACCCGGCCCTGCTCGCGCAGCCCAACGTCGTGCTCACGCCGCACATCGCCAGCGCCACCGCGGCCACGCGCATGAAGATGGCGATGCTGGCCGCCGACAACCTGATCGCGGTACTCGGCGGCGGCAAGCCCTTGACGCCGGTGAACCCGGACGTGCTGCAGCGATAGGCAGGGGCGCCGACCAGCCGGTCGAGTGCGTGCAGGAACCCGCGCAGCTCGATCGGCTGGGTTCATACGGGTTCGCAATAAATCCGCCCAGGCCCGCGAGCCGGGCTGGGCGCGCGTGCGCCGCGAGGCGCTGGGCATGTCGGGCCACTCGTTCGGCGCGCACACGTTGCAGGCGCTCGCGGGCCAGCGCTACCCGGTGCCGGCCGATCATGCGGCGGCCGCGGCGGCCGATCCGCGCTTCAAGGCCTTCATCGCCTTCAGCCCCACACCGGGCCAGGGGGCCGATGCCTTCGCCGGCGTCACGCGCCCGTTCCTGGCCATCACCGGCAGCCATGACAGCGACCCGCTGCGCCATGCCCTGACCGGCGCGGACCGCGCCCGCGTCTACGACAGCCTGCCGCCGGGGCGGCGTGCGCTGCTGTGGCTGGCCGGTGCCGACCACATGAGCTTTGCCGGCAACGGCGAGCAGCGCCTGCGCGCGCGCTTCGGACCGCTCGAGCGCGAGCCGGACGCGGCCGAGCTGGAACCGCAACACCACGCGCGGGTGGCGGCGATCACCACGCTGTGGTGGCGCGCACAGTTGCAGGGCGATGCGGCGGCGATCGAAGCGCTGCGCGCGCCCACCGGCCTCGGCGAGGGCGACCGCTGGCGCCAGGACTGAATGGCGTTGTTATCCTCGGGCGCAAGCCCCGAGGAGACTCACATGTTCCGCACCGCCATCGCCGGCAGCCTGCCCAAACCTGCCTGGCTCGCCGAAACCCACAAGCTGTGGCCGCAGTGGCGCGGCGAGGGCGCCGAACTCGCCGACGCCAAGCGCGACGCCACCCTGCTGTGGATCAAGGCCCAGGAGGATGCGGGCCTGGCCGTGATCGGCGACGGTGAGCAGTCGCGCCAGCACTTCGTCCACGGCTTTCTCGAGCGGGTGGCCGGCATCGACTTCGAACACAAGGTCGAGATGGGCATCCGCGGCGACCGCTACAAGGCCATGGTGCCGCAGGTCACCGGGCCGCTGGCCTTGACGGGCCGCGTGCACGCCACCGAAGCGCAACTGCTGCGCGCGCACACCACGCTTCTCACCAAGTTCACGCTGCCCGGGCCGATGACGATCGTCGACACCGTGGCCGACCGCTATTACGGCGACCGCGTGAAGATGGCCTTCGCCTTCGCCGAGCTGCTGAACCAGGAGGCGAGGGCGCTGCAGGCCGACGGCATCGACATCGTGCAGTTCGACGAACCGGCCTTCAACGTCTTCCTCGACGAGGCCGCCGATTGGGGCGTGAAGGCGCTCGAACGCGCGGCCGAAGGTTTGACGTGCAAAACAGCGGTCCACATCTGCTACGGCTACGGCATCGAGGCCAACCTGCAATGGAAGGCCACGCTCGGCGAGCAGTGGCGGCAGTACGAGAAGATTTTTCCGGCGCTGGCCCAGAGCCGCATCGACCAGGTCAGCCTCGAATGCCTGCACTCGCACGTGCCGATGGAAATGATCGCCCTGCTCGAAGGCAAGGAGGTCATGGTCGGGGTGATCGACGTGGCCAGCGACGTGATCGAAACGCCCGAGGAAGTGGCCGACACCATCGGCCGCGCCTTGCAATACGTGCGCCGCGACAAGCTCATCGCCTGCACCAACTGCGGCCTGGCCCCGATGGACCGGCATGTCGCCGAGGCCAAGCTGCGCGCGCTGGCGGCCGGCGCGGCGCTGGCGGACCAGCGCATCGGCGCGTGAGCGCAGTACGGCTGCCGCCGCCGATCACGGCGGCGAGTGCCGTCGATGGCGCGCTGCGCGAGCGCGGCCACGCGGTACTCGACGCGGCGGGCTTGCGCACATCGCTCGGCGTGGCGGGCGGCGCGCTCGACACCTGGCCGGCGTACTGGCATCGCCTGCCGCCCGACACCCAACTGCGCGACGGTGGCCGCTACCGTCAACGCCGCCACGGCTCCTTCGTCGTCGAGGGCGACGGCGTTCGCGCCGTGCCGCACCGTGCGCATTGGCAACCAGTGGAATACAACGCGCTGCATGGTGGCATCGAGCGCTGGTTCGAACATGCCCGTGTGATCCACGAGACCACACCGATCCAGCCGCTGGACCCGGCGCAGCGCGGCCACCGCGATACGCTGGTGGTCAGGTTGCGCGCGGGCGGGTTCCAGGGGCCAGGGCGCTGACGCCCACCGCCGCGCGCTGAGCCGGCTCAGTCGTCGTCGTCGTCCCGGTCTCGACCGCGATGAGCCCGGCTAACGATCACATTGGACTCGTCCGTATTCCAGGCGACGGTTCCTTTGCTGCCCTTGTCGTGTCTCATGGCCCAAAGTCCTCCGGCTCCGGTGTCCGACGAGCTTCCGAAGATAATCCCATCGTCCATCACAAACACGTCATCGGCATGACCGCTAAGGCGCGTGGAATCGCTCCTGACGGGCGGAACATAATATGCAACCTGCTTCGGGTAGTGAATATCAGAGAAGTCAACGCCCCAGAAGCCGCCTTCTTCCCAAGCGCTCCAGACTATTTTCCCACGAATCATCCGCTCGACGTCGTGAATGCCCATCCGGCCTCCGGGCCGATCCGCTGGACAATTACCATGCATATTCAGAGGAACCCTGAATTGTGAAATCTCCGTGGGACGAGCCTCATTGCGGACATCGATGAAATGCACGAAGCCGAAAGGACATTGCCCGAGCTCATCGGTGGCGACGACGGTTTCGACGCGGCCGCGATGCTTGGGAACCACGATGCCGAAGCTGTGCGTCTGTCCCGGCAATGATGGAAAGGCGATGTTATTGCGTGGCAATCCGTCTGCCCAGTTGATTTCGCCGACTCTTCTCGGACGGTCTATATCGCTGATATCCAGAATGATCAGACCCTTGTCGCGCCACGCGACATAGGCGCGGTCGCCGTAGGTGGTGAGGTCATGACACTGGACCGTTATTCCCACTAGCGGCCAGGTCGGCGTCTCCAACCCTATTTTCATCCCCGGGTACCACCACCTTCCCCGTTCCCTTGGATTGCGAGGGTC
>JANMSR010000228.1:0-10783 GCA_031389565.1 Burkholderiales bacterium
CATGCCGTCTGGCTGTTGCGGCGACTTCGCCGGTTCACGGCCGGAGAGATGCCCGAGCGGATCGACGGCGCGATTGTGCTGGCACTCACCTTCATCCTCTGGTTCTGCGTCCCGCCGCTGATCGCCCTGACTCGTGCGTCCTGAGCGTGAAGGTGGCGCGCGACCCGCCCGTGGCAGACGAGCAGCTGTTGCGTAGGCGGATTCCGACAGGAGAATCGGCAGGCGATGACTGCACCGAGCGCAAGCGCTGCGTAGCATGGGGTGAATGAATGCTCCGGCCAAAATTCCTGTTTCGCTGGATGCCGCACGCCGGGCTCTGCACCCGATGGCTCCCCGTGATCACCGCAGAGATGGCGTCCAGGATCCACCGAGGCGTCCGCCGTCGCCACCTCCTGCGCCACCTTCGCCGTCGCCGCCGTCACCCGACAGGACGCCAGAGCCAGTGCGCGATCCGCACTGCCCGGAGCATCCCGATCCGGTGCGAGAGCCGCCCTCCGATAGGCCGCAGGTGGCGGTCACGTCCGCGCGAATCGAGGCCCGGCAGCGGCTTCGCTCATTCGCATTTCTCAGCGTCTGCCCACGGAGCCAACATGCCGCAAAAGTCTTGGAGCGCAAAGCGCGAGCGCCAGTACGCGCACATCAAGGACAGCCTGCTCGAACGCGGCAAGGCAGTACAAGTCGCCGAGGAGATTGCGGCACGCATCGTCAACAAGGAGCGGGCGCAACATGGCGAGTCCGAGCAAGCGAGCGCCTCGTCGATCAACGACATGTCGGCAAGCCGGCGCGGCGGTCTGCGATCGCATCAAGGTGAGGGTGGGCGCACGTTGGCTCAGCTTCGTAACGAGGCGACGCAGCGCGCCGTGAAAGGCCGCTCCACGATGAACAAGGCGCAGTTGGAGCAAGCGCTGCAGCGCTGAGCGCGCCCGGCCGCGGCGAGTTGCGCGCCGCGGTTGAACCAGCGAGATGACGCGGCAGGCCCGAACATCAAGTGACCGCACAGACCGCGACACCGGCGGCTGACGCCCTCAAACGCTCGCTGCGCCGGCTCCCACCCACCACGCCGTCCACATGCACCTGCAGCCACCATTCCAGCAGCGCCAGATACCACAGCTTGCTGCCCTGGATACGCGTGAAGTGGGCCTCGGGATTCGCCAAAAGCTTGTCGACGTAGTCGCGCTGATAGAGCCCGCGCTGAATGCAAGCGTCCGACTGCAGGATGCCGCGCATCAGTTCCAGCACATGCTTCAGGGCGGGCGCGGGGGAAGTAGCCCTTCGGCCGGTCGATCACCGCGTCCGGGATCACGCCGCGCGAGATCGCCTTCAGCGGGTACTTGCCGCCTTTCCTCGAGCTTGAGTTCGGGCGGCATCCTTGCGGCGAGCTCGACCAGCTCATGGTCGAGGATGTAGCAATCACGCCCGATCGGCATAGCAAATCCGTAGCACTGACGCGGCACGACAGGCAGCAAAGTGACCCTCGTGCCCCCTGCGGCGTCGCATGATCATCGCCCGCAGGCCATTGACTACCATGCGCAAACCGGCTTGCGACGATCAAAGGACACGTCGGGTCCGTCCCGCCTCCGTCTGGACCGACAAAGAGAAGATCAGTGCAATCGAATCAACCACTTAGCCCCTGGCGCCTGTGTACAGCCCCGATGATGGATTGGACGGACAGGCATTGCCGTTTCTTTCATCGGCAGATCACGCGGCGCACGCGGCTGTACACCGAGATGGTGACCTCCGGCGCGCTACTGCATGGCGATGTGCCGCGGCATCTGGATTTCAGCGAGGCCGAGCACCCGCTCGCGCTGCAGCTCGGCGGCAGCGAGCCGGCCGATCTGGCGGCATGCGCCAGGCTGGCCGCGCAGTGGGGCTACGACGAAGTCAACCTCAACTGCGGTTGCCCGAGCGAGCGCGTGCAACGCGGATCGTTCGGGGCCTGTCTGATGGCCGAGCCGACCCTCGTGCGCGACTGCGTGGCCGCGATGCGCGATGCGGTCGACCTGCCGGTGACGGTCAAGCACCGCATCGGTATCGACCGTGGCCAGAGCTATGACTTCGTGCGCGACTTCGTCGGCACCGTTGCCGAAGGGGGCTGCACGGTGTTCATCGTGCACGCGCGCAATGCCTGGCTGAAGGGCTTGTCGCCGAAGGAGAACCGCGAAGTACCGCCGCTGCGCTACGACTTCGTCTACCGCCTGAAGCGCGAGTTTCCGACACTGACGATCGTGCTCAACGGAGGCGTCACGGGCAACGACCCGATCGCCGAGCACCTGCGGCATGTCGACGGCGTGATGCTCGGACGCGAGGCCTACCACCACCCGTGGCGGATGGCCGAGTGGGATCGGCGCTTTCTCGGCGCAGACGGTGAAGCGCCGATGCGAGAAGCGGTCGAGGCCGCGATGGTCGAGTACATGGCCGCGCTGGTCGGGCGCGGCATCACCTGGCCGCATGCGGCGCGGCACATGATGGGCCTGTACCACGGCCTGCCCGGCGCGCGCCGCTGGCGCCAGGTGTGGAGCGACCACCGCTTGAAGGCAACGGCGCCGGCGCAGGTGATGCAACGCTCGCGCGAGGCGATGGCGGCAACCCGCGCGGAGGTGGAGCTGACCCCATGACCAGCAAGCTCGCGCGCGACACCACACCGCCGATCTTCGAGACCGAGCAGCAGGCGCAGGCTCTGCCTTCGGCAGGCGCCGCGTTGAATGCCTACGGTGCTGCGCGCCCCGGCCAGGTGGCCAGCAGCACGCCGGTCAGGGCCAGCCCAAACGCAGTGAGTTGCACGCCGCTCAGCCGCTCGCCGAGAAAGGCGATGCCGACGAATGCCGCGGCCAGCGGCAGCATCACCGTGAACACCCCGGCGCGCGAGGCGGGCACGTGGCGCAGACCGGTCATCCACAGCCACACGGTCCACATGCTGGCGGCCAGTGAATAGAACAGCAGCAGCAGCCACAGCTTGGGTGATACGGCCGTGAAGTCGAAGGTCGTGGCCTGCCACAGTCCGAACGGCGTGACGAGCGCCAGGCCCCACAGGTTCACCAGCGCGCTGATGCGCCGCGGCGAGACGTTGCCGGTGAGCTTCTTGCCGATGACCACGTAGCTGGCTTCACAGACCACGGCGCCGAAGAGCAGGGCATTGCCGAGCAGCGAGCCGCTGCCACTGGCCCCCTCATGCCGGGCAATCGAGACCACCCCGATGCCGCCGACCGCGAAAGCGATGCCGGCCGCCACGCGTGGCGCGATGCGCTCGCGCAGGAAGGCCCAGGACATCAGCGCCACCACGGCCGGGATCGCGGCCATGATCACGCCGGCGGCCAGCGCGGTGGAATGCAGCACGCCGAACAGCATGCAGATCGAGAACAGGAAGTTGCCGAGAAAACTTTCCCAGAACAACAGCACGCGGTCGTGGCGCGACAGCGGCGCTTCGCCGGGCACGCGCCGCACCCAATGCGCCATCGCCACTGCGGCAATGCCAAAACGCAGCCACGCCAGCAGGAACACCGGGATCACCGCCACCAGCAGCTTGGACAGCCCGACATAGCTGCCCACCAGCGCCATGCTGGCGGCCAGGCAGGCGTAGGCGGCGAGTTGTGACGCCGGTTTCAAGCCGCGCGCGTCCAGCGCCCGCCGGGCCGCCCCGAGGATGCTCGACACCCCCCCGGGGAGCAGCGAACGCAGTGAGCGTTGGGGCCCAGGATGCTCAAAAGGCGGTCACGTAGCGCTGCAGTTCCCAGTCGCTGACATGGCGCACGTAGGCGGCGTGTTCGTCGCGCTTGGCGGCGATGAACTCGCGCGCCAGGGTGTCCCCGAGCGCGCCGCAGATGGTGGCGTCGGCCGCGAGGGCGTCGACGGCCTCGGCCAGGCTTTGCGGCAGCAGGCCGATGCCGCGCTCGCCGATCTGCGCCAGCGACAGGGCGAACAGGTCGTCCACGCACTCGGGACCGGGGTCGAGCTCGCGCTCGATGCCGTCCAGCCCGGCCGCGATCAACCCCGCCAACATCAGGTACGGGTTGGCGCTGGCGTCGGGCGCTCGCCACTCGAAGCGGCCGTGCAGCGTGCGCACGAGTGCGGTGCGGTTGTTCGGCCCCTGCGCCACGTAGGCCGGAGCCCAGGTGGTGCCCGAGATCGAGGTGCCGACCGTCAGCCGCTTGTACGAGTTGACGGTCGGTGCCGCCAGCGCAGTCAGGGCCGCCGCGTGATCCAGCACACCGGCGACGAACTGGCGCCCGAGCGGCGAGAGCGTCGCCGCCGCATCGAGCGAACCGTCGGCGCGGTGCGGCATGAAGACGTTGCGCGCGTTGTCGCTGCGGCCTTGCCACAGGCTGACGTGGCAATGCATGCCGCTGCCCGGCTGATCGGCAAACGGTTTGGGCATCATCGAGAACACCAGACCATGGCGCTCGGCGATGGCTTGCGCGGCCAGCTTGAACAGCATCAGGTGATCGGCCGTGGCCAAGGCATCGGCAAAGGCGAAATTGACTTCGTACTGGCCTTGTGCGTCTTCGTGATCGATCTGTAGCACATCCAGCCCGCAGCGCTCGAGCGCGTCGTGCAGGTCACGCAGGAACGGCATCTGGCGCGGCAGGCTTTTCAGGTCATAGCTGGGCTTGGCCAGGCGGTCGGCGTCGTCAACCGGCAACCAGCGGCCGGCCAGCTCCTTGAGCAGAAAGAACTCGGGCTCGATGCCCACCTGCAGCGTCCAGTGGCGCTCGTCCAGCCGGGCGACGGCGCGCTTCAACACCTGGCGCGGGCAGGCATCGAACGGCTCGCCAGCGACGAAGCCGTCGCCGACGATGCGCGCCACGCCGGGCAGCCAGGGCAGTGCCATCGCTGTGCTGGCCGCACCGCGCGCCATGTACTCGGAGCGTGCGCCAGTTCGGCCCAGCCCTGTGCCAGCGATCGACGGGCCGGAGAAGCCAGCGCCGATGGTTAGGACGTCGTCGAGGTGGGCCAAAGGCACCAGCTTGCCCTTGGCCACGCCGTGCAAATCCGTGAACTGCACGAGCAGGGTGTGGATGCCCTGGCCGACCAGGCTTTCGCGGAGGGCTTTCATTGCACCTCCAACATCGACTCGCGCAGAATGCCGAGCGCTTCGTCGAACACGGTTTGCGGCGTGGTGAGCGGGAACAGGAACCGCAGCACGTTGGCGTTGACTCCACAGGTCAGCAGGATCAGCTTGCGCTCGAGTGCTTCGGCCTGCACGCGCTTGGTGAAGTCGGCATCGGGATCGCCTTGAGCATTGGCGAACTCGACCGCAACCATCGCACCCAGCCCGCGCACATCGGCGATCTGCGGCACCGCGGTTCGCAGCTTGTTGAGCACGACCTTGAGCTGCTCGCCGAGCATCGCCCCACGCTCGGGCAGTTTCTCGTCGGCCATCACGTCAATCACCGCATGCGCCGCGGCAATCGCCAGCGGGTTGCCGGCATACGTGCCGCCGAGGCCGCCGGGCGCCGGCGCATCCATGATCTCGGCGCGGCCGGTGACGGCCGACAAGGGCACGCCTGCGGCCAGGCTCTTTGCGATGACCATCAGGTCGGGGATCACACCGAAATGCTCCATCGCGAACATCTTGCCGCTGCGCCCGAAGCCGGTCTGTATCTCGTCGGCGATCAGCACGATGCCATGTTCGTCACACAGCGCGCGCAGCCACTCCACCGCTGCGGGCTGGATCACGTTGAAGCCGCCTTCGCCCTGCACCGGCTCGAACACGATCGCGGCGACGCGGCTGGGTTCGATGTCGGCCTTGAACAGTTGCTGCACCGCGTGCCTGACTTGGTTCAGGTCGACGCCTTCGCCGGGGAAGGGCGCGTGATAGATGTCGGGCGGGAACGGGCCGAAGCCGGCCTTGTAGGGCTGCACCTTGCCGGTCAGGGCCAGCGCCAACATCGAGCGGCCGTGGAAGGCGCCGCCGAAAGCAATCACGCCGCTGCGCCGGGTGTGGGCGCGGGCGATCTTGACGGCGTTCTCGATCGCTTCGGCACCGGTCGAGAACAGCGCGGTCTTCTTCGCATGCGTGCCGGGTGTCAACTGGTTCAGCTTCTCGGCCAGCGCGATGTAGCTCTCGTAGGGCACCACCTGGTAGCAGGTGTGGGTGAAGCGCTTCAACTGGGCCTCGATGGCGGCCAGCACTTTCGGGTGGCCATGGCCGACATTCATCACCGCGATGCCGCCGGCGAAATCGATGTAGCGATTACCTTCGACATCCCACAGCGCGGCACCTTCAGCGCGCTCGGCGAAGAAGCTGCCCATCACGCCAACGCCGCGCGGCGTTGCCGCCGCCTTGCGGGCCATCAGTTGCTCGTTCCTGGAGTGGTTCATGGAGCCTCCTTGTGCGCGGCAGCGCCGCGCAATGTCAGACCAAGCGACCGCCGCGGATCCGGCTCCGCCGGTCCGCCAGCGGTGCCCCCTTGAGGGGGAGCGGCGAAGCCGCTACGGGGGTGGGTCAATTCTTATCCAGGTGGTTTTCAGTTCGGTGTACTTGTCCAGCGCGTGCAGACTCTTGTCGCGGCCGTTGCCGCTTTGCTTGTAACCGCCGAAGGGTACCGTGATGTCGTCTTCGTCGTACTGGTTCACATGCACGGTGCCGGCGCGCAGCGCGCGGGCGACGCGGTGGGCGCGGTTGATGTTGTCGCTCCATACGCTGGCCTGCAGGCCGTAGTTGGAGGCGTTGGCCAGCGCGATGGCTTCGGCTTCGGTCTTGAAGCGGATCACGCACATCACCGGGCCGAAGTTCTCTTCGCGGGCAATGGTCATGCCGTTGGCGACCGCGTCGAACACGGTGGGCTCGACGTAGAAGCCGCCGCTGTCGGCGCGCGCACGCTGGCCCCCGGTGACCGTGCGGGCGCCTTCGCGGGTGCCGGCTTCGATGTAGCCCATCACGGTGCGCAACTGGCCTTCGTCGACCAGCGCACCCATCGTGGTCGTTGCCGCCAGCGGGTCGGCCGGGCGGTATTGCGCGGCCTCGGCGGCAACGATCGCGACAAAGCGATCGGCAATCCGTTCATGCACCAGCACCCGCGACGGCGCGTTGCAGCTTTCGCCCTGGTTGAAGAACATGCTGCCGGCGGCCGTCCTGGCGGCATGCTCGACATTGGCGAAGTCATCGAAGACGACGAAGGCCGACTTGCCGCCGAGTTCGTTGTAGACGCGCTTCAAGTTGCTGCGCCCGGCGTACTCGAGCATCTTGCGGCCCACCCGCGTGCTGCCCGTGAAGCCGATCGCGTCGACGTCCATGTGCAGCGCCAGCGCTTCGCCGGCCTCGGGGCCAAATCCAGGCACGACGTTGAACACGCCCGGCGGCAGCCCGGCCTCGACCGCCAGTTCGGCCAGGCGCAGCGCGGTGTAGGGCGACTTCTCGCTCGGCTTCAGCACCACCGAGTTGCCGCTGGCCAGCGCCGGACCGAGCTTCCACGCGGCCATGATCATCGGGTAGTTCCAGGGCACGACGACGCCGATGACACCCATCGGCTCGCGCGTGATCAGGGCCAGCGATGAAGCCGGCGTTGGCGCGATCTCGCCGTAAACCTTGTCGATGGCCTCGGCGTACCAGGCGATGGTGCGCGCGGTGGAGGGCACGTCGACCGACAGCGAGTACTGGATCGGCTTGCCCATGTCGAGCGTCTCCAGCAGCGCGAGTTCGTCCCTGGTGGCGAGGATCTTGTCGGCGAAGCGCTGCAGGATCTTCTTGCGCGCCGCCGGGGGCTTGCCGCACCAGCGGCCATCGGCAAACGCGGCGCGCGCACTTTTGACTGCGGCATCGATGTCGGCCTCGCGGCCGCGCGCCACCGGGCCGAGCGTGCGGCCGTCGATCGGCGAAGCCTTGATGAAGGTTTCGCCGGCCACGGCGTCATGGCGCGCACCGTCGATGACGGCGCGGCCGTCGAACGCTGCCGCTGTGGCGCGCGCGTGCCAGTCGATGCTTGCCGTGGCCATGGACCCCAGTCTCGCTCAGAAGCTGACCGGCACCGAGGCGCCGAACAGGCTGTTGCTTTTCTCCAATGCCAACGCTGAGGGCACACCGATCGAACGCAAAGAGAACGGTTGGGTCATGATCGAAAAACCTCCGGTGGGGATGGGGAATCTGTCAGTGCGCGAGTCTAGGCAGGCGGTCGCAGACCGCCATTGGGGTCAATGCTCAAGCCAGCTTCACGTCGGCCAGGGTCAGGTCCAGGCAGCGATGGACCAGCGCCACCATCTCGTCGATCTGGGGACGGGTGATGACCAGGGGCGGGGCGATGATCATGCGATCGCCGACGGCGCGCATGATCAGGCCGTTGGCGAAGCAGTGCCCACGGCAGACCATGCCGATTTCGCGCTCCGGCGGGAAGGGCGTGCCGCGATCCTCGCGGCCTGATTTGTCCTTGACCAAGAGCAGGGCCCCCATCAAGCCACAGCTCTGCGCCTCGCCGACCAGCGAATGCTCCTGTAGCTGCTCGAAGGCCTTCGCAAGATACGGGCCGACATCGTCGCGCACGCGCTCGACCAGGCCCAGCTCGCGCACCAGCCCGATGTTGGCCAGCGCCACCGCACAGGCCACCGGGTGGCCCGAGTAGGTGTAGCCGTGGTTGAACTCGCCGCCCTGCTCGATCAGCACCTTGGCCACGCGCGCGCCGACCATCACGCCACCGAGCGGGATGTAGCCGCTGGTCACGCCCTTGGCGAAGGTCATCAGGTCGGGCTCGAAGCCCAGCGTTTCGCAGCCGAACCAGCGGCCGGTGCGGCCAAAGCCGGTGATGACCTCGTCACTGACCAGCAGGATGCCGTGGCGGTCGCAGATGCGCTGGATCTCGGGCCAGTAGGTGGCCGGCGGGATGATCACGCCGCCGGCGCCCTGGATCGGCTCGCCGATGAAGGCCGCGACCTTGTCGGCGCCGAGTTCGACGATCTTCGTCTCCAGCCAACCGGCGGCAAGCAGGCCGAACTCATCGCGCGACATTCCCGCTGGCGCGTTGTCGAACCAATACGGCTGCTCGATGTGCACGATACCGGGAATCGGCAAACCGCCCTGCGCGTGCATGCCGCTCATGCCACTGAGGGACACACCGGCCACCGTCGAGCCGTGGTAGGCGTTCTTGCGGCTGATGAGGATTTGGCGCTCGGGCTGGCCGAGGATGTCCCAGTAGCGCCGCACCATGCGCACCACGGTGTCGTTGCCTTCGGAGCCCGAGCCGGAAAAGAACACATGCTGGAACTGCGGCGGCGAAACCTCGGCCAGCAACTCGGCCAGCTCGATGGCCGGCGGCGTGGCGGTCTGGAAGAAGGCGTTGTAGAACGGCAGCGTTTCGAGCTGCTTCGTCGCTGCGTCGATCAAGGCGCGCTGGCCGTAGCCGACGTTGACGCACCACAGCCCGCTCATCGCGTCGTGGATCTTCTGGCCGTCGCTGTCCCACAGGTAGATGTTGTCGGCGCGCGTGATCACGCGCGAGCCCTTCCTGGCCAGCGCCTGGAAATCGGTGAAGGGGTGCAGGAAATGCGCCGCGTCGGCGGCCTGCCACTCTCGGGTCGTGCGGGTCGTCATCGTCGGATCCTTCAAACGTGGAGCAGCAAATGCTCGCGTTCCCACGGCGAGATCACCTTCATGAACTCGGCGTACTCGATCTCCTTGACCTCGGTATAGACGGTCACGAACGAGGGGCCGAGCACCTCGGCTAGGTCTTGCTCGTTGCGCAGCAGCTCGAGGGCTTCGCCCAGGCTGCGCGGCAACTGGAAGTCGCCGAGGTACGCATCGCCCTTGCATTCCGGCGACGGCTCGACGTGGTTCTTGATGCCCAGGTAGCCGCAGGCCAGCGTGGCCGCCAGTGCCACATAGGGATTGGCGTCGGAGCCGATGACGCGGTTTTCGATGCGCCGCGCGGCGGGGGTGGCCACCGGGCTGCGGATGCCCACGGTGCGGTTGTCGGTCCCCCACTGGATGTTGATCGGCGCGGCATTGCTGCGCACCAGCCTGCGGTACGAATTGACGTAGGGGGCGAACAGCGCCATCGCCGCCGGGATGTACTTCTGCAGGCCGCCGATGTACCAGAAAAACTCCTTGGTCGGCGTGCCGTCCTCGTGGCTGAAGATGTTCAGGCCGGTGGCCTTGGCAAGCACGCTCTGGTGCACGTGCATCGCGCTGCCGGGCTCGCCGGCGATCGGCTTGGCCATGAAGGTGGCGAACATGTCATGGCGCATCGCAGCCTCGCGCAGCGTGCGCTTGAAGAAAAACACTTCGTCGGCCAGGCCCAGCGGATGGTCGTGGAAGAAGTTGATCTCCATCTGGCCTGCACCGGCCTCGTGGATCAGGGTGTCGACGTTCAACTCCATCTTTTCGCAGTAGTCGTACACGTCCTCGAACAGCGGGTCGAATTCGTTCACCGCATCGATCGAATAGGACTGGCGCGAGGTTTCGGCGCGGCCACTGCGGCCGATCGGCGGCTTCAACGGAATGTCGGGGTCGGTATTGCGCGCGACCAGGTAGAACTCGAGTTCGGGCGCGACCACCGGGTCCCAACCCTCGGCGTCGAACAAGTCGCAGACCCGGCGCAGCACCGAGCGCGGCGCAAAGGGCACCAACTTGCCGTCCTTGTCGAAGCAGTCGTGGATCACCTGCGCGGTCGGGTCGACGGCCCAGGGCACGATGCGCACCGTGCTCGGGTCGGGCTGGAGGTGCATGTCGCGGTCGTTCGGGCTGATGACGTCGTAGTACGGGCCCTCTTCGGGGAACTCGCCCGTCACGCCCATCGCCACCACGGCTTCGGGCAGGCGCATGCCGCGATCCTCGGTGAACTTTTCGCGCGGCAGGATC
>JANMSR010000231.1:0-1935 GCA_031389565.1 Burkholderiales bacterium
CGAATCTCGATCTCGGGCGCCAGATCGAGCCCCATCTCCTTCAACACCGTGCGCGATTCGCGCACCACGCGGGCGCGGTACTCGAGATCCTTGTACCAATCCGGCGGCAGGCCGATGACCGTGAAGGCCGTGCACGAGCACAGGGTGCAGCAGATCACGTTGTGCACCGCAGCCGTGTTCTCCAGCACCACCAGGTGACGATGGTGCGGCGGCATCTCGATGCCCAACTCGGCCACCGCGGCGCGGCCGTCGGCGAGCAGGCGCTGGCGATAGGCGGCATCGGTCCAGGCCTTGGCCACCACCCGCGCACCGTTGTCCGGCAGCCACTTCTCTTCGGCCAGGTGGGTCGCCTGCACAACGAACTCGCCGGCCTTCATGCCGCGCTCTTCGAGCACCGCTTCGATGGCCTGGAGGCGGCGTTCGACCGGGGCGATGGCGGCGTCGGCGGGGCTGGCGTGAGGCATGGCGGGCACTCGCTGCGGGGAGGTCAAACCAGTATAGGAGGCCCTAGTGCCAGAATCGATGCACCGTGTTTCGTTTCGCCTGAACCGTGAACCCACCCTGCGCCGTGATGTTGCGGTTGGCCCGTGCGCAGGAAGCGCGCGCGATGGCCGAGATGTCGCGCACCCTGATCGAGGCAGGACTCGGTTGGCGCTACACGCCGCGGCGTATGGCGGCATTGATCGCCGATAGCGAAACCATCGCCCTCGTCGCCCACGGCGCCTCGCAGCTCCAGGGTTTTGCCGTCATGCAGTTCGGCGACGAACAAGCCCACCTGGTGCTCTTGTGCGTGCAGCCGGCGCTGCGCCAGCGCGGCATCGGCCGGCGCCTGACGCAGTGGCTGCTCGAATCGGCGCGGGTGGCCGGCATGGCTTGCGTCGGGCTCGAGCTGCGCGCCGACAACGCTGGGGCGATCGCCTTCTATCGACGCCTGGGCTTCAGCCCGACGCAGGAAGTGGCGGCCTACTACGACGGCTCGGTTTCAGCGTGGCGCATGCGCCTGCAGTTGCGCACGCCCGCGCCCTGAGGCGCCCGCGCTGCGCTCAATAGCCGCGGCCGCCGCGCCAACGGGGGCCGTCATGACGGTAGTAGCCGCGGTGAACGCCGTAGCCGATCAGGGCGCCCACCACCAGGCCCGCGCCAAACTGCGGGTAGCCCGGCTCGTAACAGACCGGTGCCGGCGGCGGATAGCTTTCGTAAACCGGCTCGGCATAGGCCGGATAGACCGGCTGCTGCGAGTACACCGGCGGCGCGTAGCGTGGGCGGGCCGGCGCCGCGTATTGCGGTGGCGCGTAGGACGGTCGCGCCACCTCGCCCTCAGGCGCGGCCTGTACCTGCACTTGCACCGTGCGGCCGGGGTCTTGGCGCATCTGCGTCGTGTACTGCCGGCCGGCGTATTCATAGACCACGCTGTAGGCGACGGTGCGCTCTTCGTAGGCGCTGTGCGTGGTGCAGCGGCGCACGCTCTGGGTCTGCGTGCCTTGGCCGTCGGTCTCGATGTTGTTGCCGATCACGGCGCCGCTGAACACGCCGATCGCGGTGGCCGCCGCGCGCCCGGCGCCGGCGCCGATGGCATTGCCCATCGCGCCACCCGCGATGGCGCCGATCAGCGCGCCCGCGCCCGAGGGCTGACGCTGCACCGCCACCGGCTCGTCGTTGCAGACGCGCTGCGGCACGGCGACCTGTTGCACGATCGGCGTGACGGAGACCACGGTGCCGCGATCGCTCTCCTGTGGCACCACCGCGACGCGCTCGACAGGCCGGCCGCGCGAAGAGGTTTGCGCCAGGCTCGGGCTGGCCAAGGCCGCAGTCACCAGAATCAACGTAGCGGCATGGGCAAGGGTGTTCATGGCGATCCGATCGCAACAGGTGGGGAAGCGCTTCCGATTCACGCGATGGTACGCGCTTGCCCGAGCGCAGGCCGCGCTGCGCTAC
>JANMSR010000550.1:0-2636 GCA_031389565.1 Burkholderiales bacterium
GACCTCGACCTTGGTCGAGAACTCGCGCATCACCTGGGCCGCGGCAGTGATCTCGCCGATGGTTTCCTTCTTCACGCGCAGCCCCACCAGCAGCGCGGCCATCATCACCGGCGACATCTCGCCGCCCATGATGCGGCGCACAAGCGCCAGCATTTCGTCGTGGAAGATTTCGCGGTGGTCGATAGCGCGCACGAGCGCTTCGTTGTCGGTGATCGGCATGGTGGCTCCGGCTGGGGCCGCCAGTCTAGAGCCATTGCCGCACTGAGGATGGCGCATGAAAAGGGCCGCCCGAAGGCGGCCCACAGAGCGTAGGTGCGCTCCGATCAGAAGCCGAACGTCAGACCGATCGAAACGGCGCTGAGGTTGCCCGACTCGTTGACACCGTTCTTGTTGTACTTGCTGCGGCTGAAGTCCACTGAGCCGTCGAGCGAAACGGCTCTCGACAACTTGTAGCCGATACCCAGGCCGGCGTAGGGAGCGATGTTGCGGTCGGAGTCGCTGACCGAACCGATGCCGGGCGCCACGCCCAAGATCGCAGCCCGACCCGCCGCCTGCTCGACCCGTGCCACCCCGACGCCGGAAACCGTGGCCAAGATCTTGGTTTTCACTGACGCCACGCCAACCCGCGCGACGAAGTTCCAGTTCGGTGAGAGGTCTTGATGGAAGGCAACGCCGGCCCCGACTGCGGTGTTGGAGAGCTCGACGGTGCCGATCGCGTCGGACGCCTTGGCCTTGCCAAAGCCGAAGAAGCCGACCTCGGCCGCGAAGTTGGGCGAGAACTTGTAGCCGCCGAGCAATTTGTAGGCGGTGCCGGTCTTGTCGCAGGTGGTCGTACCGGTGCAGTCGACATTCAGTCGCGAACTGCCGAGCGAAACCACGCCGTAGGCCGATTGCGCCGAGGCGCCGGCAGACAGAGTGAGCACAACCAGTCCGGTAAGAAGGTGTTGTTTCAAGGTAGAGCCCCCAGGGTGAGTGAATGAACGTCGGCCGACGGGCGGCCCACAGGCCCGCGCTGCATCGGCGCGCAGGGGACTCTAGTCGCCCGCCACGGCATTGCGTCGCCTACTCCCTAAACCTTTGCGCTAACGCAACGCAACGGCCGCCGGGCGTCAGGCAGCGTGGCGCTGCGGCCACGCAATGGGATGGCGCGCGCTACTTTACGCAGCGTGGCGATCACAGGCGTGGCCGAAGACGCCCTGTCGGGCACTGATGGCTGGTATGGACGCAAGTTCAACGGGCGCAAGACCGTCTCGGGCGTGCCGCGCCGCGCCAACAAGCAGCCGGCACGCCTACAGGGTGCGGCGCAGAACGTCGATCGCCCAATCGACGTCTTCGGCCGTGACGTCCAGGTGCGTCACCAGCCGCAGCTTGTACAGGCCGGTGGCCAGCACGCCGCGCGCACGCAGGCGGTCCACCGCGCCATGGGCCTTCTCGGGCGCCAGGTCGATGAATACCATGTTGGTGTGGGGCAGTGCGACAGTCACGCCCGGCAGGCCCTGCAGACCCTCGGCGAGCCGACGCGCGTTGGCGTGGTCGTCGGCCAACCGCGCCACGTGGTGGTCGAGCGCGTACAGCGCCGCGGCCGCCAGCACGCCGCTTTGGCGCATCGCGCCGCCGGCCATCTTGCGCCAGCGGTGGGCGCGAGCGATCAACTCGCGGCTGCCACACAGGGCCGAGCCGGCCGGTGTGCCCAGGCCTTTGCTGAAGCACACCGAGACGCTGTCGAAATGGCGCGTGATGTCGCGCGCAGCAACGCCTGCCGCGACGGCAGCGTTGAACAGCCGCGCGCCGTCCAGGTGCGTGGCCAGGCCGCGGGAGCGCGCCAGCGCGGTGGCGGCCTCGAGGTACGCCATCGGCAGCACCTGGCCGCCCCAGGTGTTCTCCAGCGCCAGCAAGCGCGTGCGCGCGAAGTGCGCGTCGTCGGGCTTGATCGCGGCTTCGATGTCGGCCAGCGCCAGCGTGCCGTCGGCCTGGTTGGGCAGCGGCTGCGGCTGGATGCTGCCGAGCACCGCCGCGCCGCCGCCTTCCCAGCGGTAGGTGTGGGCCATCTGGCCGACGAGGTACTCGTCGCCGCGCTGGCAATGGCTCATCAACGCGCACAGGTTGCTCTGCGTGCCGGTCGGCATGAACAGGGCTGCTTCGAAGCCGAGATCGGCAGCCACGCGCTCCTGAAGCGCGTTGACCGTCGGGTCGTCGCCGAAGACGTCGTCGCCGAGATCGGCGCCGCGCATGGCGTCCCACATCGCGGCCGTCGGCCGCGTCACCGTATCGCTGCGCAAGTCGATGGGCTTCGTACCGCTCATGTCGGGTAGGCCTCCAGGAAGTTGCGCAGCATCGCGTGGCCGTGCTCGGACAGGATCGATTCGGGGTGGAACTGCACGCCTTCGATCGGCAGCGTGGTGTGGCGCACGCCCATGATCTCACCGTCATCGGTGGTCGATGTGACCACCAGGCTTGCAGGCAGTGAAGCGCGCGAGATCGCCAGCGAGTGGTAACGAATCACCGAGAAGCGCTCGGGCAGGCCGCGGTAGACGCCCTTGCCGTCGGTCGCAATGTCGCTGGCCTTGCCGTGCATCAGCGTTCGCGCGCGAACAATCTCGCCGCCGAGCGCCGCGCCGATCGCCTGGTGCCCCAGG
>JANMSR010000259.1:0-2010 GCA_031389565.1 Burkholderiales bacterium
CTCGGCCTGCGTCAGCCAGGCCTGGTTGGCGCGCCAGAAGGCCACGCCGGCGGCGATGCGCTCGCGTTCGACGAAGCGGGCGCGGTAGGCAGCCCAGTTCTTGGCCGTGCCGGCCGGCGGCGGCATGATCAGTTGCGCGGCGGCGGCCACATAACGTGCCTGCGACAGATGCTCGCGCAGCCACGCGGCGTCCAACTCGGGGTGACGCTCGGCAAGCTCGTCGGCGAAGCGCATCACGTCCTCGCGCTGGCCGTAGGCCACCGGGGCGGGCGCTTCGTGCTGGCGCTGCGCGGGCTTCTTGCGCGGGTGGGTGGGGGCATCCTGCGCGATCGCGCTGCTCGTGGCCAGCAGCAGCCACGCGGCCAGGAGACTCGCCGCGATCCGTGTCGCGCGACAACTGCTCGAATTCATGCCCGGATTATCGCGGCCGGGCGGCGCTGACCCCGGCGGCGGCGGCGGCAAAGCCGCGCCACCACGCCGGGTCGGGGCGTGCCTGCGCCGCGCGGCCGTAGCGCTGCTGGTCGAGCGCTTCGAGCTGGGCTGCCAGCGCGTGCGCACCGGCACCGAGCTGCGCGCGCACGCGCATGGCGAGCGCGCGCGGCGCGTCGTGGGCCGCGGTCTCGATGCCGAGCGCCGCCAGACGCCGCTCGATGCGCGAGCGCAGGCGCTGCCACGGGTCGCGGCGGTGCCGGTCCCACCAGGCCCACGCAGCGCCGACGAGGCTCGCGCTGCTGAGCAGGCCGATCAGCAGGTACGCCAGGTCTTCCCAACCGGGTGTGCGCACGCCGAGTTTTTGCAGCAGGTCGAACTGTTGCGAGCGCGAGTAGTTCAGTACCCACTGGTTCCAGTGGTTGTTGACCTGTTCCCAGGCGGCGCGCATTTGCGCCATCAGCTCGGGGCTCACCGCGGCAACGGCCACGGCCATTACGCCCGGCTCCGGCCGCAGCGAGCGGCCGGCGACGATGCGCTCGGGCGCCACCGCCGACGTCGGGTCGACGCGCATCCAGCCGCGCCCGGCCAGCCAGACTTCGCTCCAGGCGTGGGCGTGGCTGTTGCGAACGATGTGATAGCCGTCCTGCAATGCGGGGTCGGCGCCCTGGTAGCCGGTGACGATGCGTGCCGGCACATCGAGCGCGCGCATCACGACCACGAAGGCGGTGGAGAAGTGTTCGCAGAAGCCCTCCTTTCGGTCGAGCCAGAACTCGTCGATCGCGTGCCGGCCTTCGTCGTCGCCATAGCTGCCGGGTGTGAGCGTGTAGGTGAAGCCGCGGCGGATGGTGCCGAGCACCGCATTCACCAGTTGCTCGGGCGTGGCGTGGGCGTAGCGCGGGTCGTTGCGAAAGGCCTCGGCCCAGGCCAGTGTGCGCGGGTTGTAGCCGGGCGGCAGATCGAGATGGTCGCGCAAGGACGGCTCGTCGGTCTGTGGGCCGTGGCGGTGGTCGAGGTAGGCGCGAGCGGTCAGCCGCAGCCGGTCGGTGACCGGGCGCTCGGTCATCCATTGCAGGTCGCTGCGCAGGAACGTGCGCAGGCCATCGACGCGCGGTGCATCGGCGTCGCTGCTGGGGGTGGCTTCGAGCAGCGGCAGCAGCGGCAGGCGGTTCGGTTCGAGCGTCATCTCGTAGCCCAGCGCCGGCCCGCGCACGCGCAGTTGCGCGCCGTGCCGCGGTGCGCTCGACAAGGGCGGTTCGAGCCGGTTCCATTCGCGGCCATCGAAGCGCGCCAGCACCGGCCCGCGCCAGTACAGCGCGCCGGGCGGCGGCCGCGCGCCTGCGTCGAAGCGCACTCGAAACGCGATGCTGTCGTCGATCGCGAGTTCGGCGATGCCGCCCATGCGCAGGCTGCCAGACAAGCCGGTTTTCGCCAGCGTGTCCTGTGGCACGGCCCACAGCGGCGCCATGCGCGGGAAGAGCATGAACAGCACGATCATGATCGGCGCGCCGAGCAGCGCCGCCTTGGCGGCCACGGCGCCGGCACGCGCCAGCGGCGGCCGCCCGACCGGCATGTGGGCCA
>JANMSR010000279.1:0-1928 GCA_031389565.1 Burkholderiales bacterium
CGCCTCGGCCGGATCCTGCACTGCGCGCACATCGCTCGCGTGCTGCGTGCTGCCGTCGGGCAGCAGCAAGCGAAAGCCTTGCGAGTTGATCGCCGCCAGGTTCTTGTTGCGGGCGATGAACGTGACCTGCTCGCCTGCCAGTGCCAGCTTCGCGCCGAGGTAGCCACCGATGGCGCCGGCGCCGACGATGGCGTACTTCATGGCCAGTCCTCTGACCCAGATAAATCGCGCCCGAGCGGCTGCGCAGCGGCGCGCCAGGCTAGGCGCAAAGCACAGCGATACCTTGTGGTATCGCGAGCAATTGCAACGACGCATGGCGCGTCGAGGCGCAGACGAGCGGGGGTGTATTTCATCTGGTTCAGACGACTAAAACTCGCCCGAGACGTAGGAGCCGAAGCCCAGGCCGATGCGCTGGGCCAGTCCGATGCGCTGCAACTTGCCGGTCGCGCCCTTGGGCAGTTCGTCGACGAACAAGATCTTCTTCGGCACCTTGTAGCCAGCCACCCGCTGGGCGACGAACTGCTGCAGCTCACGCTCGCCGCATTCGTGGCCTTCGTGCAGCACCACCATCGCGGCCACCTCTTCGCCGAGCCGCTTGTGCGGCGCACCGAACACGACCACCTGCGCCACCGAGACATGGTCGAGCAGGATCTCGTCGATCTCGCGCGGACTCACCTTCTCGCCGCCGCGGTTGATGATCTCCTTCAACCGGCCGGTGATGCTCAAGTAGCCTTCGGCGTCGATCACGCCCTGGTCGCCGGTGCGAAACCAGCCATCGACGAAGGCTTCGTCGTTGGCTTTCGGGTTGCTCTCGTAGCCCGCGGTGACACTGGGCCCGCGGATCACGATCTCGCCGACCTCGCCGGGGGCGAGGAGCCCGCCGTCCTCACCGCGGATACCGATCTCAGGGCCGGCCGCGCGCCCCACCGAGCCGGGTTTGCGCTGCAGCGGCGGCAGCGGGTTCGATGTCATCTGGTGCGCCGCTTCGGTCATGCCGTAGGACTCGATCAACGGCGCCTTGAACATCGCCTCGAGCTGCTGGATCAGCTGCGGCGGCATGGCCGACGACGACGAGCGGATGAACCGCAGCGGGTGGCGCGCCAGCACATCGGCGTTGTGCTTGCCGCGGCTGGCAATCGCCAGGTGCATCGTCGGCACGGCCGTGTACCAGGTCGGGTGCGCCTGGTCCATCCACTTGAAGAATCGCAGCGCATTGAAGCCCGGGGTGCAGAACACCTGCGAGCCCGCCGACAGGGGCGCCAGCAGGCCGGCGAGCAGCCCATGGATGTGGAACAGCGGCATGATGTTCAAGCCGATGTCCTGCGGCGTGAACTGCAGCGTGGCCGCGATGTTCCCGGCCGACGCGCACAGATTGGCCCCCGACAGCGGCACCCGCTTGGGCCGCGACGTGGTGCCCGAGGTGTGCAGCACCATGGCCACGTCCTCGGCCTGAGCCGGGCCAGCGCTGGCGCAGGGTGCGGCCGGGTTTGCACCTTGCGCCGCACCCAGGCTGAACTGGCCGGCCGGGGCGCCTTCGGCGACCGCCAGTTCGATGACCTGCACGCCCAGCTTGCGCGCCGCCTCCACCGCCGGCGACTTGCTGGCGTGCTCGACGATCAGCGCCTTGGCCTGCAGATCGGCCAGGTAGAACTCGAATTCGTCAGCGCGGTACGCGGGGTTCAGCGGCGCGCTCGCGACCGCGCAGGCGCAGGCCACAAAGCAGGTCGCCATCTCGGGGCCGTTGGGCAGCACGATAGCGACCCGGTCGTTCCGGCCGATGCCTGCCCCATTGAGCGACGCGGTGGTGGCGACCACCAGGGCGCGCAGCCCACGGTAGTCGAGCGGTGCGCGGCCCGGGGCGGCAATGGCGATGGCGTCATCGGCACCGGCTTGCAGGAGATCTTGAAGTGTCATGGTTGAATCGCTGG
>JANMSR010000308.1:0-11115 GCA_031389565.1 Burkholderiales bacterium
GGCGTGCTGGCGGCCTTCGAGGCTTTGCGCGAGCGGCTGCCGGTACCCGCGCAGGCGGTGCGCCAGGGCTTTGCGACGGTCGAGCTGGCGGGGCGCTTCCAGATCGTGCCCGGCCAGCCGACCCTGGTGCTCGATGTCGCCCACAACCCGCACTCGGCGGCGGCCCTGGCCCTGAATCTCGACCAGATGGGGTTCTATCCCCGCACCCATGCGGTGTTCGGCGCAATGGCCGACAAGGACCTGGCCGGCATGATCGCCCGGCTGGCGCCGCTGGTCGACGCCTGGTACTGCACCGACCTGGCGCCGGCGCGCGCGGCGAGCGCGGTGCAACTGGCTGCGCTGGTGCGCGAAGGCGTGCCCCGGGCCAGCGTCAGCGAACACGCCGATCCATCGGCGGCTCTGGCGGCTGCGCTGGAGTGCGCGGACCCCGCTGATAGAATTTTGGTCTTCGGCTCGTTCCTCACGGTGGGTGGCGTGCTGCGGCAAGGCCTGCCGCGCCTGGCTGCCCAACACGCGGCATAGGCGCTGCGGGCTCGCCGCCGCGGCTCCCAGCCCCTGTCGGCCGCTCTCAATGCATCGATAGGCCACGCCTCGACCAGCCTCGCATGGGTTTGCTCTCCCTCTTCCAGCGCCAAACAGGCGTCTCACCGGCCGCGGCGGGCGGCAACGCGGCGCAGGTGGTCGCGGCCGCGCGCACGCGCGCCAAGCGGCGCCTGATCGGAGCGGTGCTGCTGCTGGGCATCGGTGTGATCGCATTCCCGTTGCTGTTCGAGACCCAGCCGCGGCCGATCCCGGTCGACATCCCGATCGAGATCCCGCGCAAGGAGGGTGCACCGCCGCTGGTGATGCCGCCGGCGCGGCCGGCCGCAGCGGCTGCGGTGTCCAAGCCACCACCGGCCCCGCCCCTGGTCCCCGAGTCGAGGACCGACGCGGGCAAGGTCGTCGCCGCGCCGGCGCCGGTCGCGGTCAGGACCGAGCCGGCTGCCCAGGCGGTTGACCCGAAAGTGGAGGCCAAGCCTGCGCCGAAATCCGAGCCCAAGCCGGCCGCCGAGGCGCCAGGGCGCTTCGTGGTGCAGATCGGCGCTTTTGCCGATGCCAATGGCGCGCGCGAGACGCGGGCCAAGGTCGAGAAGCTGGGCCTGCGCACCTACACCCAGGCGGTCGACACCGACAGCGGCAAGCGCATCCGCGTACGCCTGGGGCCGTTCGTAACGCGCGACGAAGCTGACCAGGCGGCGGCCAAGCTCAAGGCAGCCGGCCTGCCGGCAGCCGTGCTGACGCTATGAGTGTTCCATCGCTGGGCTGGGTCGACTGGGCGTTGCTGGCGGTGCTGGCGCTCTCGGTGGCGGTGGGCCTGTGGCGCGGCCTGGTGTTCGAGGTGCTGTCGCTGGTGGGCTGGGTGGCGGCCTACATCGCGGCGCAAATGTTTGCCGCCACGGTGGCGCCGCTGCTGCCGATGGGCACACCGGGCGGGGCGCTGAACCAGGGCGCGGCCTTCGCGCTCGTCTTCGTGCTGGCGCTGATCATCTGGGCGCTGGCTTCGCGGCTGTTGCGCCTGGTGATCCACGCCACGCCGCTGCAAGTGGTCGATCGCGTGCTCGGCGGCGGTTTCGGCCTGGTGCGCGGCACGGTGTTGTTGCTGGCGGTGGCCACCGTGGTCTCGCTCACGCCCGCCGTGCGCGCGACAGCCTGGCAGCATTCGCAGGGTGCGGCCTGGCTGGCCGGCCTGTTGCAAGGATTGAAGCCGATGCTGCCCGAGTCGCTGGCGCAGCACCTGCCGGCCTGAAAGGAAACTCACCGTGTGCGGCATCGTCGGCGTGATCTCCAAAGCGACCGTCAATCAGTTGATCTACGACGCGCTGCTGCTGTTGCAGCACCGCGGGCAGGACGCGGCCGGCATCGTCACGATGCTCGGCACCAAGTGCTTCATGCAGAAGGCGCGCGGCATGGTGCGCGACATCTTTCGCACCCGCAACATGCGCGCGCTGCCAGGCAACGTCGGCCTGGGCCAGGTGCGCTACCCCACTGCCGGCAACGCCTACAGCGAGGAAGAGGCGCAGCCGTTCTACGTCAACGCGCCGTTCGGCATCGTGCTGGTGCACAACGGCAACCTGACCAATGCGCATGCGCTCAAGGCCGAACTGTTCGAGGTCGACCGCCGCCACATCAACACCGAGAGCGACACCGAGGTCCTGATCAACATCCTCGCGCACGAGCTCGACGGGTCCGCGCGCGACATGCCGCTCACGGCCGACACCGTCTTCAAGGCGGTGGCCGCGGTGCACCGGCGCATCAAGGGCTCGTACGCCGTGATCGCGCTGATTGCCGGTCATGGCCTGCTGGCCTTCCGCGACCCGTTCGGCATCCGCCCGCTGGTGTTCAGCCAGGACAAGGACGGCGAGGTCATGGTCGCCAGCGAGAGCGTCGCGCTCGACGGCACCGGCCACCGCCTGGCGCGGGACGTGGCACCCGGCGAAGCGATCTTCATCGACATGGCGGGGCGTTTGCACACCCGCCAATGTGCCGAGAAGCCGACGCTCAATCCCTGCATGTTCGAGTTCGTCTACCTGGCCCGGCCCGACTCGGTGATGGACGGCATCTCGGTCTACCAGGCGCGACTGAACATGGGCGAGACGCTGGCGCAGCGGCTGATCTCGACCATGCCGCCCTCGGAGATCGATGTCGTCATTCCGATCCCCGAATCGAGCCGCCCGAGCGCGATGCAACTGGCGCAGAAAATCGGCAAACCCTACCGCGAGGGCTTCGTCAAGAACCGCTATGTCGGGCGCACCTTCATCATGCCGGGCCAGGCGGTGCGCAAGAAGAGCGTGCGCCAGAAACTCAACGCCATCGGTGTCGAGTTCAAGGGCCGCAATGTGCTGCTGGTCGACGACTCGATCGTGCGCGGCACCACCAGCCAGGAGATCGTGCAGATGGCGCGCGAGGCCGGGGCGCGCAAGGTCTACCTGGCTTCGGCCGCGCCGCCGGTGCGCTACCCGAATGTCTACGGCATCGACATGCCGACCAAGGAAGAGCTGATCGCCAACGACCGCAGCATCGAAGAGATTCGCCAGTTCATCGGCGCCGATGCCCTGATCTACCAGGACGTGGATGCGATGAAGCGCGTGGTCGGCGCGCTCAACCCGCGCATCGTCAGTTTCGAAGCCAGTTGTTTCGACGGCCGCTACATCACTGGCGACGTGAGCGACGACGACTTCGCGGCGCTCGAGGCGCAACGCCGGCTGCAGTTCGACGACGAAGAGTCCAGCGACCGAGGGCGCCTGGCGTTGCAGAGCGTGGCGGAGAAAGCATGAGCGATACGCCCAAGAAGTTGCCGCGCGTGAAGCTGCCGCCCGATGCGCGGCTGGACACGCTGGCCGTGCGCGAAGGGCTGCCGCCGTCGCAATGGGGCGAGAACTCGGAGGCCCTGTTCCTCACCAGCTCGTTCGTGCACCCCGACGCGGCGACCGCTGCAGCGCGATTCGCCAACGAGGAAGAGGCTTTCGTCTACAGCCGCTTCTCCAACCCCACGGTGACGATGATGGAGCGTCGCCTGGCCGCGCTCGAAGGCACCGAGGCCTGCATCGGCACGGCCAGCGGCATGGCCGCGATCCTGCTGTTGGTGATGGGTCTGTTGAAATCCGGCGACCATGTGGTCTGCTCGCAAAGCGTGTTCGGCTCGACGATCAAGCTGTTGCAGGGCGAATTCGGCAAGTTCGGTGTGCAGACGAGCTTCGTTTCGCAGACCGATGTGGCCGAGTGGCGCGCCGCGGTGAAACCGAACACCAGGCTGCTGTTCGCCGAGACCCCGAGCAACCCGCTGACCGAGGTCTGCGACATCGCCGCCCTGGCGCAGATTGCGCACACCGCCGGCGCGCTGCTGGCGGTCGACAACTGCTTGTGCTCGCCGGCCTTGCAGCAACCGGTGAAGTGGGGCGCCGACATCGTCATCCATTCCGGCACCAAGTACCTCGACGGCCAGGGCCGCGTGATCGCGGGCGCGGTGTGCGCGAGCGAGCGGCTCGTCAACGACAGGCTGGTGCCGGTGATGCGCAGCGCAGGCATGAGCCTGTCGCCATTCAATGCCTGGGTCGTGCTGAAGGGTCTGGAGACGCTGTCGATCCGCATGGCCGCGCAAAGCCAGCGCGCGGTGCAGATGGCACAGTGGCTCGAGGACCAGCCGCAGATCGAGCGCGTCTACCATCCGAGTCTGCCCTCGCACCCGCAGCATGCGCTGGCGATGGCTCAGCAGTCGGGGCAGGGTGGGGCGGTGGTGTCGTTCATTGTCAAGGGGGGCCGCGCCGCGGCGTTCGCGGTGATCGACGCCACCCGAATCTGCTCGATCACCGCCAACCTCGGTGACACCAAGACCACCGTCACGCACCCGGCCAGCACCTCGCACGGCCGGCTGACCGAAGCGCAGCGCCTTGCCGCCGGCATCACGCAGGGGATGATCCGGCTCGCGGTGGGTCTGGACGACGTCGCCGACCTGAAGGCCGATATCGCGCTCGGATTGGCTTCGCTCGCGAGATGACGGTTCGCACCCGCATTGCGCCATCGCCCACCGGCTTTTTGCACCTGGGCACTGCACGCACGGCGCTGTACTCCTGGGCCTACGCCCGCCACCACGGTGGCCAGTTCGTGCTGCGCATCGAGGACACCGATGTCGCGCGCTCGACGCAGGATTCGGTCGACCAGATCCTGGCTTCGATGCACTGGCTGGGGCTGGACTTCGACGAAGGCCCGATCTACCAGATGCAGCGCCTGGCGCGCTACCAGGCGGTGGCCGAGCAGTTGATCGCCGCCGGCCACGCCTACCGCTGCTACTGCACCCCGCCCGAGCTCGACGCGATGCGCGAAGCGCAGCGTGCGCGCAGGGAGAAGACGCGCTATGACGGCCGCTGGCGCCCCGAGCCGGGCAAGGTGCTGCCCGCGGTGCCGGCCGATGTGCCGCCCGTGGTGCGGCTGAAGAACCCGCTCGACGGCAACGTGAGCTGGCACGACCTGGTCAAGGGCGACATCACGATCAGCAACCGCGAAATCGACGACCTGATCCTGCTGCGGCCGGCACCGGAAGGCGCACCTGACGGTGCACTGGGTGTGCCGACCTACAACTTCGCGGTCGTGGTCGACGACTGGGACATGCGCATCACGCATGTGTTCCGCGGTGACGAACATGTCAACAACACGCCGTGGCAGATCAATCTCTTTCGCGCGCTCGGGGCGCCGCTGCCGCAGTTCGGCCATTGCCCGATCATTCTCGGCGACGACGGCCTGAAGCTGTCCAAGCGCCGCGGCGCGGTCAGCGTCACGGCCTACGAAGACGCCGGCTACCTGCCCGAGGCGATGCTCAACTACCTGGCCCGGCTGGGCTGGAGCCACGGCGACGCGGAGTTGTTCACGCGCGAGCAACTGGTGGCCTGGTTCGACGGCAGCCACCTGGCCAAGAGCCCGGCGCAATGGGACCCGGCCAAGCTCGCGTGGGTCAACGCGCACTACATCAAGCAGGCCGACGACGTCCGGCTCGCCGCCCTGGTGCAGGCGCAATTGAACACGCGTGGCGTGCGGGCCCGTGATCTCGATCACCTGTCGCGCGCCTGTGCGCTGTTCAAGGACCGCTGCAACACCACGGTCGAGATTGCCGATTGGTTGCAGATGTACTTCACGGCGGTGGCGCCGAACGCCGCCGACCTCGCCGCGCATGTCACCGACGCGGTGCGGCCGGCGCTGGTGAGTCTGCGCGTTCGACTCGCCGAGATCGCGTGGGACAAGGCTGCCATAGCTGCTGCGATGAAGGACGTGCTCGCCGCACATCAGTTGAAGATGCCGCAACTCGCGCCCGCCCTGCGGGTGCTGGTTTGCGGCCGTGTGCAGACGCCGTCGATCGACGCCGTACTGGCGCTGTTCACACGCGAAGTGGTGCTCGCGCGCTTGAAGGACCTCTGAGAAAGTTGTCTATAATCGCGCTCTTGCTTGAACGGCGTGGCCGCTCCACAACGGGGGTATAGCTCAGCTGGGAGAGCGCTTGCATGGCATGCAAGAGGTCAGCGGTTCGATCCCGCTTACCTCCACCAAGATCGCAAGGTCGAGGCAGGCGCGCAGTTCAGGTGGGATGAAGGTTTCACTGTCCCCTTCGTCTAGAGGCCTAGGACACGACCCTTTCACGGTCGGTACAGGGGTTCGAATCCCCTAGGGGACGCCAACGATTGTTGGACAAGTCTGGCTGCACTTGCGGAGCAATCCGGCAACGCAGCCACCGCGTGGAGTGGTAGTTCAGTTGGTTAGAATACCGGCCTGTCACGCCGGGGGTCGCGGGTTCGAGTCCCGTCCACTCCGCCAAAATTCAAGCCGGGTTGCAGCAGCGATGTTGCAACCTGTTTTTCTTGGTGCGTCGCATGGCTATGGCAACACGGCCGTGGCCTCGAGTTCGATCTTGGCCGGATGGTCGAGCAGGTCGGCGACGAAGATCATGCTCATCGCCGGGTAGTGCCGGCCCATTTGCTCACGCCAGACGGCGCCGAGCGCGCGGCGTGCGGCGAGGTAGGCCGGTTTGTCGCAACAGTAGGCTGTGACACGACAGATGTGTCGCGCCTCGCCACCGGCCTGTGCCAACACTGCGAGCACGTTCTTCAGCGCCTGCTCGAACTGCGGCACGATCTCGACCGACTCGAACTGCTGCCGTGCGTTCCAGCCCACCTGGCCGGCGATGAACACGATGCGGCCGGCCGGCACTGCGACGCCGTTGACATAGCCGATCGGAGCGGACCAGCCGGGTGGCAGCAGCACGTCCATGCGTCGATCCGTCAATCCGTGTAGCGCGGCGGATCAGGGTCGGTGGCCCAGTCGCCGTCGGGCACCGGCACTTTGGCCAGCCAGGCCCGCACCAGTTCGACATGTTCGTGCTCCTCGGCCTGCAATTCGAGGGCGGCGCGGCGCACCGACTCGCTGGTCGTGCCCTGCGCCAGCTCGCCGAAGAAGGCTTCGGCACGTTTCTCTGCGGCCAGCGCCAGTTGCAGCGCGTGCCAAGGCTGCATCAGGTAATGCACCTCGTCGATCGGCACGGTTTCGGGGGCCTCGGGTCCGGGCCAGCCGAATCCACCGAGTGGCGGCGCGGGAGCAACTTGCCAGCCCATCTCGGCCATGATCTGTTCGGCGTGCTTGGCTTCGTACTGCGCCATGGTGCGAAACAGCGCGGCGACTTCGCGGTTGTTGTGCATCTCCATCGCATCGGCGAACTCGGTGTAGCGCTCGACCGCCTCGCGCTCCATCGCATAGGCCAGGGCCATGAACACCTCCAGCGTGCGCGGGGCCACAGGCGCGCTCATTTGGCAACCTCCGCGCTTCGCGCTGCGGTGTGGCGCAAGGCCCATGAGGGGCCTCTTCGTGGCCCTTGGCGGCCCGGCGCGCTCACAACTCGAACTCCGCTTCGAGATCGGTCACCGAGTGCGATGCCGGGTGCCGCTGCGCCGGGTAGGGCGTGCGGCTGCCAGCGTAGAGTACACCGATGTTGAAACCGTCGTCGGTCATGATGCGGCGCGCGGCGCGGGCGGCATCGTTGGTGGGCTCCACAGGGGCCGGGTGCACATGCCGCTTCCACTCGCGCTGTTCGGGCCGGAAGGTCACGCAGGGGCTGAGGATCTCGATGAAGGCGAAGCCCGGGTGGCGGATGCCCTGCGCAATGATGTCTGCTGTGCCATTCGGATCGCCCGAGAACGCGCGCGCGACGAAGCTGGCCCCCGAGGCCAGTGCGATCACCAGCGGGTGGAACGAGCGGATCCCCGTGCCGCCGGGCGAGAGCTTGTTGTCCCAGTCGGGTTCGGTGGTCGGCGAGGCCTGGCCCTTGGTCATGCCGTAGACATGGTTGTCCATCACGATGTAGGTCATGTCGACGTTGCGCCGGCAGGCATGCATGAAGTGGTTGCCGCCGATCGAGTAGCCGTCGCCGTCGCCACCGGTGACCAGCACCGTCAGGTCGGGGCGCGCGACCTTCAGGCCGGTGCCGGCCGCCAGCGCGCGGCCGTGCACGCCGTGAAAGCCGTAGCAGGTGGTGTAGGCCGGTATGCGCGACGAGCAGCCGATGCCCGACACGACGGCCACCTCGTGCGGCGGCAACTGCAGCATCGCGAGCGCCTTGGTGATGGCGCCCAGCACAGTGAAGTCGCCGCAACCGGGGCACCAGATCGGCTTGGTGGCCGACTTGTAGCTGGCTGCGGTCAGCAATGCCAGCGCGGGGGGAGTGGCGACATCGTTCATGCGGTCTCCAATGTGCCGATGTCTGCACGCTGCCAGTCGATGATCGCGGCGGTCAGCTCGGCCGGCCGCAGCGGCAAGGGGCCGGGGCGGTGGAAGCTGGCCGGCCGGCCCGGCAGGTCGTACATCGATCGCAGATAGCGGTAGAGCTGGGCGCCGTGGTTCTGCTCGACCACCAGCACGCGCGTCACGCCCGCCAGTGCCCGGGCCATCGGCTTGGGCTGCGCCGGGGCGAGCAGGCGCAGCGCGATCAGCTTCACATGCGCACCCTGCGCGGCGGCGCGCGCCACCGCCTCGCGCACGGTCCCGGTGACCGAGCCGAAGGTGATCACCGCGGCGTCGCCCGCGGTGTTGCCCACTGCGGCGCCGTCGGCCTCGATGTCGGCCCATGCGTGGCCGTAGTTGTGCTGCGCCAGCTTGCGCTCGCGCTTGTCGAGCTGCAGCAGGTGGTCGCGCGCCTGGCTGCTCGGAACGCCGGCTTCGGTGTGTGCGAGTCCGTCGGCGGTGTATTCGATGCCCGGCGTGCCGGGAATGGCCATCGGCGAGATGCCCGAAGGGGTGTCGCGATAGCGCTTGTAGTCCGGCGTGTTGGCTGCGGCCGTCAGGCGCGGGGTGGCGGGTGCGGCGTGCGTGGCGGTGTCCGCTGGCCGGTCGATGATGGCACGCGACTGGCCCATGAACTGGTCCGACAGCACGATCGCCGGCGCCTGCAAAGCCTCGGCCAACTCCACCGCCCATTGCGTGGTCGCCACGCAGTCGGCAATCGAGGTCGGGGCCAGCACCAGGCGCGGCGCGTCGCCGTGCAGGCCGCTGACGGCGAACGACAGATCGCTCTGTTCGCTCTTGGCCGGAATGCCGGTGGACGGGCCGCCGCGCATCACGTCGACGACGACGATCGGCACTTCGGCGGCCACCGCCAGCCCGATCGCCTCGGTCATCAGCGCCAGGCCGGGGCCGGAGGTCGCCGTCAGCGACGGCACGCCGCCATACGACGCGCCGATGATCATGTTGACCGAGGCCAGTTCGTCTTCGGCCTGCAGCAGCGTGCCGCCGACCTTGACCAGCGCCGGCGCCATCCATTCGAGCAGTTCGGTGGCCGGCGTGATCGGGTAAGCGGCGACGAAGCGCACGCCGCCACGGATCGCGCCGTAGCCTGCGGCTTCGTTGCCGCTGATCAGCCAGCGCTTGGTGCTGCCGGCCGCAGCAGCGTCGATGCGGGTGATGCCACCGCCGGCATCGATCGCGGCCGCCTCGGCGATGCCCGCGTGCAGTGCCGCCAGGTTGGCCTGCAATCCGGCGTCGCTGCGTTTCCATGACGCACGCAGTGCAGCCTCCAGCGCTTGCACCGGCAGGCCGGCCAGACCCCCGGCCAAGCCGAGCGCCAGCATGTTGGCCCAACTGCCGGCGATCGCCTTGGCCATCTTCTTCAGCGGCAGTGCCACGCAGCGCGCGCCACTGCGGCGGAAGACTTCGGGTGCTTCGCCCTCGTCGGCTTCGCCGATCACCACACTGGTGGCGCGCAGCGGAATCTCCTCGGCAAAGCGGTGGACGTTCTGCCAATCCATGGCCAACAGCAGGTCGAAGCTGTCGTCCAGCGCGTCGATCGGCCGGGGCGCCAGGCGCAGTAGCGCTGCCGCCTCGCCGCCGCGGATCTGCGGCCCGCTGGTGCGCACCATCAGGCCGTACAGGCCGGCGCGTGCAGCCGCGTCGAGCAGCATCGTGCCGGCGGTCATGACGCCACTGCCGCCGCTGCCGGCGATGGCGATCGACACCGAGGCCGGGGCGGTTCGCGTTGGCGAGGCTGCAAGGGTTTGCATGCGGGTGGCTCCTGCGCGTTGGGTGTGGCAAGTGAAGCGGCTGGGCGGCGTTCTCCATCTGATGCAGATCAATTGCTGCGCATCTCACGGCACCCAGAATCGCAAAAACAGGTATTTCGGTACCGCATTGCAACATTAACCCCAACCCGAGGGCAAATTCAATGAGCATCGAAGCCCACCGCTGGCTGATGAACGCCATCGGTACGCCACTCGAACGCGCGGCCTTCGAGGCCACGCCGGGCCCGGGCGAGGTGGTGGTCGCGGTCGCCGGTTGCGGCGTCTGCCACACCGACCTCGGCTACTTCTACGACGGCGTGCGCACCAAACACGCGCTGCCGCTGGCGCTCGGCCATGAAGTCAGCGGCCGGGTGGTGGCCTGCGGCGCGGGCACCGAGCGCTGGGCCGGCAAGGCGGTCATCGTGCCGGCCGTCCTGCCCTGTGGCGAGTGCGATCTGTGCCGGCGCGGCCTGTCCACCATCTGCCGGCAGCAGAAGATGCCCGGCAACGACATCCAGGGCGGCTTCGCCAGCCACATCGTGGTCCCCGGCCGCGGGTTGTGCGAGGTCGACGAAGCGCGCCTGGCGCACGCCGGCCTGACGTTGGCCGAAGTGTCGATCGTCGCCGACGCCCTGACCACGCCGTACCAGGCGGTGCAGCGCGCCGGCGTCACGCCGGGCAGCCTGGCCATCGTCGTCGGTGCCGGCGGTGTCGGCGGCTACTGCGTGCAGGTCGCCCGCGCCTTCGGTGCCAGCGTGGTGGCCATTGATGTCGACGACGCCAAGCTGAGCGCCATCGCGCCGCATGGGGCCGCGCTGACGCTCAACAGCCGCACGCTCGACGCCAAAGCCATCAAGCTGGCGGTGCTCGATTTCGCCGAGAAGCGCGGCCTGCGCAGCACCGAGTGGTTGATCTTCGAATGCTCGGGCAGCGCGGCGGGCCAGCTCACCGCGTACAGCCTGCTGGTGCATGGCGCGACGCTGTCGGTGGTCGGCTTCACGATGGACAAGGTCGAACTGCGGCTGTCCAACCTGATGGCCTTCGATGCGCG
>JANMSR010000338.1:0-4063 GCA_031389565.1 Burkholderiales bacterium
GCTGGTGGCCGGCGCGATGACGACCGTGTGATAGACATCGTCGTACAGCATGCCCACCGGCACGCCGCTGGCCGTCTTGTCGCGAAAGACGCGAAATCGGGTCTTCAGCTCCTCGATCGGCTGTTGGTAGATCTCGAGAACCTCTTCCGCGGCCGCCGACAGGAACAAGTCCACGTTGGGCAGCCGCGCGGCCAGCGCCATCGATCGATCGAGAAAGTGGCCGGAGCCGGTGACGCACCAGGCAAAGCGCGAACGCGGTTTCGGGTCGACGGCCGAGGCCTCGTCACCGGGCTCCGGCGCCGGGACTGCGCCGCGCGGTTCGACCCCGCGCCCGGCGCTAGCCTGGCTCCTGGTGCGAGATCTCGATGTGCAGCTTGTGCAGCTTGCGGTAGAGGGTATTGCGGCTGACATCAAGCGCCTTGGCGACATTGCTCACATTCCAGCGATGCTGTTCGAGCATCTGCAACAACACCTGCCGCTCGCTGGCCTGGATCGGGTTGAGTTTGACTGGACATGCTGCATTGTCGGTGGGCAACAGGTCACCCGCTGCATCCCGCGTCGCGTCGGCATTCGCCGCTGGCGACACGTGCGCCGGCTGGCGGGCGGGCGCGGGCAGGAGGTCGACGGCCAGCGACGGCAGGTGTTCGAGGGTGATCGTCTTGCCATCGGCCAGCGCCGCGGCGTTGCGCAGCACATGGCCCAACTGGCGGATGTTGCCCGGCCAGGGGTGCTCCATCAGCACACGCTCGGCCTCGGGACTCAGGCCGGCGTGCCGGCCACCTTCTGCGGCCAGCACGCCGCGAATCAGTTCGCGCTTGTCGCTGCGCTCGCGCAGTGGCGGCAACTGAATTTCGATGCCGGCCAGCCGGTAGTACAGGTCTTCGCGAAACCGGCCGTTTCGCACCAGCGTCGGCAGGTGGCGGTGGCTGGCGCTCACCAGTTGAAAGTCCACGGCGTGGGATTCTTCGGTGCCCAGTGGCGTGACGCGGCGCTCGTCGAGCACGCGCAGCAGGCGCGCCTGCACCTCCGGCGGCATGTCGGCGATTTCGTCGAGGAACAGCGTTCCGCCGTCGGCCTGGAGGATCTTGCCGCGGCGACCGGCGCGCAGTGCACCGGTGAAGGCGCCGGCGCGATAGCCGAAGAGCTCGGCCTCGATCAGGGTTTCGGGCAGGCTCGCGCAATTGACCGCGACGAACTCGCCCGCGGCGTGCGGGCTGGCGTGGTGCAGCGCCCGCGCGAAGACCTCCTTGCCCGCACCGGTTTCGCCGCACAGCAGCACCGGCGTGCGCCGCGCGATCACGCGCCGGGCGGTGTCGAGCTGCGCCACCAGGCGCGGGTCTTCGAAGGTGGAGGCGGCGGGCCCGGTGCGCAGCACGGCGAGTCGGGTCGGGGCCCGTGCCGGCAGCGCGATCGACGATCCGGCCGCGGGCGACGAGCGGGTGGGCGTGTCGGCGTCCGAGGCCGGCCGACGCGCCACCGCGAAGAAGCGCAGCGCCGCGTTGGCCCGGTACGTCACGACGGGATGGAACGACGACGATGCGCTTCGCTCCAGCATGTCGGCCAGCGAGGTCTGAAACAGGTCTTCGATGTGGCGCGAGCGAATCTCGTCCATCGACTGCAGCCCGAGCTGGAACAGCGCGCTGCGATTGGCGGCCAGGATGCGCCCGTCGTCGGCCACCGCCAGCTTGCCTTCGTGCAGGGTATAGACGAACTCCGGACGGCTGTGGAAGTGCAGCGGATGCGCGCTGCGGAACTGCTGATCGATCAATCGGTTTTCGATCATCCGTGCCGTCATGCCGAGCAGCACCAGCACGTGTTGCTGCATCAGCATGGAACGGCTGGTGACGTCGAGCGCGGCGACGATCTGGCCGGAGGGATCGAACACCGGCACGGCCGAACAGGTGAGTTGCGTGAACTGCGTGTAGAAGTGGTCCTCGCGGCGCACGGACACCGGGCCTGCGGCGGCCAGACAGGTGCCCATGCCATTCGTGCCGGCCTCGGATTCGCTCCACAGGCCACCGGCGCGCAATCCCAGCGGAGCGACCTCGGCCGCAAACTCGGGCGACGCGACCATGTGCACGATCACACCGTCGGTGTCGGTCAGCACCACGGCCAATTCGTTGTCGGCCAGTTGTTGGTACAGCGTGGTCATTTCGTAGCGCGCGCACTCGATCACATGGGCATGGCGCGCGCGCCTTTCCTCGAGCGCGACACGCGCGATCACGGTCGGTTGGCGCGCCTTGTCCGGATGCAGGCGGTACTCGTTGAGGCAGCGGCTCCACGAGCGTTTGACCACATCGTTGGTCTGCTCGTGCAGCCCGCTTCGCACCACATCCAGCACATGATCGGCGTGCCGATCAGCCGGCGTCCCAGCCTTTCGCAGCGTCAGCGCCATCGAAGTCTCCAGTAGTATTCGGCTGTCGCGCGCGGCAGCGGACCCGATTCTGGTGCGCAGGGTGGCCGCGCGCACCGGGTGAAACACGGGGGTCCTCGGCGCGCGGGCGTGGACACCCGGGCCGTGGCCCGCATTTTGCAAACCGAGGCGCCATGGCGCGGACAGACGGATTCGGCCAATGAGTCGATATCCACCCCGGAGAACACTTTGAACATCAGCCTGCCGAGTCCAGCCGCCCTGACCACAGCCCGGCAGGCCCATGACACCGCGTCACTGGACCTGATCTTCATCGAGGGCTTCGTCGGCGAAACCGTGATCGGTATCCATGACTCGGAGTTGCACCGCCCGCAACCCGTGGTCATCACCGTGCACGCCGGCTTGGCGCGCGCCCGCGCCTGCGACACCGACCGCATTGCCGACACCATAGACTACGGCGTGGTCTGCGAGCGACTGCGCCGCCTGCTGGTCGAGCACCGACTGCAGTTGCTGGAGGCATTCGCCGAAGCCATCGCCGAGATCGTGATTGGCGAATTCGGCGCGAGCTGGGTCCGCGTCAAGGTGGTCAAGCCGAACAAGTTCAGCGACGTGGCCGCTGTCGGCGTCCAGATCGAACGCCTGGCGCCAGCGCCCGAAGACAGGCCCTCGCGTGCCACCGCCGTGCTGCACCTGATCGGCTCCGGCATGGTGCCGGGGGGGCGCTGATTGGCGCCCTGGATCGCATCGGCCGGTGTGCGCTGCAAGACGAAGAAAAGCCGACCGGCAAACCGGTCGGCTGGTGGCTTTGCATTGCCGTCCCGCCGCAATGAAGCGGCTCGGCCGGCGGCTCAGTTCGGCGCGAACGGATGGCTCGCGCTGCCTTTCTTGGCCACGACTTCAGCCGCCGTGGGCGATCCGGCGACGGCGCGCTTGATCGACTCCTTGACGGCCCGGTAGTTGTAGTCCTGGATCTTCTTGTCGTCCTCGGCCAGCCAGTGGATGAACACACCGACACAAAGAAACAGGTTGTCGGCTTCGCCAGCGGGGATCGTGCCGTCTTCGACGCAGTCGGCCACGGCCATGGCCACGCCACGTTGGGCCGGCCCGAACATCTGCACGGCCTGCTTGGCGCCCTTGATCGTGACCTTGTTGAACATCACGGTCGCGGGCTTGGTGATCAGGTTGGGGGCGATCACCGCCAGCAGCGATGTGAAGCCGTCCTTGTTGTTGGTCAGTGCGTTGGCGAATGCAGTTTCGACAGGACTGCCACGCGGCCCGATGAGCAGGTCGATGTGGGCCACCTCGTTGCCGTCACCGACGAGCGATTCACCGACCATCATGCGATCAATTTTTGCCATGGTTTTCAATCTCCTGTGTTGCGTCTTGGGGCGATCACGACACTGGCCCGTCCGCCAGCGCAGCCCAGTTTAATATCACGATTCGTGCCACCGACCACCGGCCGGCGTCGCGCGCGCCCGCCACCGCTGCGGCGGCGGATCACGGCCAGGCGGTCAGACCGCAGAGCAGCAGCACCGCCACGGTCAAATCGGCCGTCGTGCCCGGGTTGATGCGATCGGCCTTGAGCGCGGCGTCCCAGGCGGCGAATTCGGGCGCGGCATCGAGCGGCGCGTCGCAGCGCGCGCGGGCGTGCCATGCCTGCGCCGCCGCCATGACAATGTGTGCCACGGCCTG
>JANMSR010000353.1:0-32873 GCA_031389565.1 Burkholderiales bacterium
ACCGGCCGCACGCACCAGATCCGCGTGCACCTGTCGAGCGAGGGGCAGCCAATAGTCGGCGACCCGAAGTACGGCGACTTTGCACTCAACCGCCAGCTAGCGCGCGGCGAACACCGCTTCGCGCGCATGTTCCTGCACGCCAGACAACTGGCATTCGAGCACCCGGCCAGTGGGGCACGCGTCGAACTCACGGCGCCGCTGCCGCCCGAGTGCGAGACACTGCTGGCGCACCTGTGACAGCCCCCACACTCACTGTCGTTCGCTGCCCTCCGGGGGGGCTCGCCCTCCTTGAGGCGGCTCGGCGGAGGGCGCTATGAACCGCCCGCGCCGTTTCGACCTCATCGTCTTCGACTGGGACGGCACGCTGTTCGACTCGACGGCGCTGATCGTGCGCTGCATCCAGAACGCCTGCCGCGATATCGGCGCCGCGGTGCCGAGCGACGCCGACGCGGCCTATGTCATCGGCCTGAGCTTGCAGGACGCGTTGCGCCACGCCGTGCCCGAGCTGCCGGGCGAGCGCTACGCCGAGCTCGGTCTGCGCTACCGCCACCACTACTTCGCGAGCCAGCACGAGCTGTCGATGTTCCCCGGCACGCTGGCGATGTTGCACGCGCTCAAGGCCCGTCACCACTGGCTGGCGGTGGCCACCGGCAAGGGCCGGCGCGGCCTGGACGAAGCGCTGGCCCATGCGCAGATGAAAGGTCTGTTCGACGCCACCCGCACCGCCGACGAGACCGCCTCCAAGCCCGACCCGCGCATGCTGCTGGAGTTGATGCGCGAGTTCGGCGCCGACCCCGGGCGCACCCTGATGATCGGCGACACCACGCACGACCTGCAACTGGCCAGGAACGCCGGCACGCCGCGCGTGGCCGTGAGCTATGGCGCGCACGACCACGAATCGTTTGCCGCGTTCGCGCCACTGGTCGTCGCGCGCTCGACGCGCGAGTTGCACGACTGGTTGCTGCAACATGCCTGAGGGCCCCGTGTCGGATCTCGGGCGGGCCGACGAGCAGCCGCTGTGCCGCGCCGACGAGCTCGCCGAGCGCGGCCGAGCAGTCGGCTTCGATGTCTTGCTGTGGCGCCAGCCCGCGCGCGGCTTCGCGCTGCGCTTCAACGGCCGCGTGGTGGCCTACCTCAACCGCTGCGCCCACATGCCGACCGAAATGGATTGGCAGCCCGGCGAGTTCCTCGACGCCGACAAGCGACATATCGTCTGCTCGATCCACGGCGCGACGTACGAGCCCAGCAACGGCCGCTGTCTCGGCGGCCCCTGCGACCGCGGCCGTCTGATGGTCATCGATGTGAGCGAACGTGAGGGCCGGGTGTATTGGTATCCTTCCCGAGACATCGCGCCGCTCGCATTCGACGACGAGTGCGGCGAACCCACCGACCTGCCGAGCACCGCACCATGAACCCGACCGACGAGTCCCTGCCCCCTGCCGCGCCGCCACCGCAGGAGCCGCCTGCCGCCGCAGCAGCGGCCAGCGCCCTCGCGGCGTCGCCGGCGCCTGCGCGCCCGGCCTACGAGGCGGCACTCGAGCAGGTTGCGCGCGAAATGCTGCGCGAGCGCCGCAGCGAGCACCGCTGGCGTGTCTTTTTCCGCCTGGCCTGGCTGGGCTTGGTGCTGGCCGTCGTGTGGGCGACGTTCGTCGCGCGCAACCATGTCAACACGGCGACCGGCCCGCACACCGCGCTGGTCGAAGTGCGCGGCGAGATCGCGGCCGACAGTGAGACCAGCGCCGAGGGCCTGGTGGCGGCGCTGAAGACCGCCTTCGAGGACAAGGGCGCGAAGGCCGTGGTGCTGCGCATCAACTCGCCCGGCGGCAGCCCGGTGCAGGCCGGCATCATCAACGACGAAATCCGCCGCCTCAAAGCGCTGCACAAGAAGAAGGTCTACGCGGTGGTCGAGGAAATGTGCGCCTCGGGGGCCTACTACATCGCCGTGGCCGCTGACGAGATCTACGTCGACAAAGCCAGCCTGGTCGGCTCCATCGGCGTGCTGATGGACGGCTTCGGTTTCACCGGAACGATGGAAAAGCTCGGTGTCGAACGCCGCCTGCTCACTGCCGGCGCCAACAAGGGCATGCTCGACCCGTTCTCACCGCAAAACGAAAAGCAGAACGTCTACGCCAAGGCCCTGATCGACCAGATCCATCTGCAGTTCATCAAGGTCGTGAAAGACGGCCGCGGCGCGCGCCTGAAAGTAACCCCCGAAACCTTCTCCGGCCTGTTCTGGAACGGCGAAGAGGCCGTGCGCCAGGGCCTGGCGGACAAGATCGGCAACCTCGACTACGTCGCCCGCGAAGTCATCAAGGCCGAAGAGGTCATCGACTACACGCCCAAGGACAACGTCGCCGAACGCCTGGCCAAGCGCTTCGGCGCCTCGATCGGCCATGGCGCCGTCAAGGCCCTGCGCGAGTTGTCCCCTCTGCGGTGAACCCAGCCGCGCCCGACGCAACGCCGTGGGCCGAGCGCCTGGCCGTCGCGCCGCAGTACCTGATGCCCAAGCGGGCGATGACGGCGCTCGCCGACGTCGTCGCCAACTGGCGCGGCGGCGCGGTCACCACCGCCATCATCCGTCGCTTCGTCGCCAAATACGGCGTCAACATGGCCGAAGCCGCCCAGCCCGACATCACCCGCTACGCCAGCTTCAACGACTTCTTCACCCGCGCCCTCAAACCCGGTGCCAGGCCACTGGCGACAAGCGCCTTGGTAGCCCCGTCGACGGCTCGATCAGCCAGCTCGGCGCCATCGAAGGCGACCAGATCGTCCAGGCCAAGGGCCACCACTACAGCAGCACTGCCCTGCTCGGCGGCGACGCCGCGCTCGCCGCACCCTTCAACGGTGGCCATTTCGCCACCCTCTACCTGAGCCCGAAGGACTACCACCGCATCCACATGCCCTGCGCTGGCCGGCTCACGCGCATGATCCATGTGCCCGGCGAGCTGTTCTCCGTCAACCCGACGACGGCGCGCGCCGTGCCCGGCCTGTTCGCGCGCAACGAGCGCGTGGTCTGCGTCTTCGAGGGTGATCACGGCTCGTGGGCGCTGATCCTCGTCGGCGCCACCATCGTCGGCAGCATGGCGACGGTATGGCATGGCGTCGTCAACCCGCCGCGCCCCGGCAAGGTCCGCGAGTGGCGCTACGACGACCGCGAACTCCGCCTCGCGCAAGGCGAAGAGATGGGCCGCTTTCTGCTCGGCTCGACGGTCGTGCTGCTGTTCCCGCCGGGGCCATTGAAATTCAGTCCAGCGTGGGCACCTGGCGGCGCGATCCGCGTGGGCGAGGCAATGGCATCGCTGCCGTGAGAGTGGACTGATTCCCTCGTGCCGTCTGGTGCTCGGCCGAGTCAGATAGCCGGCGGTCGGCCGCGTTAGTTGGGTGGGAACAACTCGACTGGACCACGATGTCGCCAAGTCAGGCCTTCCAAACTCACGCCGCCGGAATCCGCAACAACTGCCCCGGATAAATCTTGTCCGGGTGCTTGAGCATCGGCTTGTTGGCCTCGAAGATCGCGGGGTACTTGTTGGCGTCGCCGTAGAAGGTTTTCGCGATCTTCGACAGGTTGTCGCCGCTGACCACGGTGTGCCATTGCGATTCGGGTTCGGGTGCATTCACCACCAGCATGTCGTTGACGGCGGCCACGCCGGCGACGTTGCCGCAGCACAGCAGCACTTTCTCCTTGGTCGCCTGGTCGGCCACGGTGCCGGACACGGTGACCGTGCTGCTGGGGGCGTCGAACGCCACGGCCAGCCCATTGACGGCCAGGCCCTGGGTTTCGATGTACTTGGCGATTGCCGCGCCGGCGGCGCTGCTCATCGCGGCCACGGTCTGTGGGGTCGGTGCGGCCTGCAGCGCGGCTTGCGCGGCCTTGGCCTCGCCGGTGCCGAACAGTTTTTCGCCGGCTTGCTTGATGAACGACATCAGACCCATGGTCGACTCCTTGATGGTGGATGTGAGGGAGCGCCATCGTAGCGGGTGCAGAATGTTCGCGGGCGCACAGACCCTGCCCGGGAGCTGATGTTATGAACCGACAAGCCAGCGCCGCTTCAGGCCTGCAACCGCACCAGCTCGTACGCCGCACGGTGGCCCTGGTGCTGGCCGGCGGCCGCGGGTCGCGGCTGAAACAATTGACCGACAAGCGCGCCAAGCCGGCGGTGTACTTCGGCGGCAAGTTCCGCATCGTCGATTTCGCGCTGTCCAACTGCGTGAACTCGGGCATCCGGCGCATCGGCGTGGTCACGCAATACAAGAGCCATTCGCTGCTGCGCCACATTCAGCGCGGCTGGAGCTTCCTGCGCGCCGAGTTGAACGAGTCGGTCGACTTGCTGCCGGCGCAACAGCGCGTTGGCGAAGAGCACTGGTACCGCGGCACGGCCGACGCCGTATTCCAGAACCTGGACATCATCCAGTCCTCCAAGCCCGAGTACATCGTGGTGCTGGCCGGCGACCATGTCTACAAGATGGACTACTCGCTGATGCTCGAAGATCATGTGCTGCGTGGCGCCGGCTGCACCGTGGGCTGCATCGAAGTGCCGCGCGACGAGGCCAGCGCCTTCGGCGTGATGGCGGTCGACGATCAACGCAAGATCGTGAGCTTCGTCGAAAAGCCGGCCGACCCGCCGCCGATGCCCGGCAACGCCAGCGTCTCGCTGGCCAGCATGGGCATCTACGTCTTCGAAGCCGACTACCTCTACAAGCTGCTCGAAGCCGACCTTGCCGACCCGACATCGAGCCACGACTTCGGCAAGGACGTGATCCCGCGCACCGTGGCCGAGGGCCGGGCCCTCGCGCACCCCTTTGGCATGAGTTGCATCGTCAACCCCAACGGCTCGCCGCCGTACTGGCGCGACGTGGGCACCATCGACGCCTTCTGGTCGGCCAACCTCGACCTGGCCTCGATCAACCCCGAGCTCGACATCTACGACACCGAATGGCCGATCTGGACCTACCAGCGCCAGTTGCCACCGGCCAAGTTCATCCCCGACCGCAACGGCTCGCACGGCATGACGGTCAACACCATCGTCTCGGGCGGCTGCATCGTCAGCGGCTCGCATGTCGCCAACTCGGTGTTCTTTTCCAACGTGCGCGTCGATTCGTTCTGCAACATCGACCAGGCCGTGGTGCTGCCGGGCGTGACGATGGAGCGCAACTGCCGCATCCGCAAGGTCGTCATCGACCGCGGCTGCACGCTGCCCGCGGGTCTGGTAGTCGGCGAGGACGCCGCCGCCGACGCCGCGCGCTACGAGCGCACCGAAGGCGGCGTGGTGCTGATCACGCGCGAAATGTTGGCCCGATTGTGAAGCCGGGGGCTCCGTCGCGGCGCAAGGCGGGCGCGCTGCGCGTGCTGCATGTCGGCGCCGAAATATTCCCGCTGCTCAAGACGGGCGGCCTCGCCGACGTGCTGGGTGCACTGCCGGCTGCGCTGGCGCAGGCCGGGGCCGATGCGCGCGTGTTGTTGCCGGCGTTTCCGGCGCTCGCCGCCGCGTTGACCGGCGCGCGCGAAGTGGCGCAGCTTGCGCTGCCTTGGGGCGGTGCGCCAGCGCACTTGCTGGCCGGCCATTTCGAGGTCCCGCCGCTGCGTGGCATGCCCATCTATCTGCTGCACCACGACGCGCTGTACAGCCGCCCCGGCAACCCCTACAACGACGCCAGCGGCGCCGCCTACGCCGACAACCACCGCCGCTTCGCCCTGCTCGGCCTGGCCGCCACGCGGCTGGCCGAAGGGCTGGACCCGGCTTGGCTGCCGCAGGTGGTGCACGGCCACGACTGGCACGCCGGCCTCGCGCCCGCCTACCTCGCGTATTCGCGCGCCGCGGGGGCAAGTCGCGCCGCCAGCGTGTTCACCGTGCACAACCTGGCTTACCAGGGGCTGTTTGCCTCGTCGGTGTTCGGCGAGCTGGGCCTGCCGGCGGCGGCCTACACGCTGCACGGTGTGGAGTTCCACGGCCAGGTGTCGTTCATGAAGGCCGGCCTGCACTTCGCCGACCGCATCACCACCGTGAGCCCGACCTATGCGCGCGAAATCCAGGACGCCGAGCTCGGCTGCGGCCTCGACGGCTTGCTGCGCGAGCGCCGCGCCGTGTTGTCGGGCATCTTGAACGGTGTCGATGAAGCGGTGTGGAATCCGGTCGATGACGCCGCCATCGCGCGCCGCTACAGCGCCGAGCGGCAGGCCGGCAAGGCCGCCTGCAAGGCTGCGTTGCAACGCGACTGCGGGCTGGCCGTGCAGAGCGCTGCGCCGCTGTTCACCGTGGTCAGCCGCCTCACCGAACAGAAGGGCCTGCACCTGGTGACCGAGGCCTTGCCGGCGATCGTCGAACGCGGCGGCCAACTGGCCGTGCTCGGCAGTGGCGACGCGGCGCTGGAAGCCGCGTTCATTCGCGCGGCGAAGGCGCACCCGCGGCAGGTGGCGTTGCGCCAGGGCTATGACGAAGCGCTGTCGCACCGTTTCTTCGCGGCCAGCGACGTGAGCCTGGTGCCCTCGCGCTTCGAGCCCTGCGGCCTGACCCAGCTCTACGCGCTGAAGTACGGCAGCCTGCCGCTGGTGCGCCGCACCGGCGGGTTGGCCGACACGGTGGTCGATTGCGCGCTCGAAGAGATGGCCGACGAGCGTGCCACCGGCTTCGTGTTCGAGCGCTTCGATGCGGCCGACCTGACGCGCGCGCTGCGCCGCTCGTTCGCGCTGTGGTCGCGGCCGCGCGACTGGCGCACGGTGCGCAGCCGCGCGATGGCGCAAAGCTTCGGCTGGGACAGCGCGGCGGCGAGCTACCTCGCGCTGTACAGAGGCCTGGTCAGTGTTTGAGTTCGAAACGCAGGCCGCGAAACGACAGCACGGTCGACTTCAGGCGGATCTGCTCGATGGTCAAGCCGTCGATGGGCTTGTCGCCTTCGCGGAACACCTGTCCGTTGAGGATCACGATGCGGCTGGCCGCGTTGGGCGAGTACACCGAACCGCCGACGGCCAGCGCCGGCAATTGGCTGCGGAGATCGGCTGGCAGCTCGGCCATCGCATACAGGCGTGGTTCGGTGGCGGCGGAAGCCGCAGCGGCGAGCTTCGGGGCCGGTGCCGGCGCGGTGACGGGGGCAGCCACAGGCGGGGCCACGGCCACAGCGCGCGGCGGCTGTGATGGCCGGGGTGCCGGCGCTGGCGTCACCGCCGCCATGCCGGGTGCGGCCACGATCGGCGCCGCGGCGGCCGGCGTGGGCGCTGCCTGCGCGGGCCGCTCGATCGCTGCCTTTGGCCCCGCGGGCACTGCCGCCGACGCCTGCACCTGAGCCGGCGACGGCGCGGCCTCTGAAGGCTCGGCGCTGAACCAGCGCCACGCCAGCGCGAGGGCAATGGCGGTCATCGCCAGCAGCGGCCACAACGGGTTGCGCGCCGATGCACGGGCGCTGCGTGCGGCGGCGTCGGCCTGGGCGTTCAGGTCGGGCACGGCAGCGGCGTCGCGCTCGCGCTCGGCGTCGGCCTTCTTCAGGGCGTCGAGGATGTACGACATCAGCGCCCGCCGGCGAGCCGCGGCTCGTTGTGCGCGCCGGTGGCGCGCGCCAGTTGCATGTAGGTCGTCGGCCCGGCCAGGCCGTCGGCCTTCAGGCCCTGGGCCAGTTGGAAGGCCTGCAGGCGCGACTTCAGCGCCGCGTCGAAGCGCTGCGTTGCGGCGGGCGCCGGCTCACCCCGCAACGCGGCCAGTTGGCTGGCCAATTGGTCCACCAGCACACCGCTGTCGCCGTCGCCGAGCACACGCTGGTAGCCGGCGGGCGCCCGCCAGTAGGTGGCGAAGTCGCCCTGCCACAGGTTGACCAGCGAGACCAGGGCCACGACCGCGCTCTGCCCGCCCATGCGCAGCGTGGCCGTGCGGTCGTCGAGCGCCACCAGCAGCGCATGCATTGGGCGGCCGGCCTCGTCGCGCAAAGTCAGCAGGCCCGGCCGGTCGAGCTGGCGGATCAGTGGCAGCCCGCCGTTGCTGCTCCTGAAGCATTGCCATGCCGAGGCCGGTGCCGGTGCCGGTGCGCAGGGCTCGGCGCCCGCGTTGGGGCCGCCATTCGGCCAGAGTTGTGCCAGCTCGCGCCAAGCATCGGCCTCGCGGCGCAGCGGTGCGGCAAAGCGCTTGCTCAGCTCGGCCGCGGTGATGAAGACCGGCGCGATGTTGGCTGCGACTGCGCCGGAAGCCCTGGTTGCGGCCGGCACAGCGCTGGCCTGGGCCGCCGGCGCCAAGGCCGCCTGCGCCGCAGCGGCCGAGGCTGCGGCCGGCGTGGCGGCCACTGTCACCGGGCGGTCGCGCTGCAACCACAGCGTGGTGCCCGCGGCCAGCACGGCGCCGGCCGCCAAGCCGAGGCCCCAGGGCGCGACGCGGCGCAGCGCCTGCCAGCGCTCGTCGGGCCCGAAGACTTCGGCCGCGGCCTTGTCGACGATGCTCTGGTCGACGCGCGCCACACCGTCGGCGTAGGCGCCGAGCAGGGCGCGGTCGGCCAGCAGGTTGATACGCCGTGGCACGCCGCGCGCGCGCTGGTGGATGCGCCGCATGGCGCGCTTGGAAAACGGACTTGCGGTCGCGAGGCCGGCGACACCGAGGCGGTGCCGGAGGTACTGCGCCGTTTCGGCCTCGGTGAGGGCGCCGAGGTGGTAGCGTGCGATCACGCGCTGGGCCAGTTGCTCGAGTTCCGGGCGCGCCAGCATCGTGCGCAGCTCGGGCTGGCCGATCAGCACGATCTGCAGCAGCTTGCGCTGGTTGGTTTCCAGGTTGGTCAGCAGGCGCAGTTGCTCGAGCACACCGGCGGCGAGGTTCTGCGCCTCGTCGATGATCAGCACGTTGTTCAGGCCGATGGCGTGCGTCTTGAGCAGGAACGCGTTGAGCGGGTCGAGGTAGTCCTTGACCGTCGGCTGGCCCGCGCCCTCGTGCGTGTAGGGCACGTGGAACTCATCGCACACCGTCTTCAGCAACTCCAGCACAGTGAGCTTGGGGTTGAAGATGTAGGCCACGTTGCAGCGCTTGGGGATTTGCTCCAGCAGGCAGCGGCAGACGGTGGTCTTGCCCGCGCCGATTTCGCCGGTCAGCAGCACGAAGCCGCCGGCGGCGCCCTTGACGCCGTACAGCAGATGCGCCAGCGCTTCGCGGTGGCGCTCGCTCATGAAGAGGTAACGCGGGTCCGGCGCGATCGAGAACGGCTCGTGCTTGAGGCCGAAGAAGGACGCGTACATGGGCGCGGAGGATAGCGCGCGCGTGTCAGGCGCGATCGCGGGCGGCTACGCCGGCCCTGCCAGGCCGCTGTTCGCCGGCCCGCCGCGGCACGCGCACGGCGGATCCGGCCCGCAGGCCCACGGTGCGCTAGAAGTTGACGTTGTTGCCGCCCTTGAGCTGCAGCATCTCGCGCGCTTCATCGGGGCTCGCCACTTCGAGGCCGAGGCCCTCGATGATCTGGCGCACGGCGCGCACCTGCTGGGCATTGCTCTCGGCCAAGCGTCCGGCGCCGATCCACAACGAGTCTTCCAGACCGACGCGCACGTTGCCGCCCAACGCCACCGACTGGGTGGCAATCGGCAACTGGTTGCGGCCGGCGCCGAGCACGCTCCAGTGGTACTGCTCGCCGAACAGGCGGTCTGCCGTGCGCTTCATGTGCGCGACGTCTTCGGGGTGCGGGCCGATGCCGCCCAGGATGCCGAACACCGACTGGATGAAGAAGGGTGGCTTGACCAGGCCGCGGTCGGCGAAATGGCGCAGCGTGTAGAGGTGGCCGATGTCGTAGCACTCGATCTCGAAGCGCGTGTGGTTGGCCGCGCAGGTGGCGAGGATGTTGGCGATGTCGGCGAAGGTGTTCCTGAAGATGCGCTCGTCGGAGCCTTCGAGGTACGGCCGCTCCCAGTCGAACTTGAACTCCTTGAAGCGCGAGAGCATCGGGAACAGGCCGAAGTTCATCGAGCCCATGTTCAGCGACGCCACCTCGGGCTTGAAGTGCGCACAGGGCTTCAGGCGCTCCTCCACGCTCATCGTCGGCGCGCCGCCGGTCGTTATGTTGATGACCACGTTGCTGGCCCGCTTGATGCGCGCCAGGAACGGCGCGAACGCCTCGGGCCGCTGGTCGGGCCGGCCGTCGGCGGGGTCGCGCGCATGCAGGTGCACCAGCGCCGCGCCGGCTTCGTGCGCGCCGAGCGCCGCGTCGGCGATCTCGTCGGCCGTGATCGGCAGGTGCGGCGACATGCTCGGCGTGTGGATCGCGCCGGTGACGGCGCAGGTGATCATCACCTTGCGCTGCTTGGACTTCGGATTTGCCATTGGGATGCTCCTTGGGTCACGAATCCTGCCAGGGTTTTTGTCCGCGCTTGTGCGCGGCCAGCGCGGCCAGCCGCTCGTTGCGCCACAGGCTCTTCTGCGCCACCTCGCGCGCACCGGGTGCCGTGCCCCAGGCGGCGGCGGCCGCGCGCCATTGCGCGTCGTCCCACACCTTCGGCGTCGGCAGGTCGGCCAGGTAGCGGCGAAACCAGGGTACGTAGCGCTCGCAGTAGTCGGCGATGCCGCCCGGCGCATTCAGCTCGATGGTCTCGAACGGGCCCATGAAGGCCCAGCGCAGGCCCAGGCCATGGCGAACAGTGTCGTCGAGGTCCTGCGGGCTCACCACGCCATCCTGCACCAGGCGGAAGGCCTCGGTCAGCAGCGCCACCTGCAGGCGGTTGAGCACGAAGCCGTCGATCTCGCGCTTGACATCGATCGGCACCTGGCCGACGCCCTCCATCACCTCGCGCGCACGGGCCTTGGTGGCGTCGCTGGTCCACGGCGCGCCGCACAGTTCGACCACCGGCACCAGGTGCGGCGGGTTCACCGGGTGCGCGACGATGCAGCGCGCGCGGCCGGCCAGCGCCTCGGTGAACTGCGAGGCCACGATGGCCGACGTGGAAGAGGCCAGCACGCAGTGCGCCGGCGCGGCCGCGTCGAGCGCGGCAAAGGTGTCTCGCTTGACCTCCAGGACCTCGGGCCCGCTTTCCTGCACGTAGTCGGCCGAGCGCGCCGCGCCCTCCAGCGTGGCCACCACCTGCACGCGCGCCGCCGCGGCGGCGGCATCCCGCACCAGCCCGTGCGCCTGCAGCTCGTGCAGCGACTGCGCGATCAGCGCGTGCGCGGCCTCGCGCTGTGCGGCGCTCGGGTCCCACACCCGAACCTGCCAGCCGGCGCGCGCGAACACGTTGGCCCAGGAGCGGCCGATCAGGCCAGAACCGACGATGGCGACGATTGCGGCCGTTTGAGTTTCGTTGGTCACGGTGAAGTCCTTCCTATAACCACAAAACCTTGCGCCGCAATTCGAGATCTCGCGACAGCGCCGCTGACGGCCCGACGTGCGTCACCTCGCCGCGCTCGAGCGCCACGGTGCGGTCCGACAGCGCCAGCGCCAGATCGAGGTGGTGGTCGACGATCAGGATCGCGACCTCGTGGCGCAGCTTGTCGAAGGCTTCGAACAGCTCCTCCACCACCGCGGGCGCAAGGCCTTCGAACGGCTCATCGAGCAACAGCACGCGGGTGTCGCCCGACAGCGCCCGCGCCACCGCGACCATTTGCTGCTCTCCCCCCGACAGGTAATCGGCGGGCGAGCGCCAGCGCTGCTTGATGCGCGGGAAGAAGGCGAAAATCTTCTCTTCGTCCCAGTGCATGCCGGTGCCGTTGCGCCGCTTCAGGCGCCCGAGCTCCATGTTCTCGGCCACCGACATGCCGGCGAACAGGCCGCGACCCTGCGGCACGTAGGCCACGCCGCGGCGCGCGATCTCGGCCGCCGGGCGCCGCGCCAGGGCTTCGTCGCCGAGCGTGATGCTGCCACTGGCCGGTGCGGCCACGCCGATCACGGTCTTGAGCAGGGTCGACTTGCCCGCGCCGTTGCGCCCGAGCAAGGCCACGATCTCGTTGTCGTGGACCTCGAAGCTCACGTCGCGCAGGATGTGGCTCTTGCCGTAGAACGTGTTCACGCCGTCGAGCCGCAGCAGCGTGCTCGCGCGCGCCGCGCTCGGCCGATCGCGCTCGGCCAGCGCGTGCGAGCCGGCGCCGATGTACACCGCCTGCACGCGCGGCGAGTCGCGCGCGTCGTCGACCGTACCGTCGACCAGCACCTCGCCGTCGTTCATCACCGTGACCGCGTCGGCCAGCGCGAAGACGCGGTCGATGTCGTGCTCGACCAGCAGCACTGGCAGCTCAGTCGAGATGCCCTTGATGAGGTGGCCGACGCGCTCGCGTTCCACCGCGGCCAGGCCCGCAAGCGGCTCGTCGAGCAGCAGCACGCGCGGGCGGGTGGCCAGCGCCAGCGCCATGTCCAGCAGCCGCTGCCCGCCGTAGGACAGAGAGGCCGCCGGCGCTGATTCCATGCCGGCCAGCCCCATCGTGCGCATCACTTCGGCGGCATCAAGGTTGACGTCGGCCAGCGAGGCCGCGTCGGTCCAGACCGCGTAGCGCCGCGGGTGGCGCGCCTGCACCGCCAGGCGCACGTTCTCGGCCACCGACAGCGAGGCGAACAGGTTGGTGATCTGGAACGAGCGGCCGATGCCCGCCAGCGTGACCTGCTCCGGGCTGCGCCCCGCGATCGATTGGCCGGCCAGCGTGACCGTGCCGCGGTCGGGCGCGAACAGTCCGGAGATCAGGTTGAAGGCAGTGGTCTTTCCGGCGCCGTTGGGGCCGATCAGCGCGTGCAGCGTGCGGTTGCGCAGCCTCAGCGACATGTCCTTCACAGCATGGATGCCGCCGAAATGCTTGGCCAGGCCCCGGGCTTCGAGGATCACTTCCTCATCGGCATGCGCCGGGCGCAGGAAGGCCGGCAGCGTCACCGTACCCGCCAGGCGCTGCGCCATCGCGGCCTCGCCATCGGCTACTTTGCGCCAGCGCGCCGTGGCGCGCTCCCACAAGCCCACCAGGCCGGTCGGCGAGAAAACGATGAAGGCCACGAACAGCAGGCCGAAGAAGAGCAGCCAGTTCTCAGTCACGCGCGACAGCGAGTCGCGAAAGATGACGAAGAACAGCGCACCGAGCGCGGGGCCGAGAAACGAGCGCATGCCGCCGATCACCACCATGGCCAGCAGCTCGCCCGAAAACGCCACGGAGATCGGCTCGGCCGAGGTCATGCGGTTGTTGAAGGCCAGCAGCATGCCGGCCAGCCCGGTCAGGCCGGCGGAGAACACGAACGCGGTGAGCTTGACGCGGTTGGTCGGGTAGCCGATGAAGCGCGCGCGCTGCTCGTTCTCGCGGATCGCCACCAGCACGCTGCCCAGCGGCGAGCGGTGAAAGCGCCACAGCGTCACCACCGCGGCGAAGGCCAGGCCAGCGACCAGGGCGTAATAGGCCGCCGCGCTCTCGAACGACACGCCGGCGAGCTGCGGTCGGGTGATGCCGCCCAGCCCGTTCTCGCCACCGGTGAATTCGGTCCAGCGAAATGCCACCGAATACAGCATCGCGGCCAGGGCCAGCGTCAGCAGCGAGAAGTACACGCCGCGGCGGCGCAGGATCAGGAAGCCGAACACGGCGGCGAGCGTGACCACGATCACCAGGCCCAGCGCCAGCGGCAGGAAGAACGAGCCGGGGAAGAGGTCGCGCTGCGACATGCCCGCCGCATACGCGGCCAGGCCGAACCAGGCGCCGTGGCCGAACGAAGTGAGCCCCGTGTAGCCGACCAGGATGTTCAGCGCCATGCAGGCCAGCGCGAAGACCACGACCTCGGTGGCCGAGGTCACGCCCAGGCCGATCGCCGACAGCGCGAACGGCAACAGCAGCAACGCCAACGCGGCAATGAACAGGTGGCGCGTGGTCGGCATGGCTACTCGAAGCGCTGGATGCGTTCGCCGAACAGGCCACGCGGGCGCAGCAGCAGCACCAGCAGCATCAGTAGGTAGATCGCGGCCTCGGAGTACTGCGGGTATCCCCCTGCGGTGACGACGCCCTTGGTCACGCCGACCACCACGGCCGCGAGCACCACGCCCCAGAACGAGCCGAGCCCGCCGATCACCACCACCACGAAGGCCGAGGTGATGATCTCCGCCCCCATCGCCGGGTGGATGGCGAAGATCGGCGCCAGCATCACGCCGGCCAGGCCGGCCAGGCCGATGCCCAGGAAGGCGATCACCGCCATGTAGGGCTCCAGCGAAATGCCGAGCGCGCCGACCATGTCGGGGTTTTGCACGCCGGCACGCACGACGCGGCCGAACGGCGTGCGCTGCAGCAGGAACCACAGCCCGGCCACGCAGGCCACCGCCACCGCCAGGATCAGCAAGCGGTAGCGCGGATAAACGAAGTCGCCGATGAAGACCTGGCCGCGCAGCTCGGGCGGGATCGACCACGTTAGCGGCGGCGCACCGTAGATCATGCGCAGCGCCTGCTCGGCGACCATCGCCAGGCCGAAGGTCAGCAGCAGCGACAAGGAAGGATCGGCCTTGTAGAAGCGCCGGAACAGGAGTCGCTCGATGACCACGCCGAGCAGGCCGACGGCGATCGGCGACAGCAGCGCCGCCCCAGTGAAGCCGAGCGAACTGCCGATGCTGACCGCCAGGTACGCGCCGATCGCATAGAACGCGCCATGCGCCAGATTGACGATGCCGCCGAGCGAGAAAATCAGCGACAGGCCGAGCGCGATCAGCAGGTAATAGGCGCCGGCCAGCAGGCCGTTGAGCAGGTGTTGGACGAAGAGCAAGTCAGGTGTCCACGGCTCAGGCCATCTTGCACTCGTTCTCCTCAGCGGTCGACGCGATCACTTCCAGCGATTCGTTGGCGCCGGGCACCGGTGCCGACGAGCGGAAGATGTCGTACTTGTTTTTGGCATCCTTGGCCGGCAGCGCCTGCACGGTGTACATCTCGTGCATCATCTGGTGGTCGGCCTTGCGGAAGTAACCCTCGCGCGTTTTCATCAGGCCGAAGGTCGCACCCTTCTCGAAATGCTCGACCAGCTTGACCGAATCGGTCGATTTGGTCTCGATCATCGCCTGCGCCGTCAGCTTGATCGCGTTGTAGTCGCCCCAGGCCTGGTTCTCCGGCGGGCGGCCGTAGAGCCTGGTGAAGTCGGCGACGAATTTCTTCGTCGCCGGGGTGTCGATCAGGTGATGCCAGACCACCGGCCAGGTGCCGAGGAAGTTGGTCGGCCCCGCGGCCCAGGCCAGCGCGGTATCGAAGCCGAAGCCCGCCACCGGGAACGTGAGGCCGAATTCCGAGTACTGCTTGAGGAAATTGGTGACCTGGTTGCCGGCCAGGTTGGAGATCACCAGATCGGGCTTGGCGTTGCGGATTTCCAGCAGCAGCGGCGAGAAGTCGGTGGTGTCGGTGGGCACCAGCTTGTCGGCCGAAAAATCGCCGCCGTTGGCCGACATGAAGCGCTTGGCCACGCGCAGCAAGTCGTGGCCGAAGGCGTAGTCCGCCGTCAGCGAGAACCACTTCTTGCCCTTGACCAGGCCTTGCGCCAGCAGCGAGCGGCCGCAGGTTTTGACGTACATCGAGTTCTGGCTCTCGATGTGGAACATGAACTTCTTGCAGCCCTTGCCGCGCAACTCGTCGGAGTTGGCGCCGGTGTTGATGAACAGCGTTCGCGTGCGCTCGGCCACCTGGCTGATGGTGAGCGCCGACGCCGACGAGATCTCGCCAATGATGCAGGCCACCTTGTCGCGCTCGATCATGCGTTCGGCCTTGGTCGACGCGGTCTGCGGATTCACCGAATCCTCTTTCAGCAGCTCGATCTTGCGGCCGTTGACGCCGCCGGCGGCGTTGAGTTCGGCCACCGCCATGTCGGCCGCCTGCACCGCGAACTCGCCCAGGGGGCCGAGGAAGCCGGTGCGCGGCGTCAGGTGCCCGATGCGGATCGCGTCGGCCTGCGCGCGCGTGAGCGCGGGGATGCCGATGGCGGCCACGGCGGCCGAGGCGCCGACGATCGCGCGGCGGCGGCTGTTGACGGGTTCAGTCATCTGCGTCTCCTTGCTGGGGGTCTGGTTGTTCAGTTATCGTGCCGCAAATTTCTTGCTTGTCCACCCGGGGCTTCACCTCATCAGCGCCAGGCGCGCCAGGACACACGACATGGATCTCGGACTGCAAGGTTTGCGCGTGATGGTTTCCGCCGGCGCGGGCGGCATCGGCCTGACCATCGCGCGGGCCTTCGTTCGCGAAGGCGCGCGCGTGGCGGTGTGCGACGTCGACGCCACCGCGCTGGCGGCCCTGGCGCGCAGCGATCCTTCCCTGCACAGCGCGCCGTGCGACGTTGCGCAGCGGGGCGAGGTGGCGCACTGGTTCAGCGCCGCGCTGGCGCACCTGGGCGGCCTGGACTGCCTGGTCAACAACGCCGGCATCGCCGGGCCGACCGGCAAGGTCGACGCCATCGACCCCGAGGCCTGGGACCGCTGCATCGCCGTCGACCTGACGGGACAGTTCAACTGCGTGCGCCTGGCCGTGCCAGCGCTGCGCGCGTCGGCCAACGCCAGCATCGTCAACGTGTCGTCGCTGGCGGGGCGGCTGGGCTTCGCGCTGCGCACGCCCTACGCGGCGGCCAAGTGGGGCGTGATCGGGCTGATGCGATCGCTGGCCATTGAACTCGGCCCCGACAAGATCCGCGTCAACGCCCTGCTGCCCGGCATCGTCGCCGGCGAGCGCCAGCAGCGCGTGTTGGCTGCCAAGGCCCAGGCGCGCGGCGTGGCGTTAGAAGACGTGGAGCAGAGCGCCTTCGCCGGCACCTCGATCTAACAGTACGTGACTGCCGAGCAACTCGCCGACTACGTGGTCTACCTGGCCAGCCCGCGCGCGGCGACGATCTCGGGACAGGCACTGTCGGTGTGCGGGGACACGAACATGCTGAGTTGAGGGTGGCGGGGCGAAGGGCGGCCCAGCGCTGTATCAAGCACGCGCGCGATGGGCTCGGGGGCGCGCTCCGCGTCGACCAGACGTGTGCGGTCGACGGTGCACTGCTCGAATAGTCGCCGCCGTCGAGTCCATGGTATTGACCTGGTGGTGCAGCATGCAGCCGCTGGCGAAAGGGTGAATGTCACCGAAGGAAATGCGACATTCGCGGCAGGCAGGACGCCTGCGCTTTCGGACGCGACCCACCTGGCGTTCGGTGGTTACTCGGAACGCCGGCCGCGAAAGGTCGCTACCGCGTGAGCGAGCGCAAACGCCAATCGGCGCCCCGGCGTGTCCATCAGGCAGGCCTTGCGCCACAACTGCAGACTTCGGCGCGGGAGCGTGATTTGGCGCATCTCGGATGGCTTGGGCAGGACCCAGCGTTCGACGAAGCGGCGGGTCGGGGCAGGCAAGGCGAGTGTCATCGCCGCGCTGACATCGGCGGTGCGAAATTCAGGAAACAGGCGGCAGCCCAAGCTGAGCGCGCCATACAACGCTCGCGCGGCCTGCCAGTCGCGCGCGCGCTCGGCAGCCGCCAGAGCAATGCCGTCGCGCTGTCGAAGCAGGAGCCCGAGGTCGACGTAGCGGATGATTCGCGTGTGGAACTGGTCGATCGACATCGACAGCGCGTGATATGTCAGGGCATCGACATCGTCGAGGCGGGAGACCCATCGGCCACCGACCTCCATCGGCATGCGACGCCGCCATATGGCGTCGTAGTCGACCCGATGGCGTGGTCGCTGGATGAACGACTGGTGGACCTCGACGAGGACCCTGCCGTGGAAGAACACGCGCTCGTGGTATGCCGGGTCGCGTGCAGCGCCGAACACGCGCTGCCGAACCAGGCCCGCGTCCTGCAAGCGTTCGCATACCGCATCGATGCGATCGGCGGTGACGAGGATGTCGATGTCCTGCATCGGACGCAGGAACCGACTCGGGTAGAGCCGCTGCGCGTAGTCCGCGCCTTTGATCAGCACGGCCGGTTCGTCGCCGAGGGCGGCGCAGAGCGAAACGATCGCATCGTGGAACAGACGGGCACGCACGTCGAGGATGCGCTGCCAGCCTTTGGCTTCGTCGCGGGCGCGCTCGAGCCAAGGGGGGAGTTCGGGTTCCGAAAACAGCAGGGGCAGCAGGCCATGCCAGGAGCACTTTTCGACCAGCAGTTTGGCGCCCGCTGCGGTGGTCGGCGGCCATGGTTCGTTCGTGGTCAGTCTGTACACCGATGACCAGAACGACGGGGGAAGAATGTCTTTCACTGGCATTGACCCCATTCCAGGATGATGCAGCCAAATGGTGGTGTCCAAATGGTGATTGACGAAACGTCCCCCGTGGCGTTAGCCTCTACTTCCGCCGCGGGCCGAAGCTTCTGGCTCGCGACTTCGTAACGAAACGGAGGCGTGGATGAGTACTCTATTTGCTGCAACCGCGGGTCTGGAAACCGCCCCACTTGCGGATGGCGCTGTTCTGTACGACGTCAAGACTGGCAAGTTCATCATGCTCAATCGGTCTGCGGATCGGCTGTGGAGCGAACTGTCGAAGCCGAAGACCGAGGACGAACTGGTTCAAGGGCTGTGCCAGACCTATCCCGACATCGAGACGCCCACGGCCCGACAGGCGGTGAGCCAGGCCCTCGAAAGCCTGCAACGACTCGATCTCGTTCTGGCCCAACCCGAAGGAAGCGACGTCGGTCGCCCTGCGTCGGCTGACGGGGACTTCAGCGGCGGTCGCGATCAGCGCACGGACTATGCGCCACCTTCTGTCAGCGTGCTCGATGAGGAAGACCTTCTGAAGGTCTTCCAGATGACGGCCGCCGAGATCAGCGTGGCGTCTTGCTGGTGGGGTGCCTGCACGGTCGGATGTCCTTGATCGCCGGGCCGCGAGCCGGCGCGGCCTTGACCTGAATCCATTCGCGATGCGTGCCGTGCCACGCCGCGGCGCTGCGGGCGTTTCGTGCCGCAGGCCGACCAGCAATCGACCGCGTTCGGACCGTGGCACACAGGAGGGAGCATCGATGCAATCTTGCCGCACCAAGGTCGTGCGAGGCGTGACGCTGCGGGCCGATCCGTCGCGCGAACCTTGCTTCAAGGTCGTGCACGACGCAGCCGATCTGTCCGACTTTTCAGACATGTCGCAGGCATCGAAGCGGCAGCGGCTGCACAAGCACATGCACAACGAAATGCAGAGCCTCGAAATGGCGGCCCAGTCGTTGGCGGATTTTCCCGATGCACCCTGGGATCTGCGCATGTGCCTCGCGCGCCAGTGCTGGGACGAGCATCGGCACACCCGACTTTTGTATCGGCGCTTGCTCGAGATCGGCGGATACAAGGGCGAGTTTCCGGTGATGAACTTCGAGTGGTCCATCACCTGCATGGTCGACTCCATCTGGGCCAGGCTCGCGATCCAGAACCGTACCTTCGAAGGCGGGGAGATCGACCTGCTGAGGCAACTGGTCAAGATGTGGACGGACGCCGGCGACGCGGTCACCGCGGAACTGCTCGAAGGGATACTGGTGGACGAGATTCAGCATGTGCGATTCTCCAATGTCTGGTTCAAGCGCATGGCGAAGCAGGATCCGACCGTGCTGCTCAAGCTGGCGTCGGCAGTCAACTTCGTCAAGAGCGTCGTCCGGGCGTTCGAGCCCGAGCCGGGTCAGCGCAACGCCGCCGGCGTCGACCTGACCGGCTTCGAGCATATCGAGGTGCTGGCCAATATCGACGACCGGCGTCTGGCCGGCTTCAGCGAAGGCGAAATCAACGAGATCCTGCGTCAGGAGAACGAGTTGCGGGCCAAACCCCAGGCGCCGCAGGCACGGACCGCGACGCCTGCTGCTGCCTGAAGCCGCGATCGTGACGTCCTTCGATTGCACAGGCTGGGTCGACCGCTTGCCGGCGCTCGCGGGCAGTGTGCAAGGCCGCACGGGGCCTGGTAGAAGCCTGTGGTTCCAACTCGGCGACGTGTGCCTGCAGGTCGATTCCGATGGCAATGGTTTCCTTGGCGAATTCGAGGCGCATTACCGCGATTGCATCATTTCGCAACGGCGGCAGGACCAGATCAACCTCCACTGCAGCGCGAGTCGTCTGGCCGGTACGTCGCTGCTGTGCCTGTCTTTCGGCGGCGCGAAACTGCCCGATCCGATCAGCGCCGCAGGAACACCGTTTCGAATGCTGCGGCACCTGGCGCGTTATGTCCAAGCACCCGGTCCGGCACCCGGTTGGCGGATGCTGGTCGACCGCGAAGACTATGGCCGAATGCTTGCCGCGGGCGACAGCCACCGACTCGTCATCGACCTGGACGTGGCACCTGCGGAGTTCGCGATCGACGGCGTCGTCAGCCTCGTGCAAAGCGCCCAGCCCGACGTGTTGTTCCTTCATGCCGCGTCGTTCGGGATCGCCGGCGCGGGGGCCTTGCTGGTCGGGTGCGGCCAGGCCGGCAAATCGACGACCGCGCTGGCACTGGCGGCACGAGGTCACATGATGCTCGGCGACGACGTGGCCGCGATTCGCATGCAGAGCCGCGAACTCCTTCCGTTCCCCAGGGCGATGGGCCTGCGGCCGGGTCCGTATGTGCGTTCGCTCGACGCTCGGCTGCGGGCCACCCGTCACACGACCGCCGTCGGCCCCAACGGCATGACGCGCACGCTCGTTAGCGTGGGCGATCTGTTTCCGGGGTCGGTCGGCCGGGTGCTGCCGCTGCGCTTCGCGTTCCTGCTCGACGGCTTCGCGGTGCAAGCCAGTCTGACGCCATTTCGACCCGAGATCGGCGACGCGAAGCGGTTGAAAGCGGTCGTCAGTGAGTCGATACCATCCTGGGGGCTATCGCCGGGCCGCGACCTGATGAAGTTCCTCACCGTGGTGAACGTACTGTCCGGGCTCAACTGCTATCGGCTCGAACTCGGTTCCGCCGAGGACAGCGCGGCGGCGATCGAAGATTTGATGGAGGCCACATGCAACTCAACGTGAAGCAAAGAGGCGATCATGTCGCCACGTTCCGCTGGATCGAAGTGCGTTTGATGGAGACGCTGGCGCGCTGGGTGCCAACGACGCCGGAAACCGAGGTCAAGCTGGTTTTCGGCGCGCACATCTGGGACGTCGCCCAGCATGCCGACAGTTTTGGCAAAAGGACGCACGAGCTTCGTTTGCCCTTGCAGCACAGCCTCGAGCCGGCGGCCGACTTCGTGCAGTTCCTCGGCGATCTGGCAGCGACGGCCGAGACCGACAAGCGGATTGCCGGCTTCTACGACTGCGTGCTGCCCGGGCTCGAAAGACGCTTTCGCAACTACATCGGCCAGGTCGATCCCTTGCTTGACGGCCCGACGCTGCGCATCCTCGAGCGAGTCCTGTTCGACATCACCCGCATGAAGACCGAATGCCAGACGCTGCGCGACGACGTGCCGGCCATCGCATCGACCGACGCGGCCTGGCTCGAGAGCCTGCGGCGCCGCGAGGCGTCGCTGGTCGACATCGTGGTCAGCCGAGCCGCCGATGCGGTCAGCACAGTGTAGGGATCGGCATGGACACCTCGACCATCGGAACCATCCAGGTGCGCGGCGGCGTGACGCTGCGCGCCAGTCCGGCCCGCGAGGCCTGCTTTCGGGTGACCACGGACCAGGCCCACATGGCCAAGTTCCCGGAGGGGTCGCTCGAACACCGCCGCGAGATGCTGCACGGCGACGTTAACGAGGAGGTCCAGAGCCTCGAGATCGCCGCGCAATGCATCGCCGACTTCCCCGACGCACCGTGGGAGATCCGCCTTCATCTGGCCCGCCAATGCTGGGACGAAACGCGCCACGCCCACGCTTTCCTGCGCCGGCTGCTGGAACTGGGCGGGCGAAAAGGAGAGTTCCCGATCATCAACCAGGAGTGGGGCGTGGTCTGCATGTTCGACTCCCTGGCCGGCCGCCTGGCGGTTCAGAACCGGCTCTTCGAGGGCGGATCGCTGGACGTCTTCAAGGAGTCTGTCGTCGTCTGGGCTGGGTGGGGCGATCGCATCACCGCGGAGATCATGGACTCGGTCGTCGCCGACGAGGTTCAGCACGTTCGATTCGCCAACGATTGGCTCGAGCGGTTGAAGACCGAAGAGCCGAGGGCCCTGCTCAAGGCGATCGCCGCGATGAGCGCGGTGCGCGCCTGGACCGTGGCGCTGACGCCGCCCGGAGTGAAAATGGAACATCAGATTCCGGTCAACATCGAGGATCGCCGTGATGCAGGATTCGCGCTTGAATGAGCCCTCCGAGCCGCAGGTGAGTAGCTCGGTCCCGCTCGACCCATTGCTGTTTGCGGATGGCCCCGCCCGCGATCCGCGCTACGTCGTCAAGGATCGCTGGCGCGACTGTGTCAATCTTCCGCCCGAGCATCCGCTGCACCAGGTCGAATTCACGCACCGCCAGATGAACGAAGAGGTCAATGGCCTGGAGTGCTCGGCCGGATGCCTGAGCGACTTTCCGCAGGCCGACTGGGATCTGCGGATGTGGTTCGCGCGCCAATGCGCCGACGAGGCCCGCCACGCGCGCATGTTCCGCCGCCGGCTCGAGAGTCTCGGTGGCCACGTCGGTCAGTTTCCGGTCCTTAATTTCCAGTTTCGGATCATCAGCAAGGCCGACAGCCTGCTGGGTCGCCTGACGATCCAGAACCGCACCTTCGAAGCCGGCGGGCTCGACGCCGTCGCCTGGGTCGCCCAGCAGATGCACGACTGCGGCGACCTTGCGCTGGCCGACTTTTTCGACTCTCAACTGGCTGACGAGATCATTCACGTCAGGTTTGCCAACGAGTGGCTGCGCCAAACCATCCGGGACAATCCGCGCGAACTGCTCCAGATGGGCAAGACGATGACCCGGGCTGCGAAGGCCTTCGAGCAGGTGATGGGAAGCGAAGCTCGCGAGGGCGTCTACTATCCGACCGACCGGCCCGGTCGCCTGGAGGCGGGCTTCACCGACGACGAAGTCACGCTGGCTTCGGAGTTGGGTCGTCGTGCCGCCGGAAGAGACCACCTTGGCAACGCCATCGCCTGATCTCGTCGACGCCATCGGGCGAATGCTGCGCGCCGACCCGGCCCGCACGCTCGCTGTGGCCGAGAATCTGCGCGCCCCCGACCGCTGGTTCGAGTCGACGCTGACAGGCATGAGCATGGGTGCGGGCCTCGGCCCGGGGTCGCGGATTCGCGTCGCGCTGGTTCACCGGGCCCGCTATGAAGCCGGCGAGGTTGTCGCCTATCAGGCTGGCAACCAGGTGATCGTTCACCGCGTCGTCCATCGCGGGCGGGCTGCTGCGGCACTGGGCCATCTCATCACCCGAGGCGACGCGACCCTGGTGCCCGACCCGCCGGTGGCGCATGGCCGGATCCTCGGGCCCGTCACCGGCGTCTGGCGCGCCGGCGGATGGATGCCGCTCGGTGGCCCGCCGCGCCGGGCGCTGCGTGCCAGGCTGGCCTGCGCGCTGTTGTCGGCGGTGGCCAGCGGGGCGCTGTACCTGAGCCCTCGGGCCACGGCGCACGCGCTCATCGCGCTGCACCGGTCGGTGGGGGCGCTGCGCGCTGCCCTGGGCCGAAGCCCGCGGCGACCGGCGCCGAGTCCTCCCGAGTCGCTCTGATTCCACACCCTCGATGCGAGGTGGCTTCGTTGCCTGTCTGAGCGCAAAGCCGCAGCCGATCGAGCGTGTCGTCGAGCAATTGCGCTGGCATCGCGGCGTCGCCGTTCATCACCACTGTCGCGGCCTAGAGATCGCCAGCCTGGTCGACGCCACCGAGGGACCGACGGTCGAGACACGCGCCGGCGTGACCCGCCTCGTGCATGGCGCCCCGCAGTCGCCACTCGCGGACCTGCAGCGCACGGCGGCGCGGTTCGCGGCCATCGAGTGGGACGGCACCACGCTGCGCGCCAGCCGCGATGCCTTGGGGCTCGCGCCGCTGTTCTATCGCAGGCTTCCCGACGCCCTCTGGCTGGCCACCGAGGTGGCGCCGCTGGTGTCCGTGCAGACGCCGGTTCCCGACCTCGAGGCCCTCAGCGCGCGGGCTGCCTTCGTCCCTTTGGACGACCGGACCGGATGGCGCGGCATTCACCGCGTGGTGCCCGGTGGCACGATCGAGGTCGACGCACGCGACCTCGGCATCGTCTCGAGCCGCTACTGGGAGCCGGCGCGTCTGTTCGGCACCTATCGAGGCAGCCGCAGTGAAGCGCTGGCGGAGTTCCGCGAGCGCTTCGCATCCGCGGTGAAACGCTGCTTCGAAGCGCGAAGCGGCATCCTGCTCAGCGGCGGCCTCGATTCGGGTGCGGTCGCCGTGACGACGCCGGCCTCGGGTCGAGGGCTTGCGCATCTGGTTCATGTGCACTTTGCGGACCTGCCGCAAACCCACGAGCAGCAATTCGCCGCGGCGTTGGCCCACACGGTCGGGGCACCACTGCACACCGTGGCCGGAAACGTCGTTGCCTGGGATATCGAGGCCGAACTCGACCTGCTCGGGATCCCCTACAACCGCTTTCCGTACGGCATCGACGAGCCGGCTCTCGACCATCTCGCTGCCCAGGGGATCACGGTCGCACTCGATGGCCACGATGCCGATGGCGTGCTGGGCCCGCGCGGTGTCGAATGGGGCGAACTGATCCTCAAAGGCGAATTCGGCAGGCTCGCATCGTTGACCCGGGACTACGGCGTGCGGCGTGCGTTGCGCGGCAGCGCAGCCAATTTCATTCCGCCGTCGTGCCGGCCCCCTGGCTACCGGACCCGAACCTACATGCAAGGCGTCGGCCCGTACTTCTGCGGGCCGCTGCGTGCGCAGATCCTGCGCGACGACATCTTCCGCTGGCGCTGGCCCTCGGCCGCCTGGAAGGTCAGGCAACTTCAACCCTTGTTGCCGCGCGCGACGGTCTCGCTGGAACAGAAAGAAATCGAGGCGGCCAGCCGCGGCATCGACCTGCGGCATCCGTTCGCCGACCGAGCGCTGGTCGACTTCCTCATCTCCCTGCCTTGCGCCATCAAGAGCGACCCCGGGCGTGCGAAGCCCTTGCTTCTCGACGCCCTGGACGGCATGTTTCCCGCGCTGATGAAGCAGCGCCCGAAGAGCGACTACCGAGCCGTTGTTCGGCGTCGCGTCGATGCGGGCCGATGTGTCGAAGGCATCCAGGCATCGAAGGTCCGCTTGCCGGGCGTCGACTACCGGCGCCTGTTCGACGACGCCGCATCCGGGCCGCAGGCCATCCCGCTGTTCCTGCTGGTGAACCTCGCGCGGGTCCACGAATTCGTCCGGCGCGCCACCTGACGAGATCCGTCATCTGCGCCGATCCTCGATCGGCGTTGGTACCTATGGCGGGGTGACACGCCTCGCTGGCGCCAGGTTCTCATCCACGCTATCCACCAGCCGCCCGTGTTCCAGCGTGTAGCGGCGGTCGCAGCGCTCCACCGTGCTGGTGCGGTGCGCAACAACGACGATCGTCCGGGTCCGCTGCTCGCGAACCGCCTGCATCAACTCACGCTCGGTGGCGCTGTCGAGTGAACTGGTGGGCTCGTCGAGAATCAGCACGCCTGGGTCGTGGTACAGCGCGCGAGCCAGGCCGATGCGCTGGCACTGCCCGCCGGACAGCCTGATGCCACGCTCACCCAAAAGGGTTTCCAGGCCCTGCGGCAGGCTGCGCACGAAATCTTCCAGTTGCGCAGCGCGCAGGGCGCGCCACACCGCGGCCGGGTCGATCCGTTCATCGGGCAGGCCGAGGGCCACGTTGCGGGTTACCGTGTCGTCGATCAGGCAGACCGACTGCGGCACATAGCCGATCTGGTCCTGCCAATTGCGCATCGCGTGGCGGGTGTCCTGGCCGTCGACCCTCAGTTCGCCGCTGCCCGGCGCCAGCAGCCCCAGCAGGATGTGCACCAGGGTGCTCTTGCCGGCGCCGCTGGCGCCGACGATCGCGACGCACTCGCCGCGGCGTACCACGAGCGACAGATCCTCGAGCGCAGCCGTCGACGCACCCGGATAGCTGAAGCTGACCCGGTCCAGTTCCAGGCTTGTGCGCAACGGCGCGGGTGGCGTCTGCGGAGCGGGTGGTTCGCCAGCGCCGAGAGCGAACTCGGCGTGCAGAACCTCGATCGCCGGCCAGTTGAAATTCAAGGCCTGCTTGGACGTGATCAGACGCTGGACCGAGGGCAGCAGGCGGAACGCGGCGGCGGCAAACAGGCCCAGCGTCGGCAACATCGCGTCGGCGGCGCGGTCCTGCGCCGCCATGCTGATGACCAGCAGCGCCAGGCCGATCACCGCCAGCAACTCGAGCCACAGTCGCGGCAGTTGCTGCAGCATCGCCAGCCGCTGTCCGGCCTTGGCGCCTTGCGTCGTGTGCACCCGGCAGCGTTGCAGGAATTCGCTCTCCCTGCCGAGCAGCTTCAACTCGCGCACGCAGGCCAGGCCTTGCTGCAGGTGCTGCAGGCGCAAGCCCTCGTGATGCTGGCGCGCCAGGCCCGCCCGGGCGATGTGCGCGCGCGTGAGGCGGTGGAAGCCCCAGGAAGCGCCGGCCAGCACGGCCAGCAGCGTCAGCGTTCCGAGCGGTTCGACGACCAGCAGCAGGGTTCCCACGCAGGCCAGCACCAGGCACTCCGAAAGCAGGGTCAGGCCGGCCTGAAGGCCGTTGAAGGCGAACAGGTTGACCTCGTTGACGAGGTTGCGGATCAACTGTGCCGAATTGCGCTGCAGGTGAAATGCCCAGGGCTGGCGCAGGTAGATACCGAACAGGCGCTGCGAAAGCTGCGCCTGCACCGCGTAGACGAAACGCGACTGGCGGCGCGCCAGGAATCCGAGAAACAGGGCCTTCGCGAGGTACACCGCGACCAGCACCAGCATGCCGCCGATGACGAGGTCGGGGCCGCTGTGCAGGCCGAGCGCTCGAATCGCAGATTCGATCGCCGGGTGCTGACCGGCAAGATCGGGCTGGCTCAGCAACACCACCGCCGGCAATACCAGACCCACGCCGATGGTCTCGATCAACGCTCCGACGACGATCAGCGCAAGCAACAAGGCCACCTCGCGCCGTTCGGCAGCGCTCAGCAGGTCCCGGATCTTGCTTGCAGCGATCTCGTGCATTGCGGCAGCCTTTGCCATGCCGCTTTGTATCACTGCGAGCTACCCCGAGGCGGCCAGGAGTCGGCATTCGCGTCGAATGTTGGAACACCGTGCTCGCCTATACTGGCCCGCACTGCTGCGGGAGAATGCGCTGATGAGGCAGGCTCGTATTCGCGCTCTTGTGGATCGGCTGCCGCAACCGCTTCGACGCAGTCTCGGGCGATTGCGGAGGATCATTCAACGCCGGCCGGAATCGACATTTGTCCGCGTCGCCTACACGACGCCGCGGCAGATCGTGCTGATCACGACCCGACACGACGGCGCGGACAATGTCTGGCCGCTGGACGCGCACATCGTGCTGTCATTCGAACCGGGCCTGTTCGGAATTTCGGTCAATCGCAACGGCTACGGCGCCGAGCTGGTGCGCCGCTCCGGTGTCTTCGTCGTCAATTTCGTTCCGGCGAGCTGGGAAAAAATCATCTTCTACTGCGGCAATGTGTCGGGCCGCCGAGTCGACAAGTTCGCCGCAACAGGATTGCGCAAGGAGCAAGCGCAGTCGGTCGACGCGCCGCGTCTTGCGGACTCGCTCGGAGCTCTCGAATGCAAGGTGCGCCAGGTCATCGAATTCGGGGACCATACACTTTTCGTCGGTGAAGTGACTCACAAGGTATTGCGCGCCGATGAACCGAGGCTGCACCACATCGACATCCGAATGCAGGAGATGATCGCTGCCGGGCAAGACGCCGATCGGGTCCCTGCGGCGGGCTCGGTGGATCGTTGAAATCTCGCTCATTGCGGTCGTTCATCGCAAACCTGCTTGGCCGCGTCCGGCCTCCGCCGCCCAGCACAGTGTGTACACCAGGGCCATCTGCAGGCCAGCGCCGGCGGACTTGGCGATCGAGCGCTATTGCCGCGACGCGCGCATCCGCCGCATCTTCGACGGCACCGCGGAAATCCACCGCGGCGTGATCGCCCGCAGCCTGACCCGGCGCGGGGCGGCCTTGTTCGATTTGCAACGCTGAACCGGTCGCCATGCAACCGGGCCGCTGGCCGAGCGGCGAGTGGGCGACCTATGATCCGAGCATGTCTGCGACTGCCCCGATGCAGCGAACGCTCGCTGAACTGGCCCGCGCCGCCAGGCGCTGGCTGGCTGGTTGGTGGGGCATCGTTCGCCTTGGCGCGCAGTTGCTGGAGATGGCGCTATCGCCGTCGACCTACAGCGGTGAGAACTGGCGCGCCCTGGCGTATCACATCGTCCGCGACACCGCGCCCGTGCTGGCGGGGTTCACGGTGCTGACCACGCTGATCAGCCTGATCGTGATCCAGATCGTCCTGGTCACGGCCGTGAGCTATGGCTTGACGCAGTACGCGCTGGAGATGATGGTTCGCGTGCTGGTGCTGGAGTTGATCCCCATCGCCGCGGCCTTGTTTGCCGCGCTGCACTGCACGATTCCGCATGCCACGGAGCTGGCGACCCTGCGTGCTCAGGGCGGCTGGGATGCAGCGGTTCGCGCGGGCGCCGACCCGCTGCGCCGCGAGGTTCTGCCGCGCGTGGCGGGCGGCCTGTTCAGCGCGCTGATGCTGGCCGCCGTGAGCTGCACCGTGACGCTGGTGGTGGCCTACCTCTCGGTGTACGGGCCGGTGGCATCGGGCCTGCCGGCCTACACGCGCACGGTGGGCCATGTGTTCAATCCCGCGGTCTCGCTGATCCTGGGCCTGAAGATCGTCTTCCTCGGCGCCGCAGTTGCCCTGGTGCCTGTGGCCTCGGTGCTCGACGATGTGCGCCCCACACGTCGCAAGACGAGCGCTGAGTTGCAGGGCCTGGTGCGCATGTTCGTGGTGATCCTGCTGATCGAGTCCGCTTCGCTGGTGGGCAACTACTATTGATGGCTCACGCCACGCCCTCGCGAACATGAAGGATGATGTCCCAGCCCCGGCGGATGCACCGGTCGCCCACCTGCAATTCAAGGCGGTCCTGCTGCTGGCCTTGTTTGCGCTCCTGGTGGGCACGACTGCGCTTTACCTGATGTATGCGCGCGGCACGTTCGAGGCCACGCAGCGGCTGGTGCTGGTGGCCGAAGATTCGGAAGGCGTGAGTGTCGGCATGGACATGACCTTCGCGGGCTTCCCGATCGGCCGCGTGCGCCGCATCGAGTTGGCCGCAGACGGCAACGCGCGCATCGTCATCGACGTGCCACGCAAGGACGCGCATTGGTTGCGCACATCGAGCATGTTCACTCTCGTGCGCAGCCTGGTCGGTAGCGCCAACCTGCGTGCCTATACCGGCGTGCCGACCGACCCGCCACTGCCGGACGGCGCCGAGCGCAAGGTGCTCATCGGCGACACCGCTGCCGAGCTGCCGCGACTGGTCGCTTCGGCACGCGAGCTGCTGCAAAACCTGGCGCAACTGTCCGCCTCCGACGCGGCGCTGGCCACGAGTCTGGCCAACCTGCAGGCGCTGACCGAGAAGGGCAAGGGGCCGCGCGGCGCCCTGGGCATGCTCGGCAGCGAGTCCGACGCACAACAAGTCAGCACCGCGCTGGCACGCACCAACGCCCTGCTGGCGCGCCTGGACGGCATGGCGGCGAAGGCCGACGCCCAGGTGCTCGGCCCCGATGGGTTGGTGCGACAGGGGCGCGCAACGGTCGTGCAACTCGCCGGCCTGCTGGCCGATGCCCGGGCCTCGCTGAAGCAGGTCGATGCCGTGCTCGCCGAGGCGCAGGCAGTGGCGACCAATGCCCGCGTGGCCAGCACCGATCTCGGTGCGCTGCGCGGCGAGGTCGATGCCACGGTGCGCAAGGTTGAACAACTGGTTGACGAGATCAACCGGAAGTGGCCGTTCGCCCGCGATACGGAGTTGAAGTTGCGATGACCCGGCACCGAGGGTCTCGAGCAATGCGGGGTGCTGCCGTGGCGGCGGTCGTCGCGACGCTCGCCGCCTGTGCCAGCAGCCCCCCCGTGCCCGATTGGCAGGCCGATGCCAAGGCGGCGATGGACCAGGCCACAGCCGCCTACCTGGCAGGCGACGACCAGGGTGAGGCGATGGCGTTCGAGCGCGCACGCAACCAGATCGCTCGAACAGGCCGGCCGGAGTTGATGGCGCGGGCTGAGCTGATGCGTTGCGCGGCCCACGTGGCGAGCCTGGTGTTCGAGCCGTGCCTGGGCTTCGAGCGCCTGCGCAACGATGCCGCCGCGCCGGAGCGCGCCTATGCCGATCACCTGGCCGCGCGGGCGCTGCCACGCGAGGCGATCGAGCGCCTGCCGCCCGCGCAACGGGCCGTGGCGGCCGCCGTTGCGGGCGGCGATGCGCCTGCGGCCAGCGTGCAGGGCATCGACGACGCGCTGTCCAGGCTGATTGCGGCGGCGGTGCTGTTTCAGGCCGGCCAGGCCAGCCCGACGACGCTGGCGTTCGCGGCCGACACCGCGTCTGCACAAGGTTGGCGGCGCCCCTTGTTGGCGTGGCTCGAAGTCCTGGCCATGCGCGCGGAACGCGCCGGCGCGATTGACGAGGCCCAGCGGCTGCGCCGGCAGATGCAGTTGGTGCAAGGCGCAAAGTAGAGCGGTCGAACCTGTCTGGCGGCTGGGTCTGGAACGAAGCCGGGGCCACCGCCACCCCCGGACCCCCTCCAGGCTCATCCCTCGCTGAAATCTCGGCCTGGGCTCCAGGCTGTAAGACGCGGGCCGCACGGCCGACCAAGTTGCGTCATGGCGCTGCCGGGCAGTGCTATGTTCAGCGATCCCAGGCCGGTTCTGGAGGGTGTTCGATGGCCAGCAACAACACACTGCGGGTACCTGCCCTGCGCATCTATCGCCACCGGCTGCCGGTGCGCGTGATGCATTGGATCAATGTCCTCAGCGTCACGATCCTGCTGATGAGCGGATTGAACATCTTCAACGCGCATCCGGCGCTGTACTGGGGCAAGGAGTCGAACTTCGCGTCGCCCTGGCTGGCGATCAAGGCGCGGGACACCTCGGCGGGCCCCGTCGGCGTGACCCAGATCGCCGGCCGCGAGTGGCAGACGACGGGCGTGCTCGGCCTCTCGGCGGTCGATGGCGAAACCCGCGCGCGCGGCTTCCCGAGCTGGGCCACGGTGCCGGGCCCGCAGTGGCTGTCGATGGCGCGCCGCTGGCACTTCTTCTTCGCCTGGGTGTTCGTCGTCAATGGCCTGGCGTATGTCCTGTACACGCTGTGCAGCCGCCACCTGACGCGCGACCTGCTGCCCACCAGGGCAGAGCTGCGCGGCATCGGCGCGTCGATCAGGAACCACTTGCGGTTTCGCCACCCGACGGGTGACGCGGCGCGGCGCTACAACGTGCTGCAAAGCCTGACCTACCTGACCGTGATCTTCGTGCTGCTGCCCCTGGTGGTGGTGGCCGGGCTGGCGATGTCGCCCCGGCTCGACGCGGTGTTCCCCGGCTGGGTCGACCTGCTCGGCGGCCGCCAGTCGGCGCGCTCGCTGCACTTCCTGGCCGGCGCCGGCCTGCTGCTGTTCACCCTGATCCATCTGTTCGAGGTCATCGTCGCGGGGGTCTGGAACGAAATCCGCTCGATGGTCACCGGCTGGTACACCGTGCCGGCCGACAAAACGCCAAAGGGGCTGTGATGAACGCGAAGCCAACCATCCGCCTGATGCGCAAGAGCCAGCGCGACCGCCGCCATCTGCTGCGCGGCACGGTGGCCGCGGCCGGCGCGGCCCTGCTCAGCGGTTGCGACCGGTTGTCGCGCAACGACGCGTTCGTCGAGGTGCTCGAGAGCGCCGAAAAACTGAACCGTGCCGCGCACAAGCTGGTGGCGCCGCGGCCGGCGATGGCGCAGGAGTTCGACCGCAAGCTCGTCGTGCAGACCTTCCGCAGCAACGGCACGCTCGAGCCGGCCGACACCGACTACCAGGCCCTGCGGCGGGCTGGCTTCGCCGACTACAGGCTCAGCGTCGGCGGGCTGGTCGAGCAGCCGGCCGAGTACACGCTGGCGCAACTGCGCGCGATGCCTTCGCGCAGCCAGATCACGCGCCACGATTGTGTCGAGGGGTGGAGTTGCATCGGTCTATGGAAAGGCGTGCCACTGAGCCAACTGCTCGGCCAGGCCAAGCCCTTGCCCAACGCGCGCTTCGTCGTCTTTCGGTGCTTCGACTCGATGGACGATCCGGCCGCTGGCGCCGATTCACGCTACTACGAGAGCATCGACTTCGACGACGCCTACCACCCGCAGACGATCCTGGCCTATCAGTTGAACGACCAGCCGCTGCCGGTCAGCAACGGCGCGCCGCTGCGCTGCCGCGTCGAGCGCCAGCTCGGCTACAAGCAGGCCAAGTACGTGCGCGCGATCGAACTGGTGGCCAGCTTTACCGCCATCCGCGGTGGCAAGGGCGGCTACTGGGAGGACGAGGGCTACGAGTGGTACGCCGGCATCTGAGGCGCGGGCGGCCCCCCGCACCCGGCCCAGGCTTCAATCCAGGGCCGCCAGAAACAACAGGCCGCCGCCGAGCACGCCGGCCGGCAGGCCCCAGCGTTCCCACTTCGACACCGCATCGCCGGCAATCACTTCGACCGGCACGGTAGTCAGCTCCAGCACCCGATTGGTTACGGAAGCTTCCACCATGCGGGTTATCGAGTTTTTTCGCGCCGTGCTCATCAAGATCAAATCACAATTCAACCGCTTGGCTGCTGCTACAATCGCTTCAGCCTTTGCTCCCTTCTCGATATGTAGCGAATAGGGGATGCCATGTTGCTCCAGCAGTTCGCGACACGGGTTCAGGGCCTTTTCCGCTTCTTCCCGATACCAGTTATCGAGGCTCTTCTTGCTCACAAAGCGCGCGACATTCCTCGAAAAGGGATGCTGTACATTCAGAAGGTGGAACTCCATAGCCGAATTGTTCAGGGATTCACGGATAATGTGCTGCGCTGCGTAAAGCGAGTTGGGCGAAGCATCGACAGGCACCAGGATTTTTTGCATTGTCTTCTCTCCTTGGGATGAATCAGTGCCAGGTAGTACGACCTGCCGTTGGCAGG